>NZ_JANZMJ010000100.1:0-1088 GCF_025175645.1 Peribacillus aracenensis
TGGATTTGAGTCAATATTTTGGACACTAAAAAGTTAAATCTTAAGCTGTATTCCTAATTCGATCTTCAATGGCTTGTGGGGTTTGATAGCCCAAGCTGCTGTGAATTCTTTTTCGGTTATACCAACCTTCAATAAATTGGAACATTGCTAATTTAGCTGTTTGATAGTCTAGATATTGTACGTGGTTGACTTCTTCCTTTTTTAATAGGGCATGAAAGGATTCAATACAAGCATTATCATACGGACAACCTTTCTGACTAAAGGATTGCTTAATATGATGGTTTTGGATATGTTGAGTAAACTCGCTGCTTGTATATTGTGAGCCAAGATCTGTATGAAGAACTAAGCCCTCCGAGGGCTTTTGTGATAGGTGTGCGTTATTGAAAGCTTTTATGACCAGTTCTGTCGTCATTGAACGAGAAAATGAATACCCGACTATTTTCTTAGAATGAAGGTCCAATACCGAAGCTAAATAACACCATCCGTCTTTTAACGTGTGGATATACGTAATATCTGCTACCCACTTCTCATTAATGGTCTGAGTAGTGAAGTCTCGTTTTAGCAAATTATCCAATTGAATAACCTTTTCTTTAGATGGATAGGGACGGTATTTCTTCTTAGTAATAGAACGAATTCTTGCCTTGCTCATTAAACGTTGAACACGCTTTAGACTCAGGGAAAACCCTCTAGTTAATAAGCTTTCATGAATCTTTGGAGCCCCATATCGTCCCTTGCTTTCCAGGTAAATCAGATGAATTTCCTTCGTGAGTTCTTGGTTTTCCTGTTCACGATTTGATACGACAAGTTGAAGAGACTGATAATGGCTGCTTCTTGGGATTTCTAATATTTCACACATTTTCTGTACGGGGTATAGATTCTTGTGTTCCTCGATAAATTCAGTAAGATCTGTCTCGGTTACTTTTTCGCGAATATGGCCATAGCCTTTTTTAAAATTTCAACTTCCTGCTTTAACCGAAGGTTTTCCTTCTGTATGGCGGCTAATTCCTTTGGGGTCATGGACTCTTCTCCTAAACCGATAGGAGTAAATTCTTTAACCCATTTATAAATAGTAACTTCTGATACGCCAT
>NZ_JANZMJ010000101.1:0-1000 GCF_025175645.1 Peribacillus aracenensis
GACAAGCTAAATCCGAAAGGATATTTGGTTTATAAGTTGAACAAGGAATAACTCTATTCATAGCTGAATGAAACACCATTTAAAAACATTTGGGTGTGGTGGGTTGACAGTTTCGTTCATATCAGTTGAACAAAAGTGGGTCAGAACATAGCTTAGAAGGTAACGCTCTGCTAGTAACGATAAGGTGATAAGGTAGAAAATTGTTAGAGAAAGTTTTTCGTAAAATGACTTAGGCTGGTTTGTCTTGTTAGCTGTCATTTTTGACAAAAAATAAAATGATCATCAGGATTCCAAACGTGCAGATGATCAGCAAGGTATCCTCGCAGCCACAACACGCCGTTAATTCGTCTAAGATAAAATCCTCTCGGAAAATCATCGTCTTCAGTTAGTATCTCCGACGCTATTGTGATGGAACCTGATGGAGCTTGATGTCGATGTAAAGGATTCCCCAAATAACCTTCAGGCTGATCCCGATACCCCAGTCTTAGGTGAGGTCCCAGCTCAAGGGGACACAATTCCAAACCAAGTTCGCTCGCTTTTTTAAAGATCTGAGCCGTAGTAGCTCCATCAGGAAAGCCAAGGTCGCCTACGGTTAGTTCAACGGTCTGAAGGCTGTACTTTTTATCAGAAGTCGTAAATTTATCATCAGCTAGTAGCCTCTCTCCATACTCATTCATCAAGATAGAGTATTGTTGTAATTTCTGGATAAGCTGCGATTTCGTAAGTCCGCCAACCTCTACTGTTCTGATGATAACTGGACAATCAGGGTATAGCAATCGTAATCACTCCTAACATATTGGGTACATAGGCTGAAAAACCGATATAATGGACTGCATTTAAATATTCTACAATTCCCCATAAATTTCCTTGTTGAACTAACCTCCCTCTATGAACATTGATGTATCAACGGTTTGCACCACTCGGTGTATTAGGCGAATTATTTTTTTATCCTACTTTTAAACAGAGTATTGAAATTCTGGTTTTTATTACTAAATTGAGA
>NZ_JANZMJ010000102.1:0-999 GCF_025175645.1 Peribacillus aracenensis
ATAGTCTTCTTGAATTCATTATTATATTTTTTACCTGTATTCTTACGTTCCAAGACGGACACATCCTCTCAAAAATCATTGTAAGGACTTAACTAAAATGTGTCCATGAAACTATACTAACTCCACACTTTAAAATTACTCCTAGTAAAAAATGTATTTCATTAGTTATTATTTAACTTCGGATGCAAATCCTTCTTCAACTAAACTCCCTCTATAAACATTAATGTATCAACGGTTTGCACCACTCGGTATATTAGGGAATTTATTTTTTTAATCTATTTTTAAACAGAGTATTGAAATTCTGGTTTTTATTAGTAAATTGAGCGTACGCTTCGCTAAAACTAATGGAAATCATTAGCTATTTTCTCCACTATGTGATGCACAATAGATCTCTGCGAAACTTATGATGACGTACCCTCCTATGTCTCTTAGCGTCATTTGCGCTTACATTCCTTCGTTCGGTCTATTCATAAGGCAGAGGCCTGCTAAGCTGCCCCGGGTCTCTTGGTCTTAGTTTAGTAATGTTGCTGGCTTCTCCTTGTCATCCTTCTTGTTATAAATCGATAGTTAGAAATGCTTACGCTGCCTCTGAGAGGCAGTAGAGATCCTTTATCATATTCTGCTCATTAAAATGGACTTTCTTTTTACAAATACCATGCAATACTTTCAACAATTTACCGCAGAGTACCACCATCGATTGCTTTCCGCGCAAGGGATTTTGTTTGCGTGTTGTGTAATATTCATGAAGCTGTTTAAACCCGTTGTTGTGACGAATGAGTGGTACTATTACTTTGAAAAGAATATATCTAAGTCGCTTTCTTCCTCGTTTGGAGATATGTTTTTGTCCCTTATGTTGACCAGATGAGTTTTCACGTAATGTTAATCCCGCTAGTTTAATCAATTGGCGTGGATTTTCATAAAGTGAAAAGCTTCCAACTTCTGAAAGCAAATCAACAATGGTTGCATCTCCTAATCCAGGAACTGAAGCCAGTAGCTCAT
>NZ_JANZMJ010000104.1:0-764 GCF_025175645.1 Peribacillus aracenensis
GTTGGAATTGAGCCAACAGGCCACTACTGGATGAACTTAGCTAATTTCTTAGATCATTACGGTATCCCACTAGTCATGGTGAATCCAATGCATGTCAAACGATCGAAGGAACTAGACGATAATTTACCGACAAAGAACGATAAAAAAGATGCATTAGTCATCGCTCGTTTATTGAAAGATGGGCGTTTTAGCTATCCACGTTTATTAAAAGAAGTTGAAGCAGAACTTCGTATCGGATCTACTCTTCGTTCAAAGTTAACGGAAGATTTAGCGAGTATTAAAAACCGAATCATTCGTTGGCTTGATCGTTATTTTCCCGAGTTTACTCAAGTCTTTCCGGCTTTCGGAAAGATGGCTCTAGCTACATTGGAAATGACTCCGTTGCCACAGGATATCGATGGAAAAAGTGCTGAGGAGCTTGTCTTTCTTTACCGTAAGGTAAAGGGAATGAGAGCCCCACAGCTACCAAAAGCAAAGCTACTCATTGAAGCAGCGACGAACTCAATTGGACTGACAGAAGGGACAAAGATGGCCCGACATGAAATTGCCACGCTCCTGCGTCAGTATCGCTTACTAGAAAACGAAATTGAATCTGTGAATAGTCAATTATCCGAAATGGCCCAAACAACTATGGAATATGAGCTACTGGCTTCAGTTCCTGGATTAGGAGATGCAACCATTGTTGATTTGCTTTCAGAAGTTGGAAGCTTTTCACTTTATGAAAATCCACGCCAATTGATTAAACTAGCGGGATTAACATTACG
>NZ_JANZMJ010000105.1:0-711 GCF_025175645.1 Peribacillus aracenensis
TTAGCCTGATTAACGGTTTTGTGAAACAGAGAAAAATCCTTCCAAAAGGGTTTTGGAGGGTTATTTGGCATGGCCAAAAATAGTATATCATAAGGGAAATGAAAATATTAGAGAAAGATATTGACATTCTATTAGCTGGTTTAGTTCAAGATGTGTGGCTGCCACCACCATTATCAAATGAATTGAGGATGGAAATTGAAATGAAGAAAAATATGTTTAGTTTTACGTCAGCCATAGTTGGAGTTATGGCTCCATTACTTTTATTTGCTGCAATTGAAATAATTAAGTTTAGTGATATATTACTAATTAGTAGTTTTAGCCTGTATGGTGTTTCTATTATATGTACGATTATCGCTGTGATAAGGAAAGAACAACATAAGATGAAGTACATCCCATTCCTTACACTAATCCCCTTTACTCTTTATCAATTATTAATTTTATTGGTTTATTCATTAGGGAAATTCATAAATGGGTAAACTAACGGGGCAGCATTCCTGTCCAGTATTAACTGAAATACTAAAAAGTTTGTGAAGAAATCTACTTAAACTAACGGGTGCGTTCGTATTATAAGGTTAGCCAGTTTTTAAACTGTACCCTATGTAAAGGACATTTTTAAAAAAGGTCATGCCACTTTGAGAAGGTGATTTCTGTATTGAACAGGAGTCATCTTCTTTAAGTTCCATTGATATCTGAAATTGTTATAGTACGTCA
>NZ_JANZMJ010000106.1:0-658 GCF_025175645.1 Peribacillus aracenensis
TGTCTATAAAAATAAAGGTGCAAGTGGGGTCGACGGAGTAACGGTCGACGAACTAAAGCAATACCTGAAAGAGAACAAAGATGAACTGCGTCAGCGCATCAGAACAAGAAAATACCAACCACAAGCTACCTTAAGAGTGGAGATCCCACAAGAAAATGGAAAGATGCGCAAATTGGGAATACCAACAGTAGTGGATAGAGTCGTTCAACAAGCCATTCATCAAGTTCTCAGTCCACTATTTGAAAAGCAATTCAGTGAATTCAGTTACGGTTTCAGACCAAAAAGAAGTTGTGAAATGGCGATAATTAAAAACCTGGAGTTTCTGAATGATGAACATGATTGGGTAGTCGACATTGATCTTGAAAGATTCTTCGATACCGTCCATCACGATAAACTCATGAGAATCATATCCAACACAATAAAAGACGGAAATGTCATCTCGTTAATCAGAAAATACTTAGTCAGTGGAGTCATGGTGAATGGAAAATATGAAGACACACCTGTCGGTACTCCGCAAGGAGGCAACCTCACTCCACTATTAAGTAATATAATGTTAAACGAACTTGATAAGGAACTGGAGAAAAGAGGACTAAGGTTCGTGAGGTACGCTGATGATGCCCTTATCTTTGTGAAAAGTGAAAAGGCAGCGAACCGAGTA
>NZ_JANZMJ010000107.1:0-639 GCF_025175645.1 Peribacillus aracenensis
TCCCCTCTGCTTTAGTCTTTTGTTTGAGATTGCTCTTTGGACGACTTTGGATACTCCTATGAATCGGTAACCTTTTCGACAGTAGGTTAATCCTTTCGCTTCTTCCTCCGGAATTCCTAGTTGAATAAGCGATTTAATTTGTTTCTTCGCTACTTTCCATTGTTTCCATATGATGACCCTAATTCTAGAGCGAAGCTTTGTGTCTATTCGTTCCGTCGTTTTTTTCATGTTTGCCACTCTGAAGTAGTTTACCCATCCAACTATTACTTGGTTCAATTTCAATATTCGGTAGTCTAGTGGAACATTCCAATTTCGCTTTGTCAGTTGTCGAAGTTTCCTTTGAAACTTCTGTACAGAACTTGGATGAGGTTTCACTTTGTAGTGGTTGTTATAGTGTCGTAATAATACCCAAATCCTAAGAATTTCAACTCTTTTGGACGTGAGATTCTACTCTTCTCTACGTTGACTATCAGGCCTAATTTCTCTTCTATAAATCTCACGATTGTGCTCATTACTCGGTTCGCTGCCTTTTCACTTTTCACAAAGATAAGGGCATCATCAGCGTACCTCACGAACCTTAGTCCTCTTTTCTCCAGTTCCTTATCAAGTTCGTTTAACATTATATTACTTAATAGTGGA
>NZ_JANZMJ010000108.1:0-628 GCF_025175645.1 Peribacillus aracenensis
ATCGACCAACCACTAAGGAAGCGCAAGGTACTTATCGTGAGGTAAGGGCTGGAGGAAGCGTGGAATAAAATCTTGGCTCGACGAACAGGAATCTGATACTAAGGCTCTATAAAGGGATTAAACTCCAAGACAAGTTAAAGTCCAAAAGATGTGCGTAACTTTATAGAGTAAATCAGGCGAGTAAAAGAGGAAAGATAGGTGTCTTACCCTGGGAGGTCTTGCGGATATACAGAAGTACAGTCGAAAAAGGTTAGTCGCAAGAAGTCAGCAGAAGCCATAGTAATGAAATAATTTCATGAAGGGCTGAACAATTTATAGTGTTTCAACGCCACGAATGCGTAAGTGACGAACTCCGAATGTGTTAATGGTGAAAGTATGAGCGTACCTCAAATAATAACCTAAATGGAGATATCACTTACTACGTGAGAGGAAAGGAGAGACGAGTGTGGAACTTTTAGAACAAATCCTAAGTAATAAAAATATGAACGAAGCCTACATACGTGTCTATAAAAATAAAGGTGCAAGTGGGGTCGACGGAGTAACAGTCGACGGACTAAAGCAATACCTGAAAGAGAACAAAGATGAACTGCGTCAGCGCATCAGAACAAGAAAATACCAACCACAAGCT
>NZ_JANZMJ010000109.1:0-592 GCF_025175645.1 Peribacillus aracenensis
CTGCATGAAGCCGGAATCGCTAGTAATCGCGGATCAGCATGCCGCGGTGAATACGTTCCCGGGCCTTGTACACACCGCCCGTCACACCACGAGAGTTTGTAACACCCGAAGTCGGTGAGGTAACCTTCATGGAGCCAGCCGCCTAAGGTGGGACAGATGATTGGGGTGAAGTCGTAACAAGGTAGCCGTATCGGAAGGTGCGGCTGGATCACCTCCTTTCTAAGGATAATTACGAGAGCGCTTTTGTTTTGTTCAGTTTTGAATGAGTAATTCATTCAAATAGGAAAGTCAAGCATCACGATGTGATGACATTCTTTCTGCATTGTTCCTTGAAAACTAGATAATAGATAGAAGGCAATTAATTTTTTTCAAAGCATCTGTAAGATCTTTTTTAACGGTTAAGTTAGAAAGGGCGCACGGTGGATGCCTTGGCACTAGGAGCCGATGAAGGACGGGACTAACACCGATATGCTTCGGGGAGCTGTAAGTAAGCTTTGATCCGGAGATTTCCGAATGGGGAAACCCACTGTTCGTAATGGAACAGTATCTTTACCTGAATACATAGGGTACTGAAGGCAGACCCGGGGAACTG
>NZ_JANZMJ010000010.1:0-162177 GCF_025175645.1 Peribacillus aracenensis
ACCCTCTAGTTATTAATATAGGGAACGCATATTTGATAAAAAAACGAGAAGTCGCTGGGCTGCATCGTGAAGATAGCTATTTTTCAAAGAAGGAGAAGTCATCAAAACATGAAGGGAAATTTAACAATCCAAGAGGGCAATAGAATAGAAAGCATATTAATAGAAATGAAACCTATTTGTAACGCAGGCATATTATTTAAAAAGACAAAAGTTAAATATTAAAAGTAGTCATAGAATTGATTTTGACAAGAGCTTTTACTCATTCACTAGTGTGCTTTGTCAATACCGGCTTACTTTTCCCCATTCAATAAATGATTTATTAGAGGACGATACGGCTGTTTTCATCTTGTCGTAGGAGATCTTGTTCCGGCAGCCCATTTAAAGTAGGGAAAGGCATTCATATGGCATTTCATATCCGTTGGAAACTCCACCTATTTCATTTGGAATAACTTAAAATCATGATGAATGCAATTTTTGGAGTTTACCATTCACCTCATATATTCCTACTTCCGCCCAATCCATCTGAGCTTGCTTTCCCGGTGGACTTGTTTTTTCGGCTGAGCCCGATAGGGGTTTAACAAACTCTCGAAGAATCGTTGTTTTCCCCCCATAACCCAAAGTCTGAATTTCTTCAAAAAGAACCATACTATTTGTCGTTCCTTCTTGAATTCTTTGCAGAGCATAAGGCTCTTAAATGTTCCGAATTTACTCTCCCTACCCTTTCACATAGTTGATTGAAGTACTTGATTTTCCTTTATGTATTTACTGACTGTTTTGTGATCAAACCCCGTTTCCTCGGCAATAGCTGTTTTTGTTCATCCTTTTTGATGTAATTCTCTAATCATAAAAAATTCCCCAGTCTTCAGCATCGTCTCAAACGCTCCAACTCTATTAAGTGAAGAGATGATTATCTGTTATTTTTGGGGAACTTTAAACCGTTGATAATGGGTAATTTAGCACCAATGATGACAGTGACCATTCAAATTAATTTATCTATATGAATAACTTGAACATGAATGGCCAAAAATAAGAAGTATTAAGAAAGCAAAAAGGTGAATACCTGAACGCTTCAACTGTTAATCATTTGTATTTAGTTGGAACGGTTATTTTACATTCCCCTTCTCCTTTAGCTGATTTTGTTAGCTGTAGTGTTGTCTTGAACGTTCGCTTTGGTATTGAAACTGTTACACGAACGTTGGAAATTTTCTTCATATCCCTTTTAATATTACTTACTAAATTAAAAAATTCTTTCATTAATCAAGTAATATACAAAACACCTAGCTAACATTGGAGCGTTTTACCAAAATCATTAAATTTTTTAATGATTTCCCCCTTAAAGTTCACTAAAAGAATAGAAGGAGAAATAGCTTTTTATACTGGACATTGATCAGAGGAATCATTTTAATTCTGGATATCTTGGTTTTTGGGCCACTATTAAGCCCATAAACGCTTAGGTAGCCAAAATGATTAAATAATGCGAGTTGGCGGCATATAAAGATCATCGTAAAAATATGCTAGAACTTCGATATAAAATCCATATTCACGGTTGAATTTGGGTTGAATACAATAGGATATGATCCAATGAATGTTATGAATGGGGTGGTATGTTGAAACATAAAATAATCATTATTCTTAGTTTAGTCTTTGTAGTATTTATGACTGTTTTACTCATCTTTTACCTCATTAAAGATGATTCTTCCCGATGGATGGTAGCTCTTGGGGGAATATTGGTAAGTGCCTTGCCTATTTCATTATTATTTGTTAAACGTAATCCCTTTAACATTCCGATCATTATTGGTTATTATGTTTTTGTTTTCTGTACGACATTTTTAGGGTCAATCGCAAATTTTTATGTGGATTTTAAGTGGTGGGACTCTACCCTTCATTTCTACAAGGGCATTTTTATAGGTTTTGTTGGAATTGCTCTCTATAAATTTTTCATCCCTCAATCGGCGAGAAAAGATGTTTCAAGGTGGGTCATCTTTCTATTTGTTCTCTCGCTTTCAGTCACTGCCTCTGTTCTTTGGGAAATCTATGAGTTCGCAGGAGACCAGACTTTTACTCAAACTATGCAGCGAGGAGGGAATAAAGATACCATGTACGATCTGATTTTCGGTCTTACTGGTGGTCTTCTTATTTCCATTTATTCTAGTGTACAAAAAATAAAATTTTGATAATTTGTTGAGGTAATCATATGAATCGTAAGCTAGTTATTTCATTAAGTTTAGTGTATGTCCTTTTCATGGCTGCTTTATCTATTTTTTTCTATTCAGCCGATGAAACTTTCAAATCACTGGTTTCGATAGGCGGTGTGGTATGCGGGGCAATTCCCCTTTTACTGGCCCTATTTACCAAGCTTCAATTCAACCTGCCCATTATCATTTCCTATTTAATCTTCTTATTCGGTTCACAATTTTTAGGTTCTATTTTAGGTTGGTATGGACTGGGGTGGTGGGACACATTATTACATTTACTAAGCGGTTCCCTTCTAGCTTTTACGGGTATTGCTTTATATGAACGACTGGTATACAGAAATGCAGGCAAAGAGATATCCCCTTGGTTTGTCTTTTTGTTTACCCTCTCTTTCTCAGCACTTGGGGGTGTCATATGGGAGATCTACGAATTCAGTTCTGATCAATTATTCGGAATGACACTACAAGGCGGAGGGAATAAAGATACAATGATAGATTTAATCGCGGATACTATTGGAGGACTTATCATTGCAGTGTGGGCCGGAGTGCGGACAAAGAATAAGTTAAAGAAAACATGAAAAAACGTTCCAGTTGAGTTCAGAAATCCGCTCCCTTACCGCCCACTGCCTGCCAAGACAACTCGCCGTAAACATCTAGCGGGGTCACGGCTAGCCAGTTATTCGGCAGGAGTGCCGCAAATTTCTTCAATCTAATGAGATTTCATTCCATATAAAACGAAAAGGGTTCGGGATGCAACCATTCCTGACACCCTTTTGACAAACAAAAACGACCATCTTATCGATGGTCGTTTTTATTTTCATTTAAATATGATGGAAATTATTTTTTCCGTCGTCATCGCACTATCTACCACATACGTTCCAGGTCGTAATCCGTTGGCCTTGCCTTTCTTTTCAACCGCGTTAGAAAAATCATTGGCATTCTTAATGACTTTTGCTTTTTGAAGGGTCTTACCAACATCGATGCTTGTCGAGCCTTTAGACACTCTCAGAACTGTACGGTATATGACTTTCTCTGTTGGTTCTTTTACATTTTCTTTTTCAGCTTCCGCTTTATCTTTAATTGACTTTGCTTCAGCAATCTGATCTTCCCATTCTTTTTCTGAGTGTATGACATACCCTTCAGAAACCAGAGTTTCTTTCATCTCATCTTCTGATAGTTTCTCCGATGTGCCGGTCGCTTCACTTGGACCAAAGAAGTACACTGCACCGCACAATCCTGCCGCAACAACAATGCCTCCGGCAAAGCTGCGCATTGATTTAGATGTCATTGGCCACAGTTCTCCTTTCATTTTTCGTTTTTATGTAAGGAGTAAGCATGCGTTCTATTTCATCTTCCGGCTGTTTTGTCTTCAGTGCGATGCTTTCAAATGAATAGCCTCGCTTATGTAGGTCGAGCACTTCACGCAACAAGATTCGCGTTTCGGAAGACATTGCTAGAACGCCTGCCTCTTGCACCGTAATTTCAGCATCTATCTCGATGTTCCTGATTTTTTCCTGTAATACATTCATTTCATCTCCAAAAGTGATAGCAACCTGTTCCAATTGACTGTCCACTTTTACAGAATCCTTTTTAATAAACGATAAAATGAACAGTAATACTGCTGCAGCAAACAAAATGATCAGAGCCCATTCCATCATTCTATGTCCCTCCTTAATCTTTGAATCTAATATCTCGCTTTCTAATTATATATTGATTCGTTCCAAAACTCGATTTAAAAGAACAAAATACCACAATAGTCACGTATTTATGACAAAAAAAGGCGCAGAGTGGCCATCCATAACGATTAATGATGAAAAAACGAAAAGAATGACTTCCATTTAAGGACCATTTTACCATAATCCATTCATCATTTATACCATTACTAAAATATTAAGGCAAATGATCTTTATTTGGCATCCTCATACTGCAAGAACGCTGTCTATCTGAGTTAGTTCAACACATATAATTAGGCATTTCATTCATCACCCACATACATCAATTTCGTTACTTTCCCCAAAAAAGTTCATGGGGTATATTAAATGACAAACACGTTTCCAAACGATAAGATATATATTATCAGGTTCCTTTTCCTGTTTCATTAAATAGGTACATTTTTTTTAGTGCCATATACTTATTGGGTTCATCCAAGATAATAAGGAGGAAACAATGAATATCAAAATAAATAATATACCTGGCTTCATGCAAGCCGAACTCGAACAACTTCAATCAACATTGTCCCCCTTGTTGAAGAAAAATATGAAATACGGTTTTTTTTCGACGGTGATGATAGGCTTTTCCATCATTAATCTTTTTTTTCTTTTATTTAAGAACGAATCTTTACCCATCTCGAAAATCGCACTTGGAATCTATGCATTGGTGGGAGCTGTAGGATTTGCCTTATTAAAAGAAAACAAACACAACCAAAGAGAAATAGTGAAAATGAGTCAAAAATATATGTTGGAAAGAATCAAAAAAAGCGGCTATTTAACAGATGCCAGAAAAAGTAACTACTTTAAGAGAATAAATGAGCATCCGCTTACTGCCATGAATGTTTTTTTTGAGTTTCTTGCTGAAGAACAACAATGGAAGAACCAATCCTCACACCCGGAATGAATAAAAGGCAGTTCGCAAATTTCATAACTTTATCGGTCGTCCAAAAAAGTCATCACAAATAAAACAACCAACCAGTATACTCCGGTATACTGGTTGGTTATTTAAGGGCTAATACATTAACAAATTCACTATGAACGATTCTTCTTTAAGCGGATTTCAATTGCCAGCTCAGTAGTTAGTTCTGGAGGTTCTTATTAATAAGTTCATGGAAATAAACTGCAGCATGTTCAGTTGGAGAAAAAATACCATTTGTAAATGCCTCGGAACTTAATCCTTTTTGCAATTTTTCCACCAGTTCATAATCTTCCTGCCGTACTTGATCGACAAATTTAAAGTATTCTTCTTTTTCTATGGTTGTTTTTTCATCGAGGGAGTAATCACGATAAATACCTAACGACGTCTCAGCATCAACAGGAATTACTTGAATGGTATTCACATTCCCATCTCCTGGATAAACGTTAATCATCATATTTGGCCAAACCCAATAAAAACGTGCTTGGTCACCCTCACCATTCTTGCTTACCGTCATATATTGATAGGTGAATTTGTCGTGTGTCGTTGTGCAAAAGTTTGATAAATCAAAAGATTTCGCAAAACCAGGATGAGCGATGGAACAATGATCACATTCAAGGTAATTGTCAACAACAGCTTTCCAATTAGCTTTAACTTCACGGCGGGTTTCCCTAACTAGTTTCAGTGAATCAAAGAAGGGATACTCTTTCATTTCCTCTAAAAATTCCTGATATGCTTCTGCCATGGAAGGTGCATTTTTGTCTAGATTGACAAAAATCATAGCATTCTGGACTTCTAAACGTATGGATTTCATACAGCTGTGTATGCCCAATTCATTCGTTTTAAAATTAGGAGCTCTATTTACACTTCCATCTAATTTGAACGTCCATCCATGATATCCGCATTGTAAAATTTTTTTATTTCCTTTATCGGAGTTTTCTACTTTCATTCCACGATGAGGGCAAATATTATAGAAAGCACGCAGTTCCCCATCGGTACCGTGAGAAACGATAATAGGCTCTCCGGCAATATCCAATGTCATGAAATCGCCCACTTTTTCAACTTGGCTTGCATGTCCTGCTAATATCCAGCTCTTTCTAAAAATTTTTTTCCTTTCTTCATTGAATACTTCTGGATCGACATACCGCGAATAAGGGAGTGTAGGGCTGAACTGTACATTTTCTTTAGTGGACATATTGAAAATCCCTCCTGAATTATGTTCTAATTTAAAAGTTTAAAAAACACCTGGTACAAAATGTTGTTATATCCGATCCATATAGACTGTCTTAACTTCTGTATAAAATTCAACGGCACTCTTCCCTTGTTCACGGCTGCCTGCACTTGAATTTTTACATCCGCCAAATGGCATTTGCGGTTCAGTTCCTGCTGTTTCCGAATTGACATGGACAAGACCCACTTCGACATCTTCAATAAACCTTTGAGCCGCCGTTAAATTATTCGTGCAAATCGCTGCGCTCAATCCATACTCTGTATCATTCGCCATCTTGACTGCTTCCTCATAATTTCCTGCCTTAAACAGGGCGATCACTGGTCCAAAGATTTCTTCACGTGCAATGCGGGCATACTGAGCAACATTTTCAAAGATAGCTGGTCGGACATAATATCCGTTCGTCAATTCCTCTTCAGTCGGAATCTCTCCTCCACACAATAGCGTTGCTTCTGATTTCCCAGCATCAATCATCTCAAGCACGCCATCGCGTTGTGATTTAGATACAGCGGGACCAATATATGTTTCTTCGTTGAGCGGGTCGCCCACTTTTAATTCTTTCGTCCGGGCGACAAGACGGTCACGGAATGCTTCATATATTCCTTCTTCGACAATCACCCTGCTAGTGGCTGTGCATTTTTGCCCTGTGGACTTAAAGGCTCCGCCTACAGCAATTTCCACTGCTTTTTCTAGATCAGCATCGGCTAGTACGACGAGCGGGTTTTTCCCTCCCATTTCCGTTTGCACTTTCTTCCCATGTTCAATCGCCTGTTTTTGAATTTGCTGACCTACTTGATTCGAACCGGTAAAAGATATAGCCTTCACATCAGGATGTTCCACTAATGCAGCACCAATTACGGAACCCCTTCCGAATACACAATTAATGACTCCAGCCGGAAGACCAGCCTCATCAAATGCTTTTAGCACATGATAGACCGACTTAGGTGTTAAATCGGCCGGTTTAATCACGACTGTATTCCCGTAAATCAGGGCAGGCGCCAATTTCCACACAGGGATGGCTATTGGAAAGTTCCATGGTGTAATCAACCCCACCGGACCGAGCGGAGTACGGGTTGTGTACAAAAATGTATTGGCATTCGCTGAAGGAATCACTTCTCCAAGTGGCTGCCGGGCTTCAGCAGCATAATATTCAAGAATGCTGGCAGCTCGATTGGCTTCCCCCATCCCTTCCAGAAATGTTTTTCCTTCTTCCTTTATCAAATCCCGCCCCACTTCCTGCATATTCTTTTTCAAAATATCTGCTGCTTTCTGTAAATATGAAGCCCTTTGCTGAAACGATAGTTTTTTCCAGGCAGGAAATGAATTTTTTGCGGCAGCCACTGCATCATGCAAATCTGCGGCCGCACTGGATGGGAATTCCCCTAAATTTTCTCCATTATGGGGACTAAGGTTTTCCTTATACTCCCCTGTAGTTGGTTCTTGCCATTTTCCGTTAATATAATTTAAGTAACGCATAATATTTCCTCCGTATTCTATTTTTCTACTTCTAATTTACATTTTTGCTTATAACCGGGATCTTCTAAATGGATCCTTCAACGATTCCTGCATTCGGGAACCTCTATTGAACAAAATCATTGGGCTGATCATTTGTTAAGGCTGGCACCCCCACTTTTACTTTTCTTCTCGCATATCTAAAATAGTAAAATATATAACAAGCAACGACGAAACCTCCCCCCCAATACAACGAATTACGCTGTGTCGAATCATAAGCGGTGAATATGAAAATTCCTAGACACATAAGGATGCAGAGAATCGGGGCAAACGGGAAGAAAGGTACTCTAAACTTAAGATTTTCAACCTTTCCTCCTTCTCTGATATATTGCTTACGGAATCTGTACTGTGCGAACGCAATCGCCATCCAGGTAAGTACCCCTCCAACCCCGCTTATAGAAAGTAGCACAACAAATAGCGTTTCTTCTGCTACTACACTTGTAAGTAAAGACAGTAAGGCAAAGACCAAGGTGACGAGTAAGGCATTAAATGGTACACCGCGTCGATTTAACTTTCCAAATAAGGGATGCGCCATTCCGTTTTGAGAAAGGGAGAAAAGGATCCTGGTACAAGCAAACAGACCCGTGTTCCCTACAGAGAGGACCGCCGTCAAAATTACGAAATTCATAATGTCAGCCGCATAAGGAATGCCTACCATTTCAAACACGGTAACAAATGGGCTTTCCAGCACCCCAGCTTCTTGCCACGGAACGATTGCCGATAGAACAAAGATTGCTAGAACATAGAAAAGCAGCACACGTATTACAATGTTTCGAATCGCTCTTGGAATACTTTTTTGCGGGTTTTCCGTCTCGCCTGCTGCAACCCCCATGATTTCTGATCCCTGGAATGCGTATACGACCGTCATCATCGATATAAACACACCCGTGAATCCTGTAGGAAATAGTCCATCACCCATAAAATTAGATAAAAACGGAGCAGGTTGTGCATCCATATGAATCAATCCAAACATCGCTGCCGCACCGATAATGATGAATAGAATAACAGCAAGTACTTTAATCCCTGAGAACCAGTACTCAGTCTCAGCGAAACTTCTCGTTGTTAAGGCATTTATAGTGAACAAAAGTACGGTAAATATCATACACCATACCCATACTGGTATATCAGGAAACCATCTAGCCATGAGTAAACCAGCCGCTACAAATTCTAAGCCTACGTATAGAGCCCAACTCAGCCAGTAAATCCAGCCAATGACAAATCCAGTGGCGGGTCCAATAAATTTCGTTGCATGGACCTGAAAGGAACCGGACACCGGCATCACTACCGATAATTCACCGAGACAAATCATCGCCAAGTACATTAATAAACCACCGAACAAATAGGCAATAATCGCTCCTGCGGGTCCGGCTTCACCGATCGCATAACCTGATCCCAGGAAAAGACCTGTTCCAATAACCCCACCTAAGGAGAGCATGAATAAATGTCTGCTCTTCATCGAACGCTGTAATTCTTTTGGCTGATTTTCATGTACTGTTTGCATGAATTCCCCCCCGTTTCTAATCGATAAACTGCTCTATAAATTTTTATGATTAACACAAGATAACGAGAGTTCCCATTATTCTGAAGTTAAACCGCATTATTATTGTGCAGATAACGCTTCGGAAGGTTCAGCATACTCTAGCAAGTCACTGATTGTCGGTTTAAATATTTCATAAGCTACTTCTCTTTGATATTTATTTTGGTTTTTTGCTTCTGTAAACAACTGAAACGTATTTTTCCTGCATAGTTTTTCGATATCATCAACGACAGCTTGCGGATTTGGTTTAACTAGTCCGAAAATAACCGCATCATAAAATCTTACCGCCCCCAGGTTGGCAACGAAATCATTGACAACATCAATTCCTCTTTGTTTTATGATTTCGTCTCCCTCAAAAGAAATGGGAATGTTTGCCGCTTCCACAATTAAGCTTGCTTTTACGCTTTGAGCATTGGATATGTGGATGACATCCTCTAGTGCGCACGGAATTAAAATGTCGCAATCTATATCGAGCCATTCCGTGTTCGGCCTTACATCATAATGCGGTTCAAAAAAGGCTTTATCCATTTCTCCGTACATATTCTTATGATCAATAAGCTTTTGGACATCTAATCCTTCTTCACACGTTACCAAAAGGGTTGCATCAGAAATTCCAACAACTTTATAACCTAACTGGGACATTTTCAATGCGCAGCTTGCCCCTACACAGCCGAATCCTTGAATGACAACTCTCGCTCCACCCTTTCCGCTTTTAAATTTCCAAGCCTCATCTGCCGAAAATGCTACACCATAGCCTGTTACAACATCGTTTAAAAACAACCCGTCAATTTTTGTTTTCAACAGTGCATCAAAGTCCTTTATCCCTTGTAGAACATTCGGATTCTGCTTCATTGATTTCGTAAGAGGGATATCAATACCAAATTCATTAAATATTTTGAGCACATCTTCATATTTGGTACCTAAATCACTGCCTAAAGATACCCCGATGTCTATATAAGGCATCATCGCAATTAGAAATCTTCTTAATACTGCATACGCGTCTGGCGCTTTATAGTCATAGGCAATACCCGCTTTACATGCGCCAGTCGTCTCAGATTCACCGGCTACATACTTATAAGCCATCGCCTCAGCTAACCTTTCGACCTCTTCTTTTGTGACAGTTGGATGCATTCTTGTACCGCCGCCTGCGTAGCCTTTAACAAAGTTATGCACGACCAGCCAACCTTTAGCATCTGTTTCCGTATCATTCCATTCCACAACTAAATATGGTTTTAACATCTGTGAAACCTCCCCAGAATCTTTTATTATTCCTACTAACTTCTAATGCAAAAACAATGTCAAAGTATATATGCCCCACAACTATTTGTTGGACAATAGATTTTGGTGTACTTCCTTCTTGTCTTGGCCTACAGATAGAATCTTGGGATTGACTGCAACTTCAATTACAGCCGGCAGCCCTGAATCAATCGCCCTTTGAAAGGCTGGCGCAAAATCACTATTTTTTTCAACCTTTTCACCATGCGCTCCAAATAAGCGGGCCAATTCGGCAAAATCAGGATTAGACAAGTCAGTTCCAACGACCCGATTTGGAAAATGCCTTTCTTGATGTACTCGAATTGTTCCGTAAATATTGTTGTTGACAACAATTGATATAGTCGGAATTTTATACCGTACAGCGGTTTCAATCTCTTGGAGAGTCATCATAAAGCCTCCATCTCCTGAAATGGATACAACATGTTTGTGAGGCTGCGCCAGCTTTGCCCCAATAGCAGCAGGCAGTCCATATCCCATCGCACCCGACGTTGGCCCCACGTATGTGTTTTCTTGCTCGAAACGGTAATATCTGGATAGCCACCCGAAAAAGTTGCCGGCATCATTTGTAATGATGGTATCCTTCGGCAGACAGACGGCAAGATCATGCATCAATCCGTCCATATCCACGAAGTCTTCTGTGTAATCGGCCTTCGGTTCTGAAAATTCCATATATTTATCATGCAATTCTTTCAAATGGTCTTCGCTTGAAATAATAGATCCTGGTTCTGGCGCTTGCAGTGCTTGTTCCAAGAAGCTATTTGCATCTGCTTCAATGGCAAGTGAAGGTGGATACACTTTACCAAAAATATCGGGACAAATATCCACATGGATAAGTTTTGAATTTTCAGAAATCAACGTGTAGTCTTGTGTTCCTACTTGAGAGAATCGTGTTCCTAATGCCAAAACTACATCTGCATCGCGGATTGCATCAAGTAAATATTGTGGTGTCCCAAACCCAAGCCATCCTGCATAGCAAGGATGTGAGTTCGGAAACGCGTCAAATCGCCGGAAAGCTGTAATGACAGGAAGTTTCATTGCCTCCACAAACTGTACAAGCAACCTGTTGGCCTTAGCATGAATCACACCCCCGCCAGCAATCAATACGGGACGCTCCGCGTTTCGTATCATATCCATCGCCTGCTTCACAACTTCCATATGTGGTTGAGGAGGAAGCGAGCGATAAGTTGGATTTATGTTCAACTCTGCCTCATCTTCTAACATGTCATGCGGCAAAGCCACCAATACAGGGCCCGGACGCCCCGATCTCGCAATATGGAACGCCCGTTGCAATAATTCCGGGATCCTTTCCACACGATCGATTTCTACCGTCCATTTACATAAATGACTGAATAAACCCGTCAAATTCACTTCCTGGAATGCTTCCTTTTCTTTAAAAGAGCGTTCGACTTGGCCAATCAACGCAACCAAAGGGGTTGAGTCTTGGGCGGCAGTATGAATGCCGATAGCTAAGTTTGTAGCACCCACTCCACGCGTCGCCATACAAACTCCTACCTCTCCCGAAGCCTTGGCATACCCTTCCGCCATAAAGGAGGCACCCCCTTCATGCCTGGCGGAAATAAGTTCTATTTCAGGATGTTGATATAGTGCATCCATTACACTAAGATAACTTTCACCTGGTACACAAAAAGCTTTTTTTACCCCTTCTTTAGCCATTACTTCTACGATTGCTCTTCCTCCACTGACTTTCATAATCAAGCCTCCCGCTTTCAAGTACGTGTTTTTGTTCTAGTAATTTATGATTATCTTAAAATTGGATTCATTCCCACCAGCATTTAACTAGTTTTGTCCATTCCTGAAGCTTGTTTATTATCTTCTTCCATCCCAATTGATGTTTTTCTTGTAACGGCACTCACTCCCAAAGTTACTGCAATGTTGATGAGTAATACGGCTAACCCTACATCAAGATCTTGTATGACTTGCGGCAGAGATGGAAATAAAGTAGCAAGTGTCGTACCTGAAGTAGTCGAGTATATGACAATTAGAATTCCAGCGATCATTCCGGCAAAAGCTCCTTGGACGGTAACAGGATTATTTTTCCACAAGCTAAAAAATAATGCGGGAAATAACTGTGCCATGAAGCTATATGCCATTAGATACAACGTAAAAATCGACTCCCCGCCATTAAACGTAAAATATAGAGTCACTATGGAAATGGCAGGTACTAACATCCTGCTCAGTCTTTGAAGCTGTTCATCCGATGTATTCGGCTTCCACACCTTATATACATTTTTGGAAAGTATCGTGGCAGTTGCCGTCAACACGAGTGAACTAGGTATAAGGGCGGCCATCGCCCCTGATGCTCCAATAACCCCAACAAACCAGGGATCAAATGACATTTTCGCCATTTTAAATAAAGCTAAGTCTGCTTCTGCCCCCTGTAGATTCGGAACTTGGAGAATCGCAGAAAAACCAATAAATAACGAAAAAATGATGATTACTTGATAAATTGGCATAACCCCAGCATTCCAACGAAGTGATTTTGGACTTTTTGCAGAGAATACTCCCGCCAACATATGAGGAAACATATAAAATGCCAGTGCTGTCATGATCGTAGCTGAAATAAACCAAGAGATACTCAAACCTTGTTCCGGGAAAATCAACAAACCTTGTTTTGCCGTATCGATTGCTTCAAACATCGGCTGTAAACCACCGTAATAATGAAGAGGAAAATAAATCCCCATGATGACGACTACAGTCAGAATCATGATATCTTTAATGACCGCGGTCCACGCTACCCCATGCATCCCTGAAGCAGTTACATAAATTGTGATCGCAATGACACTTACAACTATGGCCACATTTGGCGAAATGGACCCATAGGAGGCTTCCGATACGATAATTCCTAACCCTTTCAACTGCATGATCAGATATGGAATAATTGAAATGACGCTAATTACCGCCACAAGAACTCCTAAAGCCGGACTATTGTACTTTTTATCATAAAAATCAGATTGAGATATGACATTATTTTTTTTGGCATATCTCCAAATAGGCGGCAACAGCCAATAGGCGATTACAAAATAGAAGCAATTGAAAGCGTATAGGGCAGGAGGCATACCAGATCTATACGCTCCGCCGCTTGCCCCCAAAAACGTATATGTCGTAAACATTTCACCTGCTATCAAGAAGAAGAGCAAAAAGCTGCCGAAACCCCTTCCGCCTATAGCCCATTGTTCCAAACTCATATTCTTACCTTTTCGAGCTTGAAGCCCTAACCAAATACACAGAACCAAAAAGAAAAGGATAACAAGCAGGGCTTCATTCATCAGTCTTCTTCCTCCTCGGTTGCTGGGTCAAGTTTATTGGCAATTATTAAAAACACTGATGTAAGACAAACCCATAAAATGGCCCAAAAAAGAACAAATGGCATCCCTAAAACATAAGGTTCAATCCGATTGATAACCACAAGCGAGCCAAGTGCCGGTATTGCACTTATCACATAGATCAATTTCTTCATTTGTTCACCATCCTTATCAACAAATGCCCAACTTGAATCATCCAATCCTTCATTTTTCTGAAAAAACAGATATTTTTTTCTGTACTATTACATTGACAACCCTTTAGTTAATGGCTCATTTACAGCCCAATTCGGTTGCATGCCTGTAAGAACTTGTTCCACTTGCATTGCTGCATGTACAGCCATGCGTATCGAGCCTTCCTTCGTCAATGCCGCATTATGAGGACTGACAATCACATTATCCAATTTAAAAAGGGGATTCCCTTTATCAGGAGGCTCAACTTCAAATACGTCTATTCCAGCACCGGCAATCTGGCCCGCTTGCAAAGCATTTACTAAATCACTTTCCTTCACTACACCGCCCCTGGAAGCGTTTACAAAATAGGAAGAAGGTTTCATCCAGGAAAACTCACGGCTACCTATTATCCCTTTTGTTGTTTTCGTTAACGGCAGATGCAGGCTAATAACATCAGAGTTTATGAATAACCATTCTAAATCTGTTACTATCTCCAACTCTGAATTCTTTTTGGCTGTAACATAGGGGTCGTAGCCAATCACTTTCATATCAAAGCCTTGGTAAGCCTTTTTTGCCAGTATTCTGCCGATTCTCCCCAGTCCGATAATCCCCAATGTCTTGCCTTCCAAGTCCATGCCAAAAAGTTGATTACGAATAGCAAAATTCCCGCTGCGCAGTTCTTTATCAGCCAAGCTTAAGTTTTTGGACAATGATAAAATTAATGCCATTACATGTTCAGCTACAGAATTCGCATTTGCCTCTGGGGTATTTGTTACATAAATGCCACGCTCTGTAGCAGCTTCGATATCAATATTGTCCAAGCCCACACCATACTTGGCAATCACTTTGAGGTTTTCAGCTGCTTGAATGACTTCTTTATTTATTACAGCTGTTGATCTCGTTAGCACTGCATCACAACCCTTGATTTCTTCCATAAGAATTTCTTGGGACAGATCAGACCCTACTTTAATCTTATAGCCTTTTTCTACTAAATAACTTTTCCCCTCTTTCTCAATATCTTGCGGAATATACACTAAATGGCTCACCTTCACACCAACCCTTTCATGTTAACCTTGAAGGAAAAATCTTTCCTACTGCATGGTTATATATACAATTATTGTGCCAACATAAAAAACATCCGTTTATTCAAGAAAGAAGCCAATCAGTCCTTATAGCAAGACATAAATAAATGTAACAAATTGTTTCAAAATGAATTATTTTGTTTCATTACGTTTCAATCTGTTTCAATATTCAAGTTTTTCATCTTTCTCCATAAAGTAGTGCGACTCATCCCTAACTCAAAGGCAGCTTTTCCTTTATTAAAATTAACCTTAATTAACATTTGAACAATTCTTTCACGCTCGGATAAATGCATCCCAGAGGACATATCCATCTCTTCGACTTGTTTCGATAGCTGTATTTTCTTTTTACTTCTATTGGGAAAATACATTTCAATATCGTACACATCAATTAACTTGTCTTTATAAAGAGCGCATAATCGCTCACAAAAATTTTGCAATTGGCGGATATTCCCTTCCCAATTCTCTTCGCTCAGCTTTTTCATAGCAGTATCCGTAATCTTAATTTGTTTTTGATCAGAATGGCCTTTCTGAATAAAAGCATTCACCAATAATGGAATATCTTCTCTGCGTTCCCGAAGTGGAGGCAATACAAGGTCCAGTACACTCAAGCGATAATACAGATCCTCCCGAAAGTCATTACTTTTCACCATTTGCATGAGGTCTTTGTTCGTTGCCGACACAATTCTCACATCAACGGGAATTACTTTATCATCACCGATACGCATGATTTCCCGCTCTTGGAGGACACGTAGCAGCCGGCTTTGCATTTTTGGGGAGATTTCCCCTATTTCATCTAAAAAAATCGTACCTCTATGAGCCAGTTCAAAAAATCCTTGCTTTCCGCCTTTCATGGCTCCCGTGAAAGCTCCTTCTGCATATCCGAAAAGCTCACTTTCCAATAAATTTTCGGGAAGCGCCGCGCAATTAATGGCTACAAACGGGTTATTTTTCCGATTGCTATGATTATGTATGCTTTGGGCGAATATTTCCTTGCCCGTTCCAGTTTCTCCAATTATAAGAATGTTTGAATCTACTTCACTATAACGTTGAGCTGTTTCAATTGTCCTCTTAATTTCGGGACTTCGATACAATATATCATCAAATGTGTACTTGGCCACATGTCCGCGTGAATGAAGTTTTCTGAAGAACTTTCCTTCCATCTCTTGAATGCGGGTAACATCTTGAAAGGCGACCATATCCCCCACTTTTATGCCTTTTAAAAATATCGCAACTTTTTTTAGCGATAATTGAATCGATTGGTAAGCAACGGTATCTTTTTCGTATTCACCTTCACTTAAAAGCATATTTCGAAATTTCCCGGGCTTTATTATATCGTATATGGAATTTCCAATTAAGCTCCCCTTGGAAATGGATAATATCTCCTGAGCCGCCGTATTAAATACAGATATTTGTCCTTTTAAATCTATAGCAATAACCCCTTCATAGGCATAATTAAGAATCGTTTGGTAACGCTTGGTCTTTTCCTGTTCCCTTCTGCTGACAAGAGCTACTCTTTTCGCCTCAATCAACGCCTGCCGAAATGATTCCTTTCCAGTGTCAACCAGTATGGCTCCTAACCCTATCTCTTCAGCATATTTACAGGTACTTAAACCACTTAACACCACCTCACAACCTTCTCTGGCTGCCAAATCCACTAAACTGACTGAGGACTCGATATCATTTAATATATAGGACTGAATTGGCAAATCAACAATATCCGAAAGGTTTTCCACCCCATAAATCATGTTTAATGCTCCAATAACGGCCACTTTTTTACTGCCAAAACGTGCCTTGCAATCATATAGGGAACGAATGAGGTCAATCCCTTGGACAGGTATATCGACGATTGGAATGAATTCATTGCTTTCTTTTAATAGTTTCGTGATCAAACCCCTTGAAATGATCACATCAGCATCCAGCTTCAACTTCCCAATCTTATCGGCATCCTCAACCACCTCCTCTAATACAAACTTCACTGAACCGTTATCATTGTTGTCCGATTCTTCCAACTTGTTGAATTCCTCAAACCTTTCAAAAGCATCCGTAATATACCCTTTTCGAGGAACAACGAGTTTTATTTTTATCAAAACACCCACCTCCAACGTAAATCATTTTGGTTTATTGGATAAAAGCTAAAAGTAACCTGTAATTTATTCCAGACCTTGTTATACAAGGACTGAATATAACCTGGTAAGCTAAGAATGCCGCAAAGGTTTTCATTCAAAGCCACAATAAGAAAAGCAATGTGAGACTTCCAAAATAGTAATTCTGCATTTTATTTAGATATTAGATATTTCACTTTATTAATGACTTTGAAAAATAAAAAACCCTGTTATCGTGGGTTTTTTCATCATAAGGATTTCGATTGGTATTTAATATGGTCATTCAGGTCATCACATTAAAACTTTCTTTTCCTCACTAGAATACACTTTTTAACATTAACATCAGTATAATGATTCTTAAGGTGAAAATCATCATGAAAAGTCCTTTTTAATTTCTTAAAGTGGCATGATCATCTACTTTATTTTCCATAATCCCCCTTCCTCTCTCGGTAATAGGACTATATTCCTTTTATTCTTCATACAAATGTAGAATTCCTTTTGATTTTATCGGTACAGACAATAAAATTAGTCTACAAACATATTAACCCCGTTCAAGAAATCCTGAACGGGGTTTTTTAATAAATTTTTATTTTGAGTTTTTGCGGGCATTCTTACAGTTATCAAACTTTATAACATTCAAGGTGGTTTTACTTACGGACTTAAAAAGGATCGGCGATGACAAGGATTTTCCCGGCTTTAATATCCTCCACATATTGATCGGCTTCGGATTCCTCCAGTCCAATATCCAATAATGGCTTTCTCAATCCGCCTGCTCCCGATGCTGCCCCGGCAGCGGCTCCGCCAAAAGTGGCAAAAATAGGTCCTGCTGCCAATATCGGACCAATTCCTGGTACGGCCAATGCACTCATTCCAATAAGCAGGCCTGTTAATCCGACAGCTCCGCCGGCTGCTGCGCCAGCTACTAATCCATCAGTCTTTGCCGGGGCGACTTCCTCGGCTTCACTGGGTAATTGATCAATGTTTTTTGCCACTACTGATATTTGATTGGATGTATATCCTTGTGTCTTTAAGTTTTCTACTGCTGAAATCGCTTCATTCGCATTTTCATATATTGCTATAAACCTCTTGTCCATGGTATCTGCTCCTTTAAAAGTAATGTATTATACAATACCCTTAATTGAGTTTTAATAACCTTCCATGAAGGAAATGAATTTCATTCCCGGATTTGCCCCTGGCCGTAAATGAAGTACTTGCTTGATGTTAAGGCAGGTAAACCCATTGGTCCACGTGCATGCAGCTTTTGTGTCGAAATGCCGATTTCTGCACCATAACCAAATTCAAAGCCATCGGTAAAACGGGTGGAAGCATTGTGATAAACTGCTGCGGCATCTACTTTATTCAAAAAAGCGGAAGCGTTTTGTTCATCCCTCGTCAGGATTGCTTCAGAATGCTTGGTACCGTATCGGTTAATATGTTCAATCGCATCGAATACACCTTTGACAGTTTTCACGCTGATCTTTAAAGCCAGGTACTCCGTTGACCAATCTTCCTCCGTAGCCGCTTTGGCTCTTGGAAAGGAGCTGCAAACCACTTCATCCCCATATATTTCAATACCCTTTTCGTCCAGGAGTTCCAAAATACGCACTCCGTTTTCTTCAAACCATTTTTCATGAATCAGGAGCCCCTCGATAGCATTGCATACGGATGGACGCTGAGTTTTACCGTTTAAGACAATTTTCTCGACAATCGTGATATCTGCGGTCTCATCGATGAAGATATGGCAATTGCCTGCTCCTGTTTCAAGAACCGGAACAGTGGACTCCTTAATAACCGTTTCAATTAAATTCTTTCCGCCTCGTGGAATCAAAACATCTAAATACTCATTAAGATGAAAAAGTTCCTTAGCGGTTTCTCGACTCGTATCCTCGATCAACTGAACAGCTTCTACAGGAATTTCCGTATTCTCCAATGCCTTATGAATGGATGAGACTAGTGCCATATTGGAGTTTTTGGCTGACGAGCTGCCTCTTAATATGACGGCATTCCCGGTTTTCAAGGACAATGTAGCTGCATCGATGGTCACGTTAGGCCTGGCTTCATAAATCATCCCGATTACACCGATTGGCACCCGTAACTTTTTAATCAATAAACCATTCTCTTTTTCGATCGTCTCCAATTGTTCCCCAACTGGATCATTTAATTCGATTAAAAGCATAATGGCCTCAGCCATGTCATCAATACGGTTAGCATTTAACATAATTCGATCCAATGTAGACTCACTGAAGCCTTTTTTCCTGCCTTCTTCCAGATCCATTTGGTTTTCTTTTATCAAGAAATCTTTATCGATAATAAGTTGCTTAGCAATGTTTCCAAGTGCCTCGTTCTTTTGTTCCGTATTCAATCCTATTAACTGATAACTGGCTTCTTTGGCTGCCTTTCCTTTCGCCTTCACTTCACTCATTTTCAAATGCCCCCTTTTCCTTCACAAAAATTGATTTTTATGCTTTCACCCATTTGTCGCGATGAATCACTTCTATGGAAGTGATCACAAGCTCGGATGTCCTCTTTCCCATCGCCTGTTTTAATTCTTCGTCGGAGTATAGGACCTCCCCCCGCCCCAATAATCCATTTGCGCCATAGACTTCGACAACATCCCCCTTATTGAAGATTCCTTTAATTTCGTAAATTCCGGCTGGCAGCAGACTGCTGCCATTTGAAACTAAAGCTCTCTCGGCACCTTCATCAACGAAAATTTTCCCGGATACTTGTGAATGAAGGGATATCCATTGTTTGTTTTTCGTTACCGTCGTCAAGACATCATTCCCAATATACGTGCCGTCACCTTTGCCTTCGAGGATGGTTAGAAGTTTATCACTCCCATAACCAGAACCAATGAATACTTTCACCCCTAGAGACAATGCAGTTTGGGCTGCAATTAACTTAGATTTCATCCCCCCGGTTCCAACATTGGATCCTGCACCTTCTGCCATTTGCAATAAATCCGCTGTTACTTCGGTTAGCTTATCAAATCGTTTCGCCCCTGGATTTGTCTGTGGATTGGAATCATAGAGCCCATTAATGTCCGTTAATATGATCAAGTTGGTGGCGTGGACCAGTCCGCTTACTAAGGCGGATAGCATATCATTATCACCAAAAGTCAGCTCCTCGACCGATACTGTATCATTTTCATTAATAATCGGAAGGATGCCGCGTTCAAGCAATTCCATCAATGTCGCATATGCATTTTTATATCTATCTTTTTTCGAGAAATCTTTCCTTGTTAACAAAATCTGCGCAGGAACGATTCCAAAATGACCTAATTGTTCCATATATGATTGAATCAATAGGCTTTGCCCAACCGCTGCAGCAGCTTGTTTTCCCTTGAGAGTGACAGGTCTCGTAGGATAGCCGAGCTTGCGAAAACCTGTTGCTACAGCACCTGATGAAACAAGGACAACTTCATGTCCCGCTTTCCTTAAAGCTGCCACTGCCTGGATATGATCGGAAAATTTATTTTGGTCGATTTCACCTTTTGTGTTGGTCAAAGAACTACTTCCTATCTTTACAACGATGCGTTTCTTTTCCATCGATTACTTCCTCCAATAAATATCTAAGACATGAAAAAAAGCCCTCTTCATCCTCGAAATAAGGACGAAAAGGGCTGCTCTCCGTGGTACCACCTTCATTGAATGCAAGTTCATGCATTCCACTTTGCCTGATAACGCCAGGATTTGCGCCTATGTTTTGCATAGGACTCAAGAAGCAGGTTCTGCGTTTTTCTGTCGCGGGTCTTCCAGCAATTGACGCCGCTCTCTGTCACAGTGATTCTCGCATACTAATCTTCTCTCAACGTTCATTGTTTTAATATAGTATGCAAAATTATCTGCTTGATGTCAATAACATTCCTACGATGTATGAACCTTATAACGCGATTGCCGGACCAAAGAACTCATAGTGGATTTTATCCGCATCTATCCCCAGCTCTTTTAGATAAGTAATGATTGCCTTCATGAAAGGAACAGGGCCACACACATAATAATCAGCTTCAGGTTTAACAAAACCGCTCAATAATTCCTTATCGATATACCCTTCCTTTTTAAAATTCGGCAGGTTCTTATCATCCTGGTCCGGATTTTTAAAGACAAAGGATAATTGATAGCTGGTAAGCTTTTGGGCTAGTTCTGTCAGTTCCATTCTGAACGGCTGTAACCGACCATTATCGGAAGCATGAATGAATTGTACATGACGCTCGGGTGTTTGTTCAGCTATCGCATGGACCATACTCATGAAAGGTGTTATGCCAACGCCTCCGCTCAAGAATACTGCCGGTGTTCGTTTTTCCAAATCGATGGTGAAATCACCTGCAGGAGCCGTTACGTCAATACTGTCACCCACCTGAATGGATTCATGCAAGTAGTTGGAGACCCTTCCATCAGGAGAGGTTCCCGGCTTTTCTTTTTTAACGGAAATCCGGAAATAATCTTTTCCCGGAACATCAGACAAACTATATTGACGGTTGAATAGATAGCGTTCACCCGGTATCTCGATCCGAATGGTAATATATTGTCCAGGAAGAAATGATGGAACCTTCTCTCCATCTGACGGTTTTAAATAAAAGGATGTGATTACGTCACTTTCCCGTACTTTTTCCGCCACTGTGAATCGTTTGAAATCAGACCATCCGCCGACCTGATTGGAAGCTTCGTCGTACATTTCCTTTTCGATGCTAATGAAAGCATCGGCAATGACACCATAGGCCTCTCCCCAAGCTTGGAGGATCTCTTCTGTAGCTGAATCTTGTAACACTTCCTTGATTGCACCTAAAAGAAATTCTCCAACAATGGGATAATGTTCGGCTTTAACGGCAAGACTTCTGTGTTTTTGTGCTATTTGCTTCACGGCAGGTAATATCGTTTCGAGTTGATCTATATATTTAGCTGCTGCTAAAACTGTGTTGGCCAGTGCATTTTGCTGGCGTCCCTTTTTTTGATTGGCGTGATTAAAAACATTTAATAATTCAGGATGTGCTTCGAAAAGATTTTTATAGAATACAGTTGTGATTGTTGTACCATGCACTTCTAATACAGGTACAGTTGATTTGATAACATCAATAGTTTTTTGGGATAGCATAGGTAAACCCCTCTTCATAAACAAGTATTTTAAATACATGTTTATAATAGAACGTAAATGCATTAAAAGCAATATATTATATACATCTTTTTCAAAAAATAAGCTTTCATGTTTATAAAATGTTCACATTTATGATATAGTCAAATGGGGATAGAATGTGAGGCGATAAACATGAGGTTGACGAGTTATTCCGATTACTCACTTAGAGTGTTGATTTACCTGGCTTCCCACGACCAAAGCAAATTATCAAATATTAAAGAGATTTCTGAAGTTTATCAACTGTCTAAAAATCATTTGATGAAGATTGTTCATAATCTTGGAAAATTAGGCTATATCGAGACGATTCGTGGAAGAAATGGCGGATTTCGGCTTGCAAAATCACCCTCTGAAATAAATGTAGGGGAACTTGTACGACGAACCGAGGAGGATTTTTATCTGGTGGAATGTTTTAAAGATCACGATAACTGTGTGATTTCTCCCGTTTGTTCATTGAAATTTGTTCTTAATAATGCCTTGGATGCTTTTCTAAAGGTCCTTGATCAATATACGATTGCAGACTTCAGCGAAAATAAAGTGATGCTCAAAACCTATTTCGATTCGGTAAAAAAGAATGAAAAAGAGCCCGATTTTTTATGATCGGGCTCTTTTTCATTAACCGATGATTCGTTCGATCTGCCATTCCTTTTCCATTCGCAAATCCATGATCCCCGTACTGGTTTTCAATAAAACTTTAAGGGGATCGTATGGATTGATCATAACGATCGTCCCGATTCGTTCATTAGTAAGCATGACTTCTTTTCCGATCAATGTGGACATTAAACGATTTACAAATTCCAGCAGGATTTCCGGATTGAATTTACCGAACATATCGCTGTTCATTTGTTCAATCACCTTATAAAACGGCATGGCCTGATGATATACACGATTTGAGGACATCGCATGGAAAACATCAGCTATTGCGACGATTTTCGCATGATGATCGATATCATTCCCCTTCAGTCCAAGTGGATAGCCTTGCCCATCTTCCCGTTCATGGTGCTGTAGGGCTGTTAATGCAATCGACGGAAGGATTCCAGGGATATTTTTAAGTAATTCATACCCATAAATGGTATGGAGCTTCATTTCTTCATATTCTGTCGCAGTCAGTTTACCCGGTTTTTCCAATATACTATCCGAAATCCTTATTTTACCCACATCATGCAGCATGGCTGCCAATGTTAGGGCTGAGAGGTTTTCTTTCGATAATCCAAGCTTCATCCCCAAATATGTGGCAATGATTCCGACCCCGATATTATGACTATACGTGTACTCGTTTTTTGCTTGCATCTCATCGAAAAGGGAATAAATATCAGGATTCTTTGCAGCATCTGTAATGACAGGTGCTACTTCAGCTTTAATCAATTCAATCTTATCAAGCTGTATTTTTCCTTCTTTACGTATATCTTGAAAGATGTTTTTCATTTGAAGAGAAGCTTCATTGATTCTTTCATGAATCATTACGTTAGGCTGTACATGATTTTCCGTTAATGAATATCCACCTTTTTCAGGGATGGTAAGAGGCGTATTCGCTTTATTATTCATCTTCCCTCTTCTATTTTTCATCGCTCTCACACTTTTCTCTATTTTTACCTATGATACCATATCCTTCATGACCTTGTGTCATAATGAAAGCAATTTTGGGAGACTTAAGATCGGTTACTAAGTTCATTGCCCAGCTGTTTTAATTTTTCACCAACCGTACATTCTGAAATACAGAACTGATGGGCATACGTCCGCCCCTTCTCTTTTCGAAAATGCTTCCTTAAAAAACAATCTTGACAATACGAAGCGAGAACATCTTCCACTTCTTCATATATTTTTTTCCTGTTCATTGTTGTTATGGCTCCTTTGACTCAGCAATTTCCATTTTGCTGAAAATGGCTTTTCCCTGCAGTGCAAGTGTTGCCAGGCGATCGGCTTCCTGGTTTTCCTTTCGAGAAATTGGCTTGCAGACCGGAATGATCTTTAATTTATCCAGTTTCGCTTCAATGCGGTCAAGCCATTTATTTAAGTTTTCTTCCATGCAAGGCCATTCACCGGAAAGTTGATTTAAGACAACTAGGGAATCACCTTTAAAGACACAACTTTGATGGTGGATTCCAAGTTCGTCCATCTGCCTGACCGCTTCATGAAAGGCCGCATATTCCGCTTCATTATTGGATTCAAATTGCTCCAATTTCAAGTTTGTGCGTAACCGCCAGAACTTCTTACCTTGGCGAAAATAAATGGCAACACCGATTCCTGCCACCTTTTCACCTTTTTGAAAACCGCCATCAAAAAAAACAGTCACATCCTGCGGTTCTTCCTCCACTTCCGTCAGGAGCTTCTTTAGTTCCTTCTTGGTCCAAGTTGTATCGAATTCATCCTTGAACTCCACTTCTTTCAGCCTTCCTGCCTTTTCAAGATCTTCCGTAATGACCAGAGCAGTCCCGGCATCAAGCCAATCCGAAACGAAATCGGCAGATGGTTTTTTTGATGCATGATATGTCCATTGCATAATTACCTTCAAAGATTTCCAGCTCCTTATCCATTCACCATTCATGCAGAATAGCTTACAATTTTCATACCTTTTTTTCGTCTTACCCTTTATAATATATTGTAAGCATTTGTATCGCTTTTTTAATTATAGTTCCCCATATCAGCCTGAAATTCTCATGTTTCTATCTTATTTTATATGAAACGTTTTTTTATAATAGCATATTGACAGTTAAACTCGAGGAGGAGCACATCTTGATCGAAGTGTATATTGATGGTGCCAGTGCAGGCAATCCAGGGCCGAGCGGCGCAGGTGTTTTCATAAATAATAATGGTGTGGTCGAGCGGCATGCCTTTCCGCTTGGAAATATGGAAAACCATGAAGCGGAGTACCATGCTTTAATCAAAGCATTGGAAATTTGTGTAGCCAATAAGTATCAAATCGTTTCTTTTCGTACTGACTCACAAGCCATCAACCGGGCCATTGAAAAAAGATTTGCAAAGAATAAGTATGCCATTTTGTTGGAACGGGCGCTAAAGCTTTCAGATGAGCTTGAATTATTTTTCATGAAATGGATTCCAAATCTCGAAAACAAGTCCGCGGATGAGTTGGCGAGACGGGCCATTCGAATGAATAATTCCGAGGAAAATCATGAACAAGACAGCTGATTTTTCATTACTATTCGTTGTATTTATTTGGGGCGTCACTTTTGTCATGGTTCAAAATGCCCTATCTTTTTTAGACCCCTTCACGTTTAATGCGGTCCGTTTCTTCATGGCTTTCGTTTTCTTGCTCATCCCTTATATATCGACTTTACACAAAAAAGGGAAAAATCGGAACAAGGGTCTTTTTATAGCTGGGTTTCATATTGGGGTTTGGCTTTTTTTGGGGTATGGGCTTCAAACGATCGGATTGAATTATACAACTCCTGCGAAGACAGGCTTTATAACAGGTTTAAGTGTCGTCATGGTACCCGTGTTTTCCCTGCTGCTTTTAAAACATAGGCTTTCCCGCAATACAATAATAGGTGTCGCAGCCGCAACCATCGGGCTTTATTTAATGACTTTCGCTGACCGCTCCAATTTGAATATCGGTGATTTACTGGTATTTTTATGCGCAATCAGTTTTGCCATGCAGATCATTACAACGGCTAAATATGCCAAGACCTTACCCGCTTTACCATTGACGCTGATTCAGGTTTCCACCGTATCTTTATTATCATTTGTTTCAGCCTTCATTTTTAAAGAGAATCATTCCGTCATCTTCAGCTCGGAGGTCATGTTACAAAAGGACGTATGGACTGCTTTATTGGTTACGGCAGCCCTTGCCACTGCGTTCGCCTTTTTTGCACAAACCTTCTTCCAAGCCTATACGACACCTACAAGAGTGGCGCTGATCTTTTCAATGGAACCGGTTTTTGCCGCGTTATCCTCATACATATTGATAGGGGAAAAATTGACTACCGCCTCCATCATCGGCTGCGCATTCATATTCTTGGGGATGATCTTCGCTGAACTGCCTGTTAAGAAAAAGAAAACCGTGACACAGGAGTTTACTTGAAAAGGCCAATAAAATAAATCGGACTTCCAGTTACGAAGTCCGATTTATTTAAGCAGCCCCTGTTCTTTTGCAAAAGATACCGCTGCACTACGCGTTTCAATGCCGTTTTGTTTTAAGTTTTCCAAAAAGGAGATATAAAAGCTGCCATCAAAGTTCTTTTGTACCTTCAATGTCAATTCTATTGCTGCATTGACTAAAATATCACTCGCATCCGTGTACCGCTTGCCAAAATAAATAAAACCAATAGCGTCATTACCAAAAGTGAATCCTTTCCCCTCTAAAAAACTAACATACTCTTCAGTTGATTTCGCCACTTCTGCATCCACTCCATACTTCATGCCTTATTTTCATCTTACCGTATATCAAAGATTTTGACTATCCATTTTTCGACAAAAAAATCACCGTACAAAATAAAAGAGCTCCCATTGGAAGCTCCGCTTATTGTATTAAATCATTCGCAGTAAAGCCCTGAATTCATGATCCCTAGCCAGATTTTTGACCTTCTCGCGATCATACTGATAGACCGCATCGTCTAAAGAACATGAAATTGGTACATCACATTTTATTTCTGCTAGCTTCCTGGATAAATGAAGCATATCGACGGCGGATTCAATTTTAGCTCGTTGCCCGTTCGTCAATGAAGCAACATTTTCAAGAATCCCTTCGATACTTTGATACTGGATCAATAATTTCAACGCTGTCTTCTCACCTATTCCTTTAACTCCGGGATAGTTATCAGCTGTATCACCCATTAAAGCTTTTAAATCGATCATTTGTCTTGGTGTGATCCCTTTCCATTCAAAAAAGCTATCGGGATTATGAACTTCATAATTACCATATCCTTTTTTTAACAATAACACGGAAATGTTTTCATCTATTAACTGAAGCATATCTTGATCGCCAGTCAATATACCCACCCGGCTATGTTGGGCAGATGCCTTGGCAATTGTCCCGATACAGTCATCCGCCTCATATCCAGAGAGCCCTATGTTAGGGATATCAAATGCTTCAACCGCTTTTTTCGCTAGGTCGAATTGAGGGATCATTTCGACTGGAGCTTCTGATCGATTGGCCTTGTATCCATCAAATAATTCATTTCTGAAAGTCTTACTGCCCATATCCCAACACACCGCGACATGACTAGGTGAAAAGTGATTCACCGCCGTCAGCATATGCTTCAAAAAACCTTGAACGGCATTAGTCGGAATGCCTTTTGAGTTAATCATGAATTGACCAGTAACTGCCGTTGCATAATAAGCTCTAAATAAAAGCGCCATCCCATCGACAAGCATAAAGGAAGGATGCTGCTCGTTTTCTTTCATTAACACATTATCACCTCTATCATGATGTACTTCCATTTTAACATAACTGTCCCCTTTTTTAAGGATCGTTTAATTGGAAAAAATATTATTCAATTGGATTATCATCATACGAGATCCAGTCACTGTAACTGCCAATATATATCTTCACATCTTTAAAGCCCGCTTCTTTCAGGGCGATATAATTGGGTGATGCCGTTACACCTGAACCGCAGTACACAATGATTTCCTTATCTTTACCGATGTCTGAAAAATTTGACTGAAGATCTTCCTTCTTTTTAAAATAGCCATTTTCCAGAACGTTCGTCCACACCTTATTTACTGCTCCAGGTATATGTCCGGCTTTTTTATCAATCGGCTCCTCGATTCCCTCGTAGCGCTTAGATTCCCTTGAATCCATTAATACGATATCGTCAGGCCTATTCATAGTGTAATCCTTCACTGTTTGAAAAGATGCAAAAGCGGAATCATTTAAATCGATATGATATTCTGTTGGCATATATTTCGTTTGATTCGAGTCAATTGGATAGCCCTCATCCCTCCATGCGCGAAAGCCCCCGTTAAGAACATAAACTTTCCGATGCCCAAGGTAGCTAAGCAGCCAGGCAAACCTGGAAGCAAAAGAACCTTCCCCGCCATCATAAGCAATAAGTACCGTATCATTGGTGATTCCGTTTGATTCCAGTTTATTTTTAAAGGTTTCCAGGTCAGGAAGAGGATGTCTTCCGCCATGTTCTTGAACCTGCCCCGATAAGTCCTTTTCAAGATCGAAATAAACCGCGCCGGAAATATGGCCTTTTTTGTATTCATTATACCCCGCATCAGGAGAGCCTAGCTGAAAGCGGCAGTCACAAATTCTGATCTCTTGAGAATTCAACTTCGGCAACAGCTCTTCTTTTTCAATTATTAAACTCATCTAAAAAACCCCCTATTCCAAAATGGTCCAAATTAATTCATTAAGCTCCGTTTCCATCTTCTTTCCTTGATTTAGCCTAGTTATCTCATTCTTTAAGGAAAGTGATTTCCCTTCTATTATCGAAAGATTCTTTTCACTTTCATTGTTGCTTATATATTCCTCCATTTGTTTTGCTTTAAATATCCGTGTAATCCTGGTTTTCAATTCTTGATCAATTGAAACCGTATCAAGTAATTCCCATACTGATAAAGGTGGCAGCGAACCCAGTTGAATTATATATTCAAGGATTAAATACGAACGGTATATTTGTACCCATGTTTTTAGTTCTTTTCTTTCGGATCCCCTGGTTTTTGTCAATAGTTGAAGATTATCGATCATCATCCGATAGTAATGGTGGCCCAGTGCCTTTTTGGAATAGCAATCAGCAATCAACCCCTTCATCCTCCTATAATAATCCGGATGCGTAATCAACTTGATTGGCGACTGAAATAATTCAAATAGAGCAGGATTACTCTTAAAGGTAAGACGTGAAGATTTAAATAAATCCCAGCCTTCCATGTCAAATAGGTCTTCTTTCATTTGCATGACTTCAACTGGCTGACTCAAGCTAAGGTATGACCGCTTATCATTATGAACATATATAAACCGAACATCGTAATCTGATTGGCCTGATGATAAACCAAAAGAATGGCTGCCAGTAACAGCAGCCATCAAAATGGTCATTTCTTCTTTCTTTTCCAGGTATCTCAATCGTGAAATAAGGTTTTCTTTCATGAACGAGACCTCGTTTCTATTTCGAATGCATTTTAGCCAATTCCGCTACGGCATTTTCATAATACGGTAAATCGACCGTTTCCTCCAATGCTGCCCGTAAACCTGCAAATATATCCGATATTTCCGTCTTAAACTCTTTTTGAATCTCAAGTAACTCTTGATTGAGGACTTCATTATACATTTCGAAAATCCGTCCGCCCTGCTCTTTTACATATACAAGGGCAGGATCATCTAAACGCTTCTGAAGCCCTTCGCTCATTTTCGCTTTTTCATTTTTTTCAAAGAAAGATTTTGGATTTTTAAATAATGCCAATTCCTTTTTGAATTCCCCCGTATCTAATTGCGCAAAAGCTCCTGTAAATTCAAGGGACTCCCTCTCATTAGGTTCATATGGCTGCAATGAAAGGTTTCTTCTTATTTTTTGCATTTGCAAAAGCAAACTGCTTTGTTTCTCACTCAGTAATTTATTTACGAACATTTCCGTCCTTAAAGCCGTTGCCCGCATTTCCTGGGCAAGGTCAAAGCCTAAAGCATCCAATAAGTTCTTCATAGATTGCTTGAGGACAATTTTCAGATCGCCTCCATCATCTTTTAAAACAGCCGGATTGAACGACTCTTTGAAGAAATCATTAAACCGGAAGAAGACCCGTTGTTTACTATAAAAAGTCAATTCGTCTATCTCTTTTTTCAAACGTTGCTTTTCGGCGTCCCCTTTAATGACTGAGAGGAGTTCCGAAATGGACTGTGCCTCATGAGAAAGGGTTTCCAGGGCATTTCGTTTCGCTTTCTCATCCTGCCTGGAAGCTGTAATTACATCTCGTAGCAGCTCTTCCGTTCTTTTTACAGCCGCTTGAGCCGATTCAATTGCAAGTCCCGTTAAATCGTTTTCTATGAAAGAATCGAATTGACCTTGGAATTCCGAGATTCCGCTATTTGGAAGGAACGAATGCTTAAACGAACCAGGCGTTTGCTTTTCCATCAACGCTCCCTTACTCGTAAGCGGAAACAGTTTTGGAAAACGGATTCCGAATCCATTCAATTGATCTGTGACATAATCCATCACTTCGTCCAATTCGTCAGTGGTTTGTGCCAGATCGACAGCATTGACGATGAAAAACATCTTATCCATAGCGAAAGAATCTTTCACACGGCCAAGTTGTATCAAGAACTCTCTGTCTGCCCGTGAAAATGGGTGATTATAATAGGTCACAAATAGAATGGCATCCGAATTCTTAATATATTCGAAAGCTGCTCCTGTATGTCGTGCATTTATTGAATCGGCCCCAGGTGTGTCAACAAGGACCATCCCCTGTTTTGTCATTTCACAGTCATAACGCAGTTCAATCAGATCTACAAGACATGACTTGGACTCTTCTGCAGCAAAACGTTTAAATCCTTCAAGATCTACCGTAACGACATTTCCCAATTCATTTTGGTACTCGGGCAGCCCTTGATGAAAAGCCCTTAGAAAGGATAAATGGGTTTTCCCCTTATCAACTTCCCCCGCCTTCGCAATGATTTGTCCTGCCAGTTGAAGTGCTTCATCTAGCGTTTTTGCCGATTTATCAAAAGCTGCCAAGGCCAGGCTTACATCTTCCAACAGCATCGCTTGTGTCTTTAGCTTGACGGTTGCCGTTCCATGTGGATGCTCAGCGTCTGAAGCCATGATTTTGTTGATTGCTGCAGTTGTTGGATTTGGTGAAACAGGAAGGACGCTCTCCCCCATCAACGCATTGGCAAAGGAAGATTTGCCCGCACTGAATGCACCGAAAAGCGCAACAGTGAATGTCTGCTGTTCCAAGCGATTTGCCTTCTCTTTCAATTCTTTATAAAGAGATTGAAACCCTCTCAAAGGTTGAATTAGATTGGCAGCCTGTTGTAAACTCGTTGCAGTCTCCATCAGCTTTCCTTTTCCGCGTAAATCAGTAGCAACAGATGAAGAAACAGTCACGGAATGTTCAACTTCCTTGTTTTCTTTATCATGATCCGTTGCAATTTGTTCGTTGACGGACCTTGAATTACTTTCTTTAGCGGTTTTCATGATTTTGACTGTAATATTTTTTTCCTCTTCATTCCATTGGGTTAAAAGCATATCGATATCACGCTCATCGATTAATGATTCAGTTTGATGAGCAATGGCCTCTAATCGTTCCGTTTGGTACTCGATTTCCGCATTCATCGCAGCAGTAACTTTAAGGGCTTCCGCAAATTCGGAAAAACCTTCAAGTTCCTTATCGATGGATATGGACTGCTGTTCCACTATCCCTTCCATAACGGTAATCATATTATTCAAAAATCCTTCTGATACATCACGTGCTTTCTTTTTGATGGCTGATGCCAAATCATTCGTATAGTTTAAAACGTATTCACCAGTAATATCGACTTGAGACTTCAAAGAGTTTTTTATGTAAGATTCCGATACCTCGATTTGAAGTGCCTGTGCCTTACTTTCAAGTGTTGAATCATGGATTTCCGCTTGATTAAGCGTTTTAACGGCTAGTTCTTTAAGATGCCATTCAAGCTGGGTCTTCACCTTTTCTTGTAAATCGGTCAAGAAAGCATTGATACGTGCCTCACGTTCGGCATCCGTTTTTTTCTTGGCAAATAATAGACCCACTTTAAAGTCAGGCTGAGCCGATTCCAAGAAAGATTTACCTAGGTCCCGTGTTGCAGCGGGCATGATGTATGCACCTTTCAAAATGGTTTCTAATGCATCAGCATATTGGACCTTGATTTCCTCTATACGTCCAGTTAATGATTTTTTTTCTTTCAATAGGCTGTCCACCTGATTCGTCAGTTGGATTCGCTCTTCATATGGAAGTTCTGATAATACTTCAAAATCATCGGCGTGTTCCTCTTCATACTGCTCTTTCAGCCAATTAAGATGCCTTTCGACCAGGGCATTAGCCGATTGCATGATGGCATCTTTCCCATCATTTAGACCTTTGCCCGCAATGTCGGATATGAATTGCTTGACCATTTCTATTTCATTTTCGGTATTGTTCAAGTCTCTTACGGATGTATAAAAAATACCATCAGGGTATACATTCCAGTTCGCAAATGCCTCAGAAACGGAAAGCTTGAAGTCTTGAAAGCTAAGCTCGTTCTCATCATGCTTATCGATCATATTGATAATTAAGTATGTCGGTTTTTCAGCCTCTAACAATTCTTTCGTAAATAGGAAGTTCACTTCTGATTGAACGTGATTGTAGTCCATGACATAGAAGACTACATCAGCTAGATGCAAGGCAGATTCCGTAGAAACCCTATGTGCATCGTCTGTCGAATCAATTCCTGGCGTATCCATGATCGCGCATGAATCCGGCAGTGAAAAATCATTGGAACTTATCGTTATTGCCGATACTGAATCTCCATCCTTGGCAAATTTCTTGACCTCTTTAAAATCATATGGTGCAGGAAATAGGACTGGTGGCTGATGATGGTAAAAGACTTTGGCATAGTCTTCACCTTTTTGGACTTTTACTGTATTTGCACTTGTTGGAATAGGGCTTGAAGGCAATACTTGATCACCGAGGAAAAAGTTGATCATACTGGATTTCCCCGCTGAAAAATGCCCGCAAAAAGCAATGATGAACTCTTCGTTATTCACTTTCATGATTAACTGTTTTAGTTTATCGGCATTTCCTGTATCACCTGCCGATTGAAATTTCTCATAAATGGCAGTCAAAATCCCCAATTTGGACTGTTGCTTTAATGTTTCTTGAATCATGAATCCATACCCCTTAATCTATCGTCATTTTGATATTCTTATTGTAAACGATTTCGTTTATTATTCATACCATCAGCTTTATTTTTACTATATGATTCATTACTGGCCATGTTCAAAAAAAAACCACCGATTGGTGGATTCATGCAGTTTGATTCATATTGACTTTGAATGCAAAAAAAAACCAGGATGTTTACCTGGTTGTAGGGGCGGGGTTAAAAGCAGTTCGGTTTTCCATTGGTGACTCGGTAAAAGACTTTACTGCCTTTGCCGGTTTTTGAATATTATTCAATACATGTTTCATCACAAAACCATATGTAGCGATTGTCAATAAAATGAATACCCAAACCATTACCAACACCATCCTCTTATATATTGATTAGCTTTTAGTTGTTAGTTATTAAAATGAATTATCGAAATCCGAATGAGAATAATTTTCATCTTCATTTAGAATCTTATCACGAACGATAATCGTTTTCAATAAGAAATTAAAATTTTTTATTATTTTCCCTTAAAAACCGTAGAATAATCCGTATGTGCCTTTAATGCTTTCTCTTCCAATGGGATTCTTACCATCATCATCCAAACATTCAATAAACTAAAGATGATAGCGGTATAATATGCATTGAATAATAAAGAAATAACCATTATCTCAGTTGCCACTATTATATAGTTCGGATGTTTGAAATATTTATAAGGGCCATTAATGACTACCTCGGCATCAGGAACCACTATGATTTTTGTATTCCAATGTTTTCCCAATGAACGGATTACCCAAATCCTGCCTGACTGTGCAATTAGAAAAAGGGTCAGCCAAATTGGCCATAGTCCAGCCACATCCCTATCAAGCACGGTCACTTCAAAAATGAGACCAATAAAAAAACTAAGGTGCAATAGAACCATCCAACTGTAATGGGACTCACCATATTCCACTGCTCCAGCAGCCTTTAACTGTTTTTCATTTTGTTTGGCGATATATAATTCAAACATGCGCTGTATAGCGATCAAGATAATGAAAATGGTAAAGATCATCACTTCCACCTCATTAACACAAGTTCAGATGAAAACCCAGGCCCCAATGCAGCAGCCAAGCCCACCTCATTTTTATTCCCGCCGCGCTGCATGAACCTCTCCAGGACGTATAAAATAGTTGCTGAGGACATATTGCCAAATTCCCTCAATACGCTCATTGACTCAGCCGTCATGCTTTCATCGAACCCGAGGGCATCGTGATAAGCATCAATTACTTTTTTGCCTCCAGGATGAGCAATGAAATCTTTTATATCCCTGAGATCCAATCCATTCTCCATTAGGAACTCTTGAACATTCGGTTTAAGCCAATCTTTGATGATTGTAGGGATATCTTTTGAAAAAATCACATATAACCCTTGATCTTTAACATCCCAACCCATTACATCCAATGAATTCGGCATTAGCGTGGATTGCGAATTTAAAAATTGCAGATGTCTTGCTTTTTTGGAAAAGTGTGCATCAGGCACCTTATCACCGCAAACCAAAACACAGCTTACTCCATCAGAAAATAAAGAGGTTCCAATTAAATTGCTTTTGGAGATATCATTCCTTTGAAAGGTCAGACTGCATAACTCCACACATAAAACAATGACCTTCGCCGTCGGGTATGCTTGGCAATATTCAAATGCACGCGATAGGCCACTTGCTCCCCCTGCACAGCCAAGTCCCCAAATCGGAATCCTTTTAGCATGCGGGCTAAATGGAAGTTCATTCATTATCCTTGCATCAATGGTCGGGGTAGCAATACCCGTGCTGGAGATATAGAAGAAAGCATCTAGCTCGTTTGCCTGCAGTTCTTCTTTTAAAAATTCTGTGTTGCTTAAGCATTTTTCTATAGCTTCTTTCCCAAAATTGACTGCCTGTTGAATATATAGATCATTCCGATCGGCAAAAGAATGATCCTCTTTAAACCAATCAAGATCATTAGAAAAATATCGATTTTCCACTTGTCCATTCTTAAAGGCTTTAAGTAACCGTTCTATATTCTTAAATGAGGCCCCAAATATTTCTCTCGAAAATTCCATGATTTTCTCCTGTGAAAGTAAATGTGGCAGCTTTATATGTGATGCGGATAATAAATACGGCATGATTGCACCCCTTATTATTCATGATATGGTTAATATACCCACCAAGATATCAATTATGCCATATCGATAAACGGTCATATTTATCGAGGGTTCAGAACATTTTTTCTTTTTTCTTAAAAAACTAGATGAAAAAGACTAAGAAATTGATAACATAGAGAACATGATGATACTAGCGGAGGAACGAAAATGAAATCAACGCTATGATCACAATTCAAGTCCGTTATTCCCTTCCTTTTGGACATTTAAAAGCCGTACCTCAAAAAACAGCCTTTCGAACAGGAATCGATAAGCGTCCTTATTGGCATGACAGGGTATCCGTGGGAGAATAATAAGCAAATTAGGTGAAAACATGTTTTGCATGCCGTTAGAAGGTGAGATGCTTGAATCTTTTGCAGCAGAACTCGGCAACATGCTTGCCGGGAATATCGCCACTTCGTTAGCGGGCGGGGATGCATTTAATGATAGTACCCCACCCACCGTTTTTGTGGGCAATACCAAAATGTATGGGTTCATGAAGCAATCCATTTACCCAGGTCATTAAAGGGCGTAGGTACCCTTCCTATCATCTTAATGATCGAAATGTAATCATGAAATATTAAACCCCCTTACCTAAAATCGGTAAGGGGGCGCTGTCATTCTTCTTTCTTTACAGAAGATTGATTTTGCACTTGAATAATGATATTTTGAAACTCCTCTTTTCCACAAACGCTGCACCTATACTCCTGGCTTAAAATGGTTCGACAATGAATACAATATTTTTTCTCCATCCCTATCACTACTTTCCTGAACATATACTATCAATATATTCAAAAAGTGAAGAGAGTTTCCTTTTATCTGACAAAACTCCAATTTCATTATCCATGAAATGCTACGGCATAAATGAAAAAATGCCTAAAATCCTCATCACCTGAGGATTTTAGGCATTAAATGATTGAATCTATCAAGTACCGAATCTATTTTTAATCAGGCTACTTTTTGCCCTTCAATACGAGCTTCTTTCACTTTCCCTTTTGTAGGGACGATGTTAAAGACGATATTCAAGAAAATGGCTGTCAAACTTCCGGCTACAATACCGTTTTCCGTTAAGATTTGAAAGCTTTCCGGAATTTGCACAAATAGTTCAGGAACGACCGTCACACCAAGTCCCATACCTACTGAACAAGCGATGATCAATAAATTTTCTTGAGAAGCAAAATCCACTTTGCTCAACATCTTAATTCCAGCGGCAATTACCATCCCGAACATTGCAACCATTGCACCGCCAAGCACGGATGAAGGGATAATTGTCGTGAATGCACCAATTTTCGGAACAAATCCTATGAAAATGAGAATGCCCGCTGTTGTGTATATGACATTCCTTGTTTTAATGCCTGACAATTGAATCAGTCCGACATTTTGTGAAAAAGCCGTATACGGAAACGAATTGAACAAACCGCCAATCATGATGGCCAGTCCTTCAGCACGATATCCGCGAGCCAAATCGTCTTCTGATATCTCTTTATCCGTGATTTCACCAAGGGCATAATAAACACCAGTCGATTCCACCAAGCTGACGATCGCCACCAATGTCATCGTAATGATTGCCGTGACGTTAAATGTCGGAGCTCCAAAGTAGAAAAAATGAGGCATATGCAGCCAAGTGGCACTGGCCACTGAGCTAAAATCCACTTTTCCAAGGAAGAAAGCTGCAAATGTTCCGACGATCAGCCCCAATAAAATAGAAATGGAGCGTAGGAATCCCGATGAGAATTTATACATGAATATAATGAATAACAAAGTTCCAAAACCAAGAGCTACATTATTCAAGTCTCCGAAATCAGCAGCACCTTGACCTCCACCAAGATTGTTGATGGCAACAGGAATGAGCGTTATGCCAATAATCAAAACGACAGATCCAGTGACAATGGGTGGGAAAAACCTTGCCAGTTTTCCGAAGAATTTACTAATGATAACGACGATCAATCCAGACACCAATATGGATCCATAAATGGAGTTGATTCCATATTGCGTACCAATTGCAATCATCGGGCTAACTGCAGTGAATGTACAGCCTAGGACGACCGGAAGCCCAATTCCAAAGAATTTATTTTTCCACACTTGCAATAATGTTGCTATCCCGCACATCAAAATGTCTATCGAAACTAAATAAGTCAACTGCGCTGCAGTCAATCCCAGCGCCCCACCGACAATCAATGGAATGACGACTGCACCGGCATACATGGCAAGTACATGTTGTATTCCTAGAGAAGCAACTTTTAAAGGTGATTGATTAGACATTGAGGACTGCTCCTTCCATTTCCTCGGCGAACGTAATCTCACCGAATTTCAACTCAGCAATCCTCGCAAGTGATTCGACTTGAAAACCTTGTTCCCTAAGATCCTTACCACCACTTTGGAATGCCTTTTCAATCACGATGCCGATTCCGGCCACTTCTGCACCAACCTGCTTACAGATTTCCACCAAGCCCCTGGCTGCCTGTCCGACCGCAAGGAAGTCATCGATGATTAAAACCTTATCCCCAGCTTCAATATATTTATTGGAAACCGTAATCGTATTGGTTTCTTTTTTTGTAAAGGAATGAACGGACGCGGTCACTAAATCATTTGTTAAAGTAAGTGATTTACGTTTACGGGCAAAAATTAACGGAACTTCCAATTCCAACGCAGCCATCAAACCAGGACCAATGCCTGAGGATTCAATCGTCAGTACTTTCGTTATTTCCTTTTGTTCGAAACGTTTTACGAATTCTTTACCAATTTCTTTCATTAGTATAGGATCCATTTGATGATTCAAGAATGAATCTACTTTTAAGATATCTTCTGATAAAGCTTGACCTTCGGACAAGATTTTTTCCTTTAAAAGTTGCATGAAGGTTCCTCCCAATCTTGGATGATTATTGACCCATAAACCACGCAATCATTTCCCGGCATATAAAAAGCCCAAGAAACATTGCGGCACTTTTTTGGAGTGAAGCAATACTTCTTGGGCAAGAATGAAAAATGAATCAGCTAAAGCCTTCATTATGCAACAAGATCTATTACTCACCCATAGTCGAATTATTTACGGTAATCCGGTAGAAACTTGCAGGCCATATCCCTGCTATTATACGAGTGAAACTTTATATTTCAGTAATATATGAATTATAACAACGCTGGCTCTATTTGAAAAGGTATTTTTGATAAAAACCGAACTTTCATTTAAAGAATTAAATCATCATTCGTATTATTAGAAAATTGCGAAATCACACAACCAACAGGGTTTTCCTATCAAAAGAAAGAATCACCCCTTCTCCATGTTCCATTTACTGGTATCCTACACGTCACTTTTGCAACTACCCATAAAAAAAAAAGAAGGTCTTGGCATTCAATCCAAGTCCTTCTTCTTTTGATTCATTTGATTTTATAAACTTCTTTATATTTATTTTCAAGATACTTTATTAAATACTGAACATTCAGGCCCTCTCCTGTCGTTTCCTTCAAAATCTCAAGAGGCTTTTTTGTTTTTCCGTATTTATGTATCTTTTCATTAAGCCATTTCCTGATTGGAGCAATATCACCCGCTTCCAACAAGCCATCAAAATTAGGCAAATCTTTAAGCATCGATTGCTTGATTTGGGCTGCATACATATATCCCAATGCATAAGAAGGGAAGTAACCAAAACTGCCATCTGCCCAGTGTACATCTTGCAACACGCCCATGGCATCATTTTCAGGCACAATCCCCAAATAATCCTTGTATTTTTCATTCCAGACTTCCGGCAAATCCTTCACTTCAAGTTCTCCATTAAAAAGAGCCTTTTCCAGTTCATACCGAATCATAATATGTAGGGGATACGTCAGTTCATCTGCTTCAATACGGATGAACGATGGTTTTGATTCGTTAATGCCCCGGTAAAATTCATCCAGTGTCACATCATTGAATTGTTCGGGAGCATATTCTTTTAATAAGGAGAATTTATTTTTCCAGAAGCTATGGTTCCGTCCAATGAAGTTTTCGAAAAACAATGATTGTGATTCATGGATACCCATTGATGTCCCGCCGTCGAGAAGTGTTCCAGTTAATTCTTCGGCGATATTCTGCTCATAAATGGCATGTCCGCATTCATGGATGGTACCAAAAATCGCCCCTCTAAAATCATTTTCATCGTATCGGGTCGTCACCCGGACATCGCCCCTGTTTATTTTAATTTCAAAAGGGTGAACTGTTTCATCCAGCCTGCCAGCCTTGAAATCGTATCCTAGCTGTTTTAAAAATTCCAAGTTCAGTTGATGCTGCTTTTCTTTTGGAAATTCTTTATAAAGGAACGCTGTTTCAGGTCTATGTTCGCTTTCGGCAATCTGTTTTACCAATGGAACGATTCTCGCCCGAAGCTCACTGAATACGCTGTCAAGTATATCTACGGTCATTCCTGGCTCATACATATCTAAAAGGGTATTATATTTCGTCCCTTCATATCCCCAGTACTCTACGAACCTACGGGTATAAGCTACAATTTGCTCCAGATAAGGTTGAAATAATGAAAAATCAGCTTTTTCCCTTGCCTCTTCCCACGCACTTTCAGAACGCGATTGTAAAATGACGAATTCCTTATATTCGTTGACAGGAATTTTCTTATTCCTTTCAAACTCTTTTTTACACTCTTGTACCATTTTATTCGTCGTTTCACTAAGAGTATCTTTCTCCAGCGAAAGTTCGGCAATGAAGGATTCCATTTCTTTACTTGTGCTCATATTAAACACCTCGGAGGAAAGCACGCCGATAACTTCGGAACGCTGCTCAACTCCCTGTTTCGGTGCACCTGTACGTAAATCCCAAAAAATTAACGCGAGAGCTTCATTATAGGCCGAGATTTTCTTTACATATTCTCTAAACTCTTTTTCTATCAGATCGATACCCTTTTTTTTCATATTCACTGCTCCTTCCAACTACACTTTACCATATTATACAAAAGTCTTTCATATCAGAACCACTTCGATTAATAAATTAAAATAAAATAAGAGCCAAGGGGCACCTTGGCTCTTATTTATGACTGGACTTTAGTTAAAGCGTTACAGGAAGAATCGATACAATTTTCTCTTTCACCTGTTCCGAAAGATCCTTTTCAGTCAAAATCTGGACTGTTCCCGAATCATTGCTCGTCCTGATCAATCGCCCTATTCCTTGGCGCAAACGAAGGAGCATGTATGGAAGATCCACTTCTTCGAATGCGTCTGTAACCGAGTTGCGTTTGGCCTCGAAAACCGGATCACGCGGCGGGAATGGAAGGGAGTGTATCACTACATTTTGTAATGAAGGACCTGGAACATCAAGCCCTTCCCATAAATGATAGGAGAAAAGGACAGATTGCTCCTCTTCCTGGAACTTCTTAACAAGCTCGCTGATTTCCGCTTCCCCTTCAAAATAAAATGGATAAGAAGATATTGGGCAGTTTTCCTTGAACCAATGCAATTCCTCTTTTGAATGAAATAATACTAGTGTTCGACCTTCATTTTCCTCGATTGACTTCATCGTATATTTAAGTTTCGCCAATTGATCTCCATTTCCAAAGACTGGCATGTTCATTTTCATGACTTCATCGTAATCAAATGGTGATTCAACGGAGAAGCTGTCATACTTTTCTATCCCTAAACTATCTGCAATATATTGGAAGGATTTATTATCCGATAATGTTGCCGATGAAAAAATGTACGGGATTTTTTTAGAGAATACCTGTTCAGACAGAATATCCTGTACAAGCCTTGGCATGATGACCAATGTTTTGGTCATTTCATTTTCTTCAAACCAGGAAACGGCCTGTTCATCCTTCACAAATAGAGAAAGGGAGTAGCCAAGCTGCTCTAAATACTCTTCCGTCACTTTTAAATCATAATCATTGATCGTGTACATTTCCGCTTCAAAAACAAGGTTCTCCTCTAGCTCTTCAACCTTTTTGTGAAGCTTTTGGGCGAAGCTTGTTATTTCTTTGGACATCGGAATTTCATAACGATTAGATCCGCTGACATGAATCGCTTTTTCATCCAACAAATCAAAAAATTCTTCATTGATATCAATTAAATCCTCAATGATGTATAAAGTTTCTTCACGAACCTGATTGGCTGTAAGCAATTCTAAAACCGAAGCAAGGGTCTGTTCCCCAACTTTATACGTTAACGCCTTTTGAGCTGCAAATTCCAATAGGTGACCTTCATCAAAGACAACGCAGCTATGATCAGGCAGCAATGGTAACTGACCTTCACGCTTACGCTTTTCCTTAGTCCATACATGCTCCATGAAGAAGTCATGTGAACAAATGATCAAATCACTTGATTTTCGGTAGTGGTCCCGTGATAGGGTTTGCCCACAACGATGGCGTTTATCACAAGTAAAACAGTTTTGGAGCTGATCCCAGCCAACTTTAGACCAGTCTTCATCATTTAAATATGGATACTGTTTACGGTCCCCATATGCTGTATAGGCGTTCATGGATGAGTTATCATGGACAAACTTGGGAAGTTCATCATATAGCTGATCTATTCCCTCGGAATCTTCGTGATTCACTGCGTAATCCAATTTCTTAAGACATACATATTGATCGTGATACTTGGCAAGCCGAACATCCACTTCAATACCTAAAGCATTCTTGATTTTTTGGATGTCGCCTTCCTCTTTGACAAGCTGTTCAATCAACGTTTCATCCGCACACGAAATAATTGCAGGTTTATTCGTATATCTCGCATAACAAATCGCATATAGTAAATAGACCAAAGTCTTACCGGTCCCTACCCCTGCTTCAGCAAAACTTACATTCTTTTCTTTAAAGGCTTTTTCTAACTGAAAAGCCATGAAGATTTGTTCGTCGCGCAGCTCAAATCCTTTTTCGGGAAGAATATCGTAAAAAACATCACCGATCCATTCTGAAAGCTTATCGTAAAAAGAATCTTCCTTTGTTACCGAAAAAGGCAGTGTTTTAAGCATCATGGTCTCCCCTTTTATCTATCATCAGTATATAGTATCCGAATCATTACAATCTTAGGCAAAAGTATATTATCCTTTATTTCACATTAATAGTCAAGATATTTACCAACCATCAGAAATGAAGCGTATTTTGTATGTTTTTCTATGTATGCTGCCTGGTTGCCCGATTCGTAAAATAAAAGACAGGCTCCAAAAGAGAGCCTGTCTGTAAATAATATAGGGTTGAATTAAGCTTTGTTTACGTTTGATGCTTGTGGTCCACGTTGACCTTGTTCTACATCAAATGTAACGTCTTGGCCTTCTTCAAGTGTTTTGAAACCTTCGCCTTGGATAGCTGAGAAATGTACGAATACATCGTCTCCACCTTCACGTTCGATGAATCCAAAACCTTTTTCTGCGTTAAACCATTTTACTTTACCTTGTTCCATTTTTGTTGCCTCCTAGTGTGTTCTCCACACATTATATTACTATCCTTGCTCAAAAAATATTAAGGTATTCCTTAAATTTGAACAAAAATAATTCATTATTAGAATAACAGAAAAGGAAATGATAAGCAAGACTGGAACCTATTATGAATAAATCGTCCTGAGTATCAAATTCCTCCGTTATATTCTACCTACTTATTCTCCTTGAGGCTGTCTTGGCGGCCTTTTCCCCCAATATTGATAAAGGTCAGCACGGATGAAACCGTTGAACAATTTCCTTTTTTTCGTTGCAGGCTTACCGTAATGCTGTTCGAAGTCAGGATTGGAGGTAATCATGTATACTGACCATGTATCAAGCTTCTTGAAAGCTTGGCCCATTTCTCTATACATCTGCTCAACTGCTTTTTTCTCACCAAGCCGTTCTCCATAAGGCGGGTTCCCGACAATGACACCATACTCTTTCCTTGTCGAGATATCCCTCACCTGCATTTGTTTAAATTCAACCAGATCACCAAGACCTGCTTCAAAACTATTCGCTTTAGCTATATCGACCATTCGATGGTCAATATCGCAACCGGTTATGTCCAAATACTGATCATAATCGGCTAAATCTTCAGCTTCAATCCGTGCTTCATCCCAAACCTTTCTATCCATCCATGCCCAATTTTCAGATACGAATTCCCGGTTAAACCCAGGTGCTATGTTCTGCCCAATTAAGGCTGCCTCGATGGGAATCGTTCCAGACCCACAAAATGGATCTATGAAAGGTTTATCCGGTTTCCAATTGGTCAGCATGATTAAGGCAGCCGCCAATGTTTCTTTAAGGGGTGCCTCCCCCTGCCCTGTCCGATACCCCCGTTTATGCAAACCTGCACCTGAAGTATCTATGGTAAGTGTCACTACATCTTTTAAAATAGATACTTCAATTTTAAACAAAGGACCAGTCTCTGCAAACCAAGACACTTGCTTATATTTACTTTTCAATCTATCAACAATCGCCTTTTTGACAATAGCCTGACAATCAGGGACACTGTAGAGCTTTGACTTAACGGATTTTCCACTAACAGGGAACTCTACATCAGCTGATAAGTAATCTTCCCAATTCAATGCCTTTGTTTTTTCAAACAACTCATCAAATGAATATGCTTTAAATTCCGCAACTTTAATTTTCACCCTATCGGCACTGCGCAGCCATAAATTAGAGCGGGCAATGGCGGATTGGTCGCCTTTATATGTGATTTTACCATTTTCGACTTGACAATCGTAACCAAGGTCCCTAACCTCCTTGGCAACAATTGATTCCAATCCCATTGCTGATGTTGCGATAATATCGAATTGTTTCATTAATCTTGCACCTTCTTTCCATTAATCCAAATCAATGGCACCTTTTCCCGAATTTCTTCATTTATGTATTTAAGAATCAGGCATTGATTTTTTACATATAAACCTTTTTTAAAAGGTCCACCGCTTTTTTATATTTCAGTTAGAATTCTTCATTGTTTGCTTAGCTTATTTTATGATCATGTAGCAAGGACATGAAATAAAGCACTACTCAATTATCCATATACCTTAAGATACACGCTGCAATCATACGATTGAAATCATCGAAACCGATTATGTATGCTTCCCATCATTATCCTAATATTTGAAGTTTTCCATATTGATACCTTCATTTTAAAGCTAACAGAAGTGTTAAGGAACCTTTTAAAAATAGGATGCCCAGAATCAAGGAATGCTTTACATTCCGACACTATTTTTTAAAAGTGTTACCGAATGACTTCATTCGAACCCATTTTCTTTCCGACTGACACTTTTCGAAATGGAATGAAAAACTTGCCAAGTTCTTAGTTTAACACAGCGGTGTTTCAGAAAACGAAAAATAAATGGAAATGCCCAATCTTTTTTTATAATCAGGCAATCTCCATAAACAAAAACTCCCCTTTTAAAAGGAGAGTTGTGCTTTTGGTGTAATATGATAACGTTCTGTAAGCCATGTTTTGTTCCTCAGTACTGCAAGCGACTCGCGTCTCGTACTTCGGCGGTAATCATCTATCTACAGAAGCATATGCCTCTGTCCTTCTCCTCGTTCAATTCCAAGGAAGAAAGCGCCCCTACCATTAATTTGGGTTTCTCGCTCGTGGGGTTTACCTCGTTCCACCCTTTACATTTCTGTAAAGGCTACGTCACTGTGGCACTTTTATAGGTATTCATGCCATATCCAAAAGGACTTAGGCATTTTCCCAGCCGTCAACAATCCAAGATTGCTGCCCAAGCTTATTTTTTCGCCAGGCACGAACACTACGGACATCGCAGTCCGTGCGAGCATGGACTTTCCTCTACTGCATAAATGCAGCAGCAATTACCCAAACGTTAACATAACATAATTGATTATACTCCATTACTCATGAAAAAACAATACCAAAATAATTTTTAACTTTTACAATGTAATCTTAGTCAAAAAGCTTGTTACCAAAAACATGCTTTTCCAAGTTTGATAACCGTTTAAGGATGTCAAAGTTAGTGGTTCCCGGAGTGGCACTAGGAGCAGCAGGTTGATTTGGACGTTTTGTACTCTCTTCGGCTTGTTTTTTCAATTTAAGATTTTCTTGTTTAAGATCTTCGATTTCCTGATGGAACACTTCATAATCTTTAATGATCAAATCAAGGAATTGATCCACATCTTCAGGTTTATAACCGCGCATGGCTGTTTTAAAATCTTTTTCAAGAATATCTTTAGCCGTTAATTTTATCTTATCGGATAGCATAAGACTTCACCTCAATACTTTCGCCAATACAATGGACTTTTTATTATTTTTTCAAATCTGCTTGGGTTTGTCAACGAAACACCTTTTTTGTATGCATACTGTTTAGTGAACGTTATGTATTCCCATTAAATCTGTATCTAAATTTCATAATAATATGATTATGCTTTAGAAACAACTTTTAATCCATAATTATTTTCACTCCATCATTCTTCGGACCAGCTCGCTTCTTCCGCAGCCATTTGTAGGTCATCAAAGTTTATCTGAAAGATGGGGTATGGCTGTGTTTCGGCTTTTTTCATCGCCTCGAAATAAGGATATCGGGATGATCCTTCTTTTTCAGCCTCGAAAATGATGAGCATGGCATCGCTTTTATGGACCATATACTTGTTTTTGATTTTCAGTTGTTGTGGCCCTTCATATGGTTTATTGAATATGGACTCAACAAAATCGGCACGGGCCAATATGGATCGGTAATAGTCTTGATTCGTCTCGTTCCATGACTCTTCCTGTTTCAGGAAAGGGGTAAGGACTCCTAATTTAAGCTGAGGATATTCCTCCTGTAATTCGAACACCACTTCTGCCCCCCATAGCTCCGTACCCAATTGACCTGAGATGATCACCCATTCCAGCCCATCTTCCGCCAGTGGAAGGAGACGCTGCTTCATCGCTTTCTTTATATATTTTACGGCTTCATGGTCATTTTTGAATATCCCGAATTCAAAAGCCTTATAGCCCGTCATATACAAAACCTTCATAGCTTGACTAGTCTCCTTTATCATGATTATGTAAGAAAATAAGGGCTTAATAAGCCCCTTATTTTTTTAATATCCGAAATGTCCAGGCGGACAGCATGGGTTTTGCGGCGGCCTTCCACAAATCAAGTGTTGATTATAGCACTCGTTCACCACGGATTGAGTATGCGGGAAATAATGTTTAAACGTGTTCACATGTTTATTGACATTTGTAGTATGTGATGGATGAACGACAGGAATCACTGTGTTCGATACATTCGTATTGACAAATTGCTGTGTCGGAGAGACTTGCGCTGGGGCAACTTGAGATGGAAATGTTTGTGTTGGACCATATTGCGCTGGAGACACAGCAGATGGACCATATTGCGCTGGAGACACAGCCGATGGACTATAGGCTCCCATTACGTTGGACTTTTTACCGGTTGACGCTCCCATTACGTTATGGGGGTGTTTGCCGGTTGCTGCGCCCATTACGTTATGGGGGTGTTTACCGGTTGATGTGCCCATTACTCCAGGTGCGTTCCCGTATGCTCCCATTACATTGGGTTTATTTCCTCCACTATTACGAAAATACATTTATAATACGTCCCCTTTCATGATAAGTTTAGTCTTACCATTACAGAATATGAAAAAAAGGGGATACGTGTACTGATGAAATGACCTAATTATACAGAATAAGTATAAAACGATGTATGGCTGTCGATAAAGTACACTATTATATTTATGCTATCCCTTCAAATGTACTGGGTAATTTTCTATAAAAAGGAATAGAGACTGTCTTTTAAAGAAGTAAATAATACAATCGTTAAACAAAGGACAACAAAAAATAGAAATAAAGTCGTTTTATACATTTCTTCGCTCCGCTTTCACCTTGAATTTATGATGTAAAGGAATGAAATGAACGCTTCAGAATTTCACCCTCAACTCTTTCCATTTTACACATAATAGTTGAAGGCTACAATAATTGTATACATATTTTTTATTTTCAGCCTTTTGCACTAACAGAGCCATTAATTTCCCATATATTATATAGAAATAGCCTTAGATTGCTCTTTCTTTTCGAGCCGATGAATCCTCTTTTCCAATTCCAACTGTTTTTTCCTTGATAGGGTCCCTTCGCTTACCATCTCTTGAAGTGCGATTATTGAACATTTAAGAGCAAGTCCGACGTCCTTAAATTGATGTTCGTATAATTTTGCACATTCAATCTGTGCCTGTATCCTTATTTGCACATTTCCTTTTAAGGCGGCTTCCTTCCAAATTTCCAAAGCTTCATTGAATAGTTTTTGCTTCTTTTTCTGGAAGGCTAAGGCATGGCCAGCGATTATCCGATCTTCCTCATTTCCTGCTTCCAATATTTTTTGATATGTCTCAACTGACTCCTCCTTTTTTCCCAAATAAGCGAGCCATCGTGCAATTTCCATGGACTCTTCCGTATATCCATCGATTTGGAGGATTTTTCGGGACAAATGAATATACAATGTGATCAATGATAAGATATCCAATTCATTATGCTTCATGATTCCAAACAGAATTTCCGGATTCTTCCGCTCAACAAAATCAAAATAAATCATCGGCGCCAAATATCCAGGAATATCATCCTCCCTATAAACACCTAGAATATCTGTTTCGACCGCTGATAATTTCACTCGTTCCAATTTGTTTTTCCAAAGGCGTCTTGAAGCATGATATAAATCGAAATGTCCGAATTCCGGTAGTTTCGGTACATGCTCTTTTATCAAGGTATGTCTGGTTTTTAACTGGGGCCAATCAAAAGATTTACCATTATATGTGACAAGCGTTTCGTAATTGATGTTTTCCAGAAAGCTTTGATAAAGCGGGATTTCACTTCCAGGCTGCGGAAGGATATGTTGCTTCACGACTACTTCTTCACCTTCTAAATAAGCATAGCCAAGTAAAAAAATGGTATTGCCGGTTCCCCCTCCAAGCCCTGTTGTTTCCGTATCGAAGAAAAACAGATCTTCACTTTTAACGCCCCTAGCGGATAGTGGATGCTCCAATGAAGTTTGATTCCACTCTTTTACAACCTTTTTCAGCTCGGAAAATGCATATAACCCGTGTTTGTGATTTATAGGGTAGCGGACTTCCCTAATGAAACAATAGTCACCATCGAAGTGAAAGGAAACGGTATCGTTCTCCAGCCACTTTTCATAGTAAGGAATTTCTTCATTCACTGTCCGGTCATCTTCTTCAACGGGAGAAGGATGTTTCCCTAGGTTCATATGCGTTTTCATACGGTTCAATTTATTTTTTAATGACATGAAATTACACCTCTTTTCACTTATCTCTGCGATTTATTAATGTTTTTGCTTACAAAATTGACCCAATAATTGTTTGGCATCACTCTTGGCTGTTTTCGTTGCGGATTCCGTCCCGATACAGGAAGGACAGCCGCTTTCACAAGCGCAATTTTCAATCATTGATATTGTTTCAAGCAGAATGACTTCAGAATTTTCATATACTTTATCACTTAACCCTATACCTCCCGGATAACTATCATAGATAAAAATGGTCGGTTTTTCATTATGTGCTGCCTTAACCTGCGGATAAACATGAATATCATGCGGATCGCACATAACATGTAGTGGAATCATGTAATTAAGAGCATGGGAGGCACCTATCATTCCTTGTTCTATCCGATTTTCGTCCCACTTAAATATATCGGGATCCATGGAAAGCATGGCTGAACTCGTGTGCAGTTCCATCTCCGGGAGACTGATTGGTCCTGAACCAATATTCTCATGGGTTTCGAATTTGATTTTTTTGAAGATCGTAGGCATCGCCCGGATTGCAACATCACCAAAAGCAGCTGCCGTGGAAGCGAAAGTTCGCTGTTTATCGACTTCCAATACAGACAACTGAACGGCAAGGTTAGCATCCGTATAATAGTCCACATTGACTTCACGTACATAAGCTTTCTTTTCATCCCAATCAAGTTCTTCCACCTGAAATTGAATTCCCTGGTGCAAATAAATGGCTTCATCGTGGAGGAGTGTCATTGCACTGAACGTATCCATTTCCCCTATGACCCGATTAACCGGTGCATTCGTTTGATCGATGATCACGACATTTTCCTGTGCCGCTGAACGCAGGCTGATATTGCTTGCTGGAAAAGCATCATTCATCCAATGCCATTTGTCCCCATTTAAGTGTAAGACCCTTTCTTCCGTAAGGAATTCAAGAACGTCCACAATCTCTGTTTCCCCAAAGGTATCGCCTTTTTTAAATGGAAGCTCATATGCTGCACATTTTACATGATCAACCAAAATCAAAAGATTATCTGGATTGATTCTTGCAGTTTCTGGATTTCTGGTAAAGAAATATTCGGGATGCTGTACGATATATTGATCAAGGGCACTGGAACTGCCGACCATGATGATCAATGCTTCACCATGCCTTCTTCCTGCTCGTCCCGCCTGCTGCCATGCACTCGATATGGATCCAGGATAACCAGTCATTATGCAAACCTGAAGCTGGCCGATATCGACGCCCAGCTCAAGTGCATTTGTGGAAACCACTCCATAAATGGAACCATCCCTGAGACCTTGTTCAATTTCTCTGCGCTGTGTTGGCAGATATCCACCGCGATAGCCCCTGATCGATTTTGGCCCCAATTGCTTTGACACAAGTTCCTGTAAATATGTCAATAGAATTTCCACACGAACCCTGCTTCGCGCAAAAACAATCGTTTGAATTTTATTTTTCAAAAATTCATTTGCCAGTTTCCTGACTTCCAAAACCGCGCTCCTTCGTATGTTCAGCGGTTTATTTACTATTGGGGGATTGTAAAACACAAAATGCTTTTTCCCACTTGGGGCTCCGTTATTATCGATAAGGACCATTTGTTTTTCCGTGAGCTCTTCTGCCAATTCTTTTGGATTATTGATCGTAGCGGAAGTACAAATGAATACAGGGTCGCTTCCATAAAACTTGCAAATCCTTTTTAACCTTCTTATGACGTTGGCTGTATGACTACCGAAAACGCCGCGGTAGATATGAAGTTCATCTATTACCACATACTTCAAGTTTTCAAACAAAGAGACCCATTTCGTATGATGAGGCAGGATTCCGGAATGGAGCATATCAGGATTGGTGATCACGATATGCCCTGCCTGGCGGATTTTTTGCCTGATATTTGAAGGTGTGTCCCCATCATATGTATAACTATTTATTTCAGCATCCATTTCATGAATCATTTCATTCAATTCGCTTTTTTGGTCATAACTCAGCGCTTTTGTCGGAAAAATATAAAGCGCCCTTGTTTTTTCATCTTCCAGTATTTTTTGAAGGACCGGCAAGTTATAGCATAATGTTTTTCCAGAAGCTGTAGGTGTGACCGCTACAAGGCTATTGCCACTGACAGCAGTATCAAATGCTGTTGCCTGATGGCTATACAATCCATTTATCCCCCGTAATTCAAGAGCATGTTTGATTTTATCATTCATTGCATCGGGAAAAGGTACATGTTTTGCCTCTTTTGCTTCAATTACTTGCCAATGCACTATATTATCTTTAAAGTCTTCATTTATTTTTAAATCATTGATGACTTCTTGTAAATTTTTTCGCAGTTTCATATAACCACCTCATACGTCTATTCTACCGAATGAACGTTCTATGCAAAAGGGAAACTATTTCCTTTTCAAAAAAAAAAGCTGGAAACGTCACTATCTCGTTTCCAGCTCGGCCTTTTTTCATTTAATCCTTCTCAACAAAGCGAATGATTTCTTCAATTAGTCTGCTTGGAGCTTCCAACATTCCCATATGGCCGCTGCCCTTAAGTATAACTTCATTGATATGGCTCCCTTTCACAGAAAAGGTTTTATCAGCGGGAATCACCTTATCCTGTTCACCTGCAACCAATAGGACAGGCAACTTCGTATTTTTGAGAACATGATTTCTGTCTATTCTGTTCCTCATGGCATGTAAAGACCCTATCGCACCAATTTCACTTGTTTTATATCCGATTTCCTTTATATGGGCAATATTGGGATCATCGGAATTAGCGAATAGCTTTGGTATAAGTCCGTCAATGAAAGCGGGGATTCCTTCACTTTCGATTTTCTCGACAGATTTTAAGCGCCCCGCCTTTCCTGTCTCATCGTCCGGGAAAGCGGTGGAATGTACCAATGAAAAACCAGACAATTTCCCAGGAAACCTTTCTGCGAATGCCAAGGTGACATATCCCCCAAGCGAATGACCAAACATATAGACCTGCCCGATTTCCAGTTCTTCCAAAAATGAAGCAATATCAGCAGCCATATCTTCAATCGAGAAAGATCCCCCTATTTCCTCACTTGCACCATGCCCCCGTAAATCAACGGCAATAATCCTGTATTCACCCTTTAATTCAGCAATGATGTCACTCCAATATTCATGGCTTCCGCAAAATCCATGGATAAACAACAAAGTTTCTTCACCTTTCCCGGTATCTATGTAGGAAAGCTTGCTATCTGTCATAATAATCCCTCATTTCCTTTACTAATCATTCAGTAACGTTATTCCCTATAGACCTGTATCTGAAACCCAACAGTGCATTCACATTTCTTCATTCCTCACATAGCCTATAGGCAAAGGAATTTTTTAGAAAGGAGCACCGTGATGACCTCTTCTGAAAAAAATAACAATCGGAATCGAATAGAACCCTTTTCCCATTTCATTAACAAAATGGATCGGTTGTTTTCCGAGAGGCCCCCTAAAGGCATGCTGCAATCTCTTGACGATTTCTTCGGTTCGGCGAAAGAACGCAGCTTTCCGGTTGATGTTCACGAAACGCATTCAGAATATACCGTTACTGCCACCTTGCCCGGAATTGGACGCAGCCAAATATCAATTGATGTACTGTCCCATGCCGTAACCATATCTGCAAAGCATGTAGGTAGAAAGCATAAAAATCAAGGAATGTTCCAAAAGGAAGTTACAACCGGTACATTATCAAGAACCATTTCCTTTCCAAAGCCGATTGATGAAGCCAAAGTGACCGCGCGACATCGCGATGGCATCCTCACGCTTAACCTACCCAAGGTCAGGGGAAATCGGATTGAAATTCATTAGGCATGAATAAAAGCAGACTTAAAAAAGTGGCTGGTCACTTATAAGTCTGCTTTTCCTTTATTCACTATTTACGCTTTGAAGAAGCCCCCTACTCCTTTGACCATAGAAGATACTTGAGAAACAGTATTCATCATTTGTCCGGCTGTGTTCATCATCTTCGTTATATCCATGGAGCCATCTTGTGTTTTGAATTGATTCATGACCGATTTGAAACCCGATGGCTGGGGTTTTTGCATGAACTGCTGCTTAGGATATGGATTATGGGCCTGCTGCTGACTTTGCGGAGGTCTTTTAGCTGGCTGTAACGGATTGGCGAACGGACTAAAAGCTTGCGGCTGCTGATTGGATTGGGTCGGGTACATTTGTGCCAGCGGCTGCATTACACTGTTGCCCGGATAAGCACCCACAGGCATCGCCTGCTGCTGGACTTGTTGAAATGGATGATAGGCCGCCTGTTGATAAGGATCATGATATGGTGTCATATAGCCCCCTGTATCCTGTTGATGATATGGATACATAAATGATTGTTCATGATTATGATTATTTGGCGGAGGATACGGCATTGGCTGTTGGTACCCTCCCCAATATTCCGGCATTGGTTGAGGAAACTGTCCTTGATTTGGGGAGATTTGGTTAAAACCGGATCTCATCATGTCAATGAGCCCTCCTCTTTTTTCATTACATGGTTCTGATAATATATGAAAAAAGAGGGAATAAAGTGTAGGTGTTTTTATGATAAAATCCGATCGATTTCCGTTTTTACATTATTAAGGATGAATTCGACCGATTGGACGTGGCTTTTAAATCGCTTATAACTTGTTTTAGGAAAAAATGCCTGAACGGCCACATCAGAAAGGTTATGGGCGGTTTGTTCGATTTGCTCGGGGAAAAGATGCCTGAAATCGGTTTCTTTCATCCACTCCTTCATTCCGGTTTCCCATTCGATACATGCGGTCCTGACCAGGTCAGCAAACGGCTTGACCTCCGAAAAGAAATCCTTTTCCTTCCCTTCCTTACGTACACCCTCATAAATCTCATCAGCTTTGTCTGTATATTGTATTAATTGTTCTGTTAATAGCTGCATTTTTTCTTTTTGCACATTAAATTCCTCCGTACAATTGTTTCCCTTAGTATAATCCAGTTTTTTATAAAATGATATTCCTCCGGCTTATACGGGCAATTCCTTGAAAACCTTGTGCTTTATCATTCTTTTTTCCGGGACAATGGAAAAGGAGTGGTTTGGACCTTCAGCATTTACCCAATAATCCTCGGCTTTCTCAATGGCTTCCTGGGCTTCATTAACTAATGTATATTGCTCCGCCCATAGTTTGCACCGCACTGTATTTACAGTTTCCCCATATGAAATTTCCAAACGATCCAGGCTGGTACTGATCTCAGCTATCATCCTTAATATCTCTTCTGTTGCGACACTTTTATTGACCATGCTGATCCCTCCCATTCTTTACCTGTACTATTCTTTTTTTTATCTGAAAGCCCTTCATGACTGACAAAACTAGAAGGGAATCGGCAAAGAAAGTGCAATTCACTTAATTTATTATGCCCTTCGACAACAATGGCAGAATGAAGAATGCAGTTTTAAACAAGAATACAGACAGGAGGTGATTTTATGCAGTCGAATGAAAGCAGACAGCAAAAAAACGAAAAACGACAAAAGCCGCCCACTAAAAAGGCAGGAACGGGAAACCCGAAACTTAGTGGAGAAAACCGCCCCTCTACGTAAGACATAAATACTGAACGATAAACAGGGAAGGCTTAATCTACGCCTTCCCTGTTTCCAATTATAAAATCAAATTTTTGATTATTGCAGCCATGTGCAGCTGCTTTTGTTTATCGTCATACCAATCGGTCAAATGCGGGTCTTCTTCCCATTTGGCTTCAATGAGCCATTTTTTTTTAATCCTTTTTTTCATATCCCATTGCTCTGTTTCCCCTGCCTGATGATGAATCACTGGATATACTCCCCTCAGCATCGGGGTTTCATGGTACCTAGGCTTTTTTCGATATTGTTCATAATCATATCTGGCACCCGTTGGTTCAGTCCTGCAGGAAAATTCAAAAAAGCGCGGAAACAAATCTTCAGAAAATAAAAGGCCAGCCAACCTTTTCCCCAATTCAATCCTTTTATCTAAATTTCTAAAATGCGAAACCGACGAGCCATACAGTTCTCCATTGCAAGTAGGAAATAAAACAGTGCTGAAATGCATCCAGTCCTGCAGGAAAAATAATAGAGAATGAAAAACGAAAGATTGCTTTTTAATAACCGGTTCTTCAATGATGTTTTGTTCATTTATGATAAGCGCAGTGACTAATTTTTCACGATTTCCATGTTTCCAAAAGGAATACCATTCGTTCTTCATGAAATTGGTAATAAAAAAATAATGACATAAGTGAAACAAAGGGCGTCCATACTTCGTAGAATAATGATAGAGAAGTAATTGGGGATACGCATCTTGGAATATTCTCCAGTTGGCTTCTTCATACGTTAGGAATAAGTGATGCCTATATTTATGGCCAAGCAAATGGGAAAACCAAATTCCTTCAAGATCACACATATTCCAGCCTGCATTCCTAGAAACCATCCCAGCTAAAAAAGACCATTGTATTTCTGGATGCATTCTAAAAAATTGTTCATATGCTTGTGTTCTTGATATATTATCCCTATTCCCTTTTGCGGTTTGGGCTTTTATGGATTGGAGCAATTGCTTTTCCGTCTTGAACATTCGCATCTATGAGTCCAGCCTTTCCATAGCGATGAATTGTGACATATAGTTGTACATAAATCCTATCGTTCTAAGAAACAATTCTTTTTATTCACATTTTGGATTCTTTTTTTGCTAATATAGAAAAGTGAAAAAAAAGGAGGGGTAAAAGTGGCATTTCATTATCCCAACGGACGAAAGTTTGTACCGCAGGCTATGGAAGAAAAGAAAAGCCCACTAAAAAAAATCAGTTACAGCAACCGGGGAAAAACATTGGAAGACGATTTGAACGAAACCAATCAGTATTATTTAGCACACGGCATTGCCGTCATCCATAAAAAACCGACACCCATTCAAATTGTCGATGTCCACTATCCGAAAAGAAGTGCTGCAGTCATTAAAGAGGCTTACTTCAAACAAGCATCGACCACCGATTACAATGGTGTTTATAAAGGAAAGTACATTGATTTTGAGGCAAAGGAAACGAAAAACAGCAGTTCGTTCCCTTTAAAGAATTTTCATGACCATCAAATTGAACATATGAAACATATCGTTCAGCATGACGGAATTGCGTTTGTCATCATCCGGTTTTCCGCAATGGAAGATATATATCTAATGAGTTCTGAACAACTGAGTTTTTATTGGAAGAGAATGAAAGAAGGCGGACGCAAATCCATCACTCTTCAAGAGGTTGAAAGCAGTTCACGAAAGATTACTCTTGGCTTTCAACCGAGAATTGACTATATTAAAGTAGTAGATTTGCTCATCGCAGAAAATTTTTAGTTTTTTAGAAAGGCAGGTTAGCTGTAATGGCTGAAAAATATAATACTAGAGAAGAACGCCGAAAGCAGGGGCAAACTCAGAAAAAGGGACAGAACAAAGGTCCTAAGAAGCCAACCAATATGCTTAAGCGCATTTTCCTTATACTTGTTACAATCGGAATTATAGGCTTGGTTACCGGAGGAGCTGCAATGGCTTACTTTATAAGCGATGCTCCAAAACTTGATGAAAAGCTTTTGAAAGATCCGGTCACATCCAAAATTCTCGATGAAAATGGTAAATTGCTAGCTGAAGTCGGAACAGAAAACCGGGATTATGTAAATTATGAAGACATTCCCGATCTAGTCGAAAATGCTTTCCTGGCTACGGAAGATTCCCGCTTTTATGAACACCATGGGGTGGATTTCTTACGTCTGGGCAGTGCCGTCATCGCCAACGTCAAACACGGATTCGGCTCAGAGGGTGCAAGTACATTGACCCAGCAGGTTATCAAGCGTTCTTATTTAACACCTGATAAGACCATTAAGAGGAAAGTCCAGGAAATGTGGCTATCCATACAGCTTGAAAGAAAATATACAAAACAAGAAATTTTCGAAATGTATGTGAATAAAATTTTCTTTGCAAACCGTGCCAATGGGATCTTAACTGCTTCCCAAACTTATTATGGAAAAGATCTAAGCGAATTGAAATTGAACGAAGCGGCCATGCTTGTAGGTTTACCGCAAAGCCCAAGCCGTTATGACCCTTATAAACACCCTGAACGCGCGAAAGAACGCCGTGATATTGTCCTTCACTTAATGAATAAACATGGATATATCACTGAAAAGGAAATGAAAGATGCACAAAGCATCGATATAACAGAAGGACTTCAAGAAATCGATAAAAGCCAAAAAGATACGACTGCTTATGATGCATTCATCGATTTGGTCATTGAGGAAGTCGGGGATATGGGTGACTATAACGTCTTTACCGATGGGTTGGAAATCCAAACGACCATTGATAAAGATGCCCAAGAATATGTCTATAAAATGTTGAACAGTGATGAAATCATCAATTATCCAAGTAAAGATCTCCAAGCTGGAGTCACATTACTAGATACTGAAACTGGTGAAATTAAAGCAGTGGGCGGCGGCAGGAACACGACGGTTAAACGCGGCTGGAATTATGCAACGGATGCCAAGCGTTCACCAGGTTCGACCATTAAGCCAATTCTGGATTATGGTCCAGCCGTAGAATATTTAAATTGGTCCACCTACCATCAAATCAAGGATGAGGAATATACGTACAGTAATGGAACACCGCTTAAAAATGCTTCCGGACGACATTATGGTACTGTAACCACTCGTGAGGCACTGGCACGGTCATTAAATATTCCTGCTTTAAAAACGCTTCAAGCAGTAGGATTGGACCGGGCACGTGACTTTGCCACTGATCTTGGCATTCCATTCGACAAGGAAATTACCGAATCGGCAGCATTGGGTGGCGGTAAGGATGTTTCTACACTTGAACTTGCCGGTGCATACAGTTCATTCGGAAACAACGGTATCTATAATGAACCGCATAGTGTGAAAAAGATCGTTTTACGTGATAAAACAACCATCAAAAACAAGACGGAATCCAAGCCGGTCATGAAAGATTCCACAGCTTTCATCGTGACGGACATGTTGAAAAGCGTCATGAAAGAACCTTATGGAACAGGAAGGTTAGCCAATATACCTAGTCTCCCTGTAGCCGGTAAAACAGGTTCAACCAATTTCACGCCTGAACAACGTGCAAAGAACAACATCCCATCTTCCGGTGTAAAAGATAGCTGGATGGCGGGTTATACAACCAATTATACAGTTGCGGTTTGGGCTGGTTATGATAATGCATCTGGTGAGCAAATGGAATATCTGGGCGAATCATCTCAAAGGATCCCTAAATTCATCTTTAAGAATTTAATGGAACATATGGCTCAATCAAAAGAAACGAAAGACTTTGATCAACCTGACAGTGTTGTGAAGGTTGGAGTCATCAAAGGTTCGAATCCAGCAGTTAAAGCCAATGAATATACACCAAGCAGTAAAATCACTTATGAATATTATGTTAAAGGTCACGAGCCAACACAAGTGACGACAGAATATGAAAAAATCGACTCTCCTGGCATTAACGCTTCTTACAACCAGGAAAGCAATGAAATCAATCTATCATGGTCATATCCTAAAGGTAATGGGAATACCCAATTTGAGGTTAAGATGTCCGTGGACGGCGGAGCACAGAGCGTATTAAAAAAATCGAAGGATACTAGTTTAACGATCCCTAATCCAACCCCTGGAAGTAAATATACTTTCTCAGTGGTAGCTCTAGTTGATAACCAACAAAGTGATCCTGCGAGTACATCTGTCACAATACCTGCTGAAGCGGAAGACCCTGAAGGTACCGAGGACGAGAAGATTGAAGACCCGGCCGAAGGTGAAAATCCGGAACTAGAAACTCCTACTGAAGGCGAAGAGGATAAACAAAGCGAAGATAAAGACAAAGATAAAGACAAAAATAACAATGGCGAAAACGGCAACAATGATAATAATGGCAACAATGATAATAATGGCAACAATGATAATAATGGCAACAACACTGATGACGGAAATGGCAATAAGGGGGATGAGGACGTCGAAGGCGGGGATGATGTCACTGACCCAGGAACGGTAGAAGAGGAAAAACCAGTCGAAACCCCTGATCCTGACCCTAACCCGGACCCAGATCCAAATAAAGATACGGAATAAATATTATAAGGATTGACAAAAAACGTCTAAGCTTTTAGCTTAGACGTTTTTTTGGCTGTTCTTATTTTTGATCATGAACTTCACATATCGTTTTTCAAATTCTCGGAACAACTCACTAAGCTGTCTATAAGAATGAAAAAAAGCCGGTCTAGCAATGATGAATGAAAGCCTTTCATCCATATTCACCGGAATATCGTTAAAGGATTCTATTTGGACCCGGAGATCATTCAATACCACTGGCTTCCCATGCATCCAGTAGACTGCGGTTAAAAATAAACCGATCCCCTTCTTCATGAGTCCCAAAGTCTGACCCACTTTTCGCTCGGAAAATAGCAAACTGCATTCTGAATCAATTCCCTTCCATATTTCCAGAAGTTCCTTTACATGGATTGCCCCATTAGTCCAAGGAGCATACGCCTCTACATTATTATAATAAAGTAACTCATAAGGGAAAGCTTCGAATGGGATCGTTTCACTCCAACCTGCATACCTCTCTTTTTCCAAGATCGATTCCTTTTCAGGAAAAAACAAAGAATGGTCCAATTCTTTAGGAACTTTTAATGATATGGACTGCGTCAATTGACTTCTTTCCTTTTCATTCTTTTTTTTCCTTCACGGCATAATTCGAGAAGCGGACAGGTTTCACATCTTGGTGACTGGGCCTTGCAATGATAGCGTCCAAAGAATATCAGGCGGTGATGCGTAACGGACCATTCATCCTTCGGTATCTTAGCCATCAACGTTTTCTCAACATCGAGGACACTATCCTTCCAACGACATAATCCCAAACGCTTGGAAACACGCTCTACATGGGTATCCACAGCAATCGCTGGCACATCAAAAGCAACGGAAACGACTACATTCGCCGTCTTTCTGCCAACGCCAGGCAATTTAACTAGCTCATCACGATCTCTGGGAACTTCCTTACCGTATTCTTCGATCAGCATGTGCGACAGCTTTTGTATGTTCTTCGCCTTGTTACGAAACAACCCGATTGAGCGAATGTCATTTTCCAACTCTTCTATCGGAACGCTTATGTAATCCTCAGGCGTTTTATATTTCTGAAATAAATCCTTCGTGACTTTATTGACTAATACATCCGTACACTGAGCTGACAGGGCAACAGCAACCACCAATTCAAATGGATTGGAGTGATTCAGCTCACAATGGGCATCCGGAAACATTTCACCCATCGTATCCAGACAATATCGAATTTGAGCTTTATTCAACATATTGGTTCTCCTTCAATTTACATTACTGCTCGAGCCAGTTATAGAAAGGCACATCCTTCAACGGTTGTGCAGTCTCCGTCTTTCGGTCCCTCTTTTGGTGAGCTCTGAATTTTTGTCCTTGCTCCCTTGCTTGTTCCAAGGTTTTAATTCCATTCTTTTTCCACTCGAATAAAATTCGATCAATGTATCGGAAATTCAATTTTCCAGAAATGACAGATTCCCTCAGAGCTGACTTTATGATCTCAGGTTGATGGTCGTCTTCCATCCACATTGCCAATGTCTCACATTCAAATGGAGATAAAGGGCGGCCGAATTCCTGTTCAAATATCGTATAAAGGCTCTCCCCCGCTTTTTGGATTTCAGCAGACTCTGACTGTTTCAAAGTTTTCAAGAAACAGTCCATCATTTTTTCATAAAGTGGGGACAACGAATATTTTTCCTGTCCGATTTCTTGGCTCTCCTCAACCACCATTTCAACAAATCCCCTTTGGACTAAACGCTGGATCAAGAATAGACATTCCGTTTCCTGCAATGTCATTCGGTCAGAAAGTTGGGATGGTGCAGGGAAATGGTTACCTTTATCGATGAAGCTTTGCAATTGTAATAATAGGACCATTTCTTGTTCATTCAGTCCCATTGTACGATAGTTAGTCAACAAAAAGGATGGAATCGTTATCGTTCCTTCCTTAAACCACGCATATAAATGTTCTTTATTCATGTTTTTGGACACCTCTGATTAAGTATAACATGAATAAGGCTCTCCGAATAAGTTTATAATTTTAACAAAAAACGGTTATCTGCCAAATATGGCAGGATAACCGTTTCATCATGGAATCAAGGATATAATCGATTTAATAGACGTGGGAATGGGATGGTTTCACGGACATGCTCGACTCCACTGATCCATGCAACGGTGCGTTCTAATCCCAAACCGAAGCCTGAATGCGGTACAGAGCCGTATTTTCTTAATTCCATATACCATTTGTAAGCATCTTCGCTCAAGCCATGCTCATTGATTCTCTGTTCAAGCAATTCCTGATCATGAATCCGCTCTGAACCGCCAATTATTTCTCCATAACCTTCCGGAGCGATCAAATCGGCACAAAGAACCACTTCTTCCCTGTCAGGATCTGGCTGCATATAAAAAGGCTTGATTTTGGTTGGGTAATGAGTAATGAAAACAGGCTTATCATAACTTTCCGCTATCGCAGTTTCATGCGGAGCCCCAAAATCATCACCCCATTGAATATCATCAAATCCTTGTTCATGAAGGAACTTAATGGCTTCATCATATGTAATTCGCGGGAAAGGAGCTTGAATTTGTTCAAGCTTCGATGTATCACGGCCAAGTGTATTTAACTCCAGCTGACAGTTTTTCAATACGGATTGGATGATCGAAGAAACGAATTGCTCCTGGACCTCCAGATTTTCTTTAAATTCGATAAAAGCCATTTCCGGTTCAATCATCCAGAACTCGATTAAATGTCGTCTTGTTTTGGATTTTTCTGCCCTGAAGGTGGGACCAAAGGAAAATACCTTCCCAAGTGCCATGGCAGCCGCTTCCATATAGAGCTGACCACTCTGTGAAAGGTATGCATCCTCATCAAAGTATTTAGTCGCGAACAACTCACTCGTTCCTTCTGGTGCGCTTCCCGTTAAAATCGGGGGATCCACTTTAACGAAACCTTCTTCATTAAAGAATTCATATGTAGCACGGATTATTTCATTCCGGATTTTCATGACTGCATGCTGCCGTTTTGAACGCAGCCACAAATGGCGGTTATCCATTAAGAATTCGGGACCATGTGCTTTAGGTGTAATGGGATAATCCACTGATTCATGAATGATTTCAATATCTTTCACCTGTAACTCAAAACCGAACGGCGATCGTTCATCCTTTTGAATGACACCTGTTACATACAAGGATGACTCTTGCGAAATCGATTTCGCACGAGCGAAAATTTCTTCACCCACTTCAGCCTTCACGACCACACCTTGAATGAAACCAGAGCCATCACGGATTTGAAGGAAAGCAATTTTCCCACTGGAACGTTTGCTGGCAAGCCAGCCTCCAATGGTAACTTCTTGATCGACGAATTTGCTAGCATCTTTTATTGTAATTTTCACGGAATTTACCTCCAAAAATAGCTTAACTTACTAATGAATTTACTCTACTTATTATACCCATAGCCCTGCTTACAAGCAAATAAATCAATTGGAGCGGAAGTTCCAGCCCTTTATATCACTCTCATTATGTTTTTGCGGCGTATTCGCCAGATTGCATGGTAGATTACTTCATTAATGCCCATGCTCTAATTACAGTAAAATCATCTCGGTATATGAATCGATCGACATTTCTATTTTTAAACAAAGGATTGATCCAATCAACCAATGGTAATCATTTTCGCCTTTAACAAGGTTTCAAATGATGCATATAATTGAAAAGCACTTTTAGGGTTTCTTATTTGGCAGGAAAGCAGCTCTTCAAGTTTTTTGATCCGATAGCGTAAACCACTCATTGAAATGCTCAATTCCTTCATGCTGGATTCAAGATTTCCACCGCATTGTAGAAATACATAAAGCGTTTTCAATAATTCATTCATTTTTGGATCTTCTTTCATCAATAAAGGTCCCAGCATTTTCTCAGCTTTTTGCAGGACCGCTGGAGTACTCCCAGTATGCATTAAAATGGATAGCAGATCGACTTCTTCAAATTTGTTAATATCCCGAGCTCCTTCATTCATATTCAAGGCGGTTAAAGCTTCTTGAAAAACATCGTGAGCCCGTTCCAATTCGTCACTTATTGTGCTAAGCCCCATTTTAAAATTGTATCCGCTGAAAACAGTATTTAAGTAATTGATGCATTCCTTGGTTAGGAATTGAAATTCATTTCCGGGTCTCAGTGGTATAAGCAATACGATATTACCATCCCTTAATGCTGTTAAGACGACTTGATTCCGCTTCTTAAAGAAACTATATATCTCTTCGATGATTTTCTGCTGAATGAAATAGTCATTCTCTGTCCCCCGATCGGAGGAAAAGCGATAGCCCAGCACCGCAATGGTGAAAGGATGATCCAATGAAGCGTCTACATACATGCTTTTTTTGATTATTTCTTCTCTAGAAGCAATCTCTCCATTTAATATTTGTTCAAGAAATAACCCTTTTACCCTTTCAAGGGCTTCAAAACTGCTTTTCTCATTTAAGAGGAATAAGGAACCGGTCATGGACACCCTCTCAAGAATCATTCGATTGATTTCCAGGTTCGTTTTTCCTTCGACTTGATCAGATTGCACAAAGGCACAATAGCCATAAGTTTTATTTTGTAACGTTATGGGAGTATAAAGCAGCTCCATCCCATCTTTTACGATTCTTCCGGTTTCCAAAGTGACGGGACCATTTTCCCTCATTAATTTTAGCTGATTCCTGACTTCCCTCACCTTCCCTTTGTGAAAGCCAGCATGATAAACCTGATTGCCATTGAAATTCTCCATCAACAAAGGTATTTTTGTTTTCTGATAAACCATCCTCACTATGGATTGAAGGCTTCTTCCGTTTATTAACTCTTCTGTCAGCAAATTATGAATATCCATCACTTTTGACAAACTATTACGTTCCTCCAGCAGTTTTTCATATGTTACGGCAAGCTCTTGAACAATCGGTTCGGTTTTATAATATTTCAACTCATCCTGAATCTCCATGCCCCATAAATGTATCGATTTACCTTCGTATCTACACTCTGATTGCCCTTCTCCCTTACAGGCACTTTCCTTGAAAATCACTTCATGACCGCAGACCGTTGAATAAAATCCACTTGCATAACCCGTCAATGTATAACAGACTGGCTTTTCCGCGATGCCTGTCTGGGTGATGTGTTCCTCTGCTTCATAGGAATTCACCCAAAACCCTTCCACTTTTACAGAGTGCACTTCCGCTTGATTATCCATCGATAATTCCAGATTCATAGTATTAACTTTTGTATAACCTTGCAGCATATGTAAAATGGGGCCTTGCCTCAGTATTTCCTTAACCGTTGATATATTCCCTTTTAGTGCCTTTTTAGCATCATTGACTCCGATATTCCAGCCATAACGTATTAAAAAAGACTTCATTCTTTCAAATCCAATATTCTCGATCAAGTCCTTTCTTAAGGTACCGAAAATTGAAGAGGAAGTCAGGATCATCCTCTCATCATTTAAATGAATTTCACCATCATCATTCTTAAGATTCAAAAGATTCGTCATTATTCCCCTCGGCTTTCTTTTTACATAATATTATACTTTTTCCACACCTTACCTATCAAGATAAATGTAAACGCATTCATATTATGCATTGGTTGAAAAACCGGCGGGAGTCCGATACAAACCATTCTTTTTCACGTTTTCTTAATCAGATTAATTCATTCGGAGCTGGATCAAACTTCAACATTAATGCCTTCATATGCATTTATCCACTTATCATTTGTCCAGCCATGGAGGTCATAATCGTCCATCGCCAAGTCCACAAAAGCTTTGAATTTATCCGATTGTCCATTTAAATCTGCCATTTTCATGGTTTCAAGCCTAATATTTTCATGGTTACCCGCATAATTGATTTCATATAATTCATTCCTGCCACCAAATTCCGTTCCGATGGAATCCCATATGAGTTTCATCAGTTTTACCCTTTCCACTGCCGAAACCCCACCTGAACCCTTATAATATTTATCGAGATACGGACGGACCTCAGGGTTTAAAAAATCCTTGGAGCTTGATGGGAGTTGAATGAGATTACCAGCTACAACCTGTTCAAATATCTGTTTCACCTTTGGCCAAACCATTGGTGCGAACACCCTATATGCAGTTGCATATGTGCTATTGGGCAGAACAGTGCCATTCGGCCCTTCCATCGGATCTGTAGCCATCGCTGTCGAGATGGCCCAAAACATATTCCTGAAAGCAAGCACTTCCCCTATATTGGCTTGAACTCCTCTAAATTGATTCGTTCCTGCCATTTCTGTAGCTTTCATCAGAAGACCAGCCATAAAGTCCAATTTCACCGCATAGCGTGTGCAGCCATGAAATGTATATCGATTCATCCACCCAGTCTTGGATCTAAACCCATTTGCGATTTCCACATTATTATAGGCGAATACATTCTCCCATGGGACGAATACATGATCAAGGACGATGACTGCGTCATTTTCGTCGAACCGGCTGGAAAGCGGGTAATCGAAAGGAGTGCCTGACTTGGCAGCCGTTTCTTCAAAAGACTGTCTGCTGATCATTTTTAATCCCGATGCATTCATCGGTACAAAGAAAATCAACGCATGGCTTCTATCTCCTTCCCCAAGATCGACAGGAGAATAATTCGCGACAAAATTATAATTCGTAAGTGCTGCAGAAGTTCCAACCATTTTGGCTCCGCTTACGATTATCCCATCATCCCGCTCTTCCACCGTACGTACAAATACCTCTTTATTTTCATGTAGCGGTTTATTCCTGTCCATTGCCGGGTTTATAATTGTATGGTTACAGAAGGGAACGTCCCTTGTGGTTTTTTCATACCATCTTTTCGCATTATCTTCAAATCCCTTATAAAAATCGCTATACGGTCCCAATGATCCTGTAAAAGCAGCTTTGTAATCAGGGGTACGCCCCATGAAACCATAGCTCAATTTTGACCATTGTGCTATCGCATCCCTTGCTTCAAGCAGCTCTGTTGCGTTCTTCGAGGCTTTAAGAACTTATGGGTAGTATGACCTTCATCTGTCTTAGCCGTTAAAATCCGTGCAGTGACCGGATCATGGAGAGCATCATATAGTTGGGCAATCGATCTGGCAGAATTGCGATATGCTGGGTGCGTCGTCACATCATCTACCTTATCTCCGTTCAAGAATACCGTTCTTCCATCTCGTAAACTTTCTAAATACTCTTTACCATTCATCATCGGAACATCCCCCATTCACAATCTTTCAATTTGAATTCCTAGCTTCATACTAACTAAATGTTCAAGGCATTTATCTGTTGAAACCCATACTTTTTCTAACATTTTTTGTCTGTTTATACTGAATAATCTAAATATGTTGAACTTATACAAAAAATCATATACGATATCATATATGATTGATAATAAAACAAGGGGTGAGTGTCCATGGCAAAAGCAAGAGTGAAATTCCAAAAGTCAGATTATTCAGAAGAAATAGAGATACAGTCGAGCCGCTATATTTTGATGAACGGTGATAAGTTGGAGGTATCACAAATTAACTTGGATAACCCTATTTCAGGAACGGTATATGGAACATTATTAAACTATAAAGGGTCATTGGCAGCATTGAAGGAAAAGGTCGACCATCCTCCTTATAATGAACCTCCTAAAGGACCGATCCTTTATATTAAACCTAGAAACACGTTTTCTTCTTTTTCAAATCCAGTTCCCCTTCCAAGCGGCATACCTGAATTGGAAATCGGGGCCGCACTTGGAATAGTAATCAGTAAAACGGCCACAAGAGTCAAGAAAGAACATGCATTGGATTATATAGAAGGTTTTACGATCGCCAATGATATTAGCATTCCGCATGAGAGCGTTTTCCGTCCTGCTATCCGCCATAAAGCCCGTGATGGATTTTGCCCGATCGGTCCATGGGTCGTAACCAAGGAATTCATCTCCAACCCCGATTCTTTAGGAATTCGTGTATATATAAATGGAGAGTTAAGACAGGAAAATTCAACTGCAAATTTAATTCGCTCCATATCCCGCCTTATTGAGGATGTAACTGACTTCATGACTTTGAGTACGGGTGACGTCCTTCTAGTAGGTGTTCCAGAGAACGCACCGCTGGCAAAAGCCAATGATCATGTCAGAATAGAAATAGACGAAATCGGATATTTGGAAAATACTATCATTTCCGAGGGAAAACTATCACTGGAGGGGATTTTATGAAGAGAGCACGTGTAGCCTATGCAGGTGCCGTACATCCAGCAATTGAATATTATGGCCAGGTCCAATTGGCGGATGGCAGGATTGTCAATGAGCAGGATGTTGTCTGGCTTCCCCCGGTGGAACCACGAACTGTCTTCGCGCTTGGCTTGAATTATGCAGACCATGCGAAGGAGCTTGCTTTTAAAGCACCGGAAGAACCCCTTGCGTTCTTAAAAGGTCCCAATACCTTTATCGGCCACCGGGGACAGACAAGACGGCCTGCTGATGCAGCTTATATGCATTATGAATGTGAACTTGCAGTCGTCATAGGTAAAAAGGCGAAGAACATAAAAAAGGAAGAAGCCTTTAAGTATGTAAGTGGATATACGATTGCAAATGATTATGCAATACGGGATTATCTGGAGAATTACTACCGACCTAACCTAAAGGTCAAAAATCGCGATACATGCACCCCCATTGGGCCCTGGCTTGTCGATGCCGAAGATATCCCAGATCCTTCGAATCTTGCCATCAAAACTTACGTCAACGGAAAATTGACTCAGCAAGGCAACACGAAAGACATGATTTTCGGCATTGCTGAGTTAATTGAATATTTTAGCAGCTTCATGACATTGAGCCCAGGGGATATCATATTGACAGGTACACCTGAAGGATTGGCGGATACTGCTGTAGGCGATGAAATCATCACTGAAATTGAAGGGATCGGGAAACTTGTTAACACAATAGTCGGTGACGATATATTTACTGAAGGCGGGGATCGGCCGCATCTAAAAATCCATAATTAACGGAAGGGACTGATAACATGCCTCATATCATTATTGAATATACAGATAATATCAAAGATGAAATCCAGATTGACTGCTTATTAAGGAAGGTGAATGATGTACTGATATCCTATCCCTCCATCTTTCCAATTGGCGGCATTCGATCCAGGGCCATTGAATTGAAGCATTATCGTGTTGCCGATGGTACAGAGGATGACGCCTTTGTTCATGCCATTCTAAAAATTGGCGCTGGACGCAAAGACAGTGATAAAACCGAAGTATGTGACCAACTTTTCGAAACGATGGAAACCCATTTGGCTTCCCTCTTTTCAAAAAGATATCTTGCCCTCTCCATGGAACTCACGGAATTCAGTGATTTTGGAACATATAAGAAGAATAATATCCATGACCGATATAATAAATGAACTATATTTCATATTGAAAGGCCTTCCTCATCATCGGGAAGGCCTTTCAATTAAAATGTTTTGCCAATGCTACCGGGCTCAGTTGATCTCTGCAAGGTTTTCAGTACGGTTCAAGAACTCCTTGACACGGTCCACATATTCCTGTTTATCATAGCCGTTATATAAAGCGCTCGCCATACGGACCGGATCCCCAAAAAAGAATCTTTCGTATAGCGTTTGCCTGGATCCAAATGAACTCATGCATACATCCCATGCGAGACGATACAATTTCACCCTGTCATAGGCTCCACCATTCGCGGCTTGAAGATATTTATCCAAATCCGGTCGAAGCTCCGAATTGAAATCAGCTTCATTTGGTATCGCCATTAAGCCGCTAGCTCCAAGAAGCTGCATGATTTCACTGAATCTAGGGTAAATCTTCGGGTAATAATTACGGGCTATATTTAACGGTGTAAAATCGGGTGTCATCATTCCCCACTTATCCACTTTCGCGTTTGCCTCCGAAGCTGTAATGAAAGCCTTTACCGTTTCAAGCGCTATGATGACTTCCGAAATTTTTTCCTGAACATGCTGGTATTGACCGATATTGATGGTTTCCGCCATTAGTTGCAAAATCCCCAGAATGAACTCGGTTTTGGCGATATTTTTCGCTACCACCTGATGGGTCATATGAACAACTGCATTACTTTCATTATAAGCCTTGTTGCAAATGCCGACATCCCCATATGCAAATACACGATTCCAAGGAACGACTACATCATCAAAAACGATAATCGTATCCATTTCCTCAAATCTTGAACCAAGAGGATGGTCAAAATGTGATTTGCCATAGTCGAATGATTCACGACAGATGAATTTCAACCCTGGTGTATTATTTGGAATGGAGAATGCGAATGCATAAGGGTTTTCCTCTTCCGATTGTTTAAGCAATGTTGAAGGGAAAACCATGATTTCATCCGTTATTCCTCCTTGTGTAGCTAATAACCTGGCTCCCTTTATAATAAGCCCTTCTGAATTCTTGCCAGCAATCCTTGCAGCGATGTAAGGGTCCGGAAGCTTTGCGGCACTAACTCCCCTATTAACCTGGGGTTGAATCAGGGTATGTGTCAACGACAAATCCTTTTCCCTGCAGAGTTCATAATAATCTTTCATATTTTTAGCAAATGCCGAATCCTGAGTGCCGAACATATCAGCTGCAGTGCCGTACGCCATCATCCCGCTGTTGATATAGTCAGGGGAACGTCCCATCATTCCATTATTATGCCTTGCCCATTCTTGAATCATTTTCCTCCTTTTTTCAAGGTCTCCCTTTGTCCGCGGCTGCATGAATGAGGTCCCTACTCTTTCGTTTGAGGTTGGTGAAATATAAGTCATGATGTCAGTTTTCGCGGAATCATGCTGCAAATCATATAATTCTGCCTGTGATTTCATGACCCCTTTAAAAGCTGGGTGTTGACTGATCTTATCTTTTACTTGCTCTCCATTGATCCATACATTCGCCTTTGCTTTATCCACCCTATCGATATACTCTTTACCTGTTTTAGCTGGCATTCTTACATCCCCCTTTAGCATCAATATAAATGAAGCGCTTACAATTAAATAAATTCCAAAAATTGAATTAATTCCTATAACAAAATATACCATGTGTTAAGATATATATATAATACTTAAAAAATTCAATATGTATATGTAAATCATATGTATGAGGTGTATATAATGGACATCCGGCAATTAAAGTATTTTGTGACGATCGTTCAGGAAGAACAAGTAACCAAAGCAGCAAAAAAATTACATATGGCTCAACCCCCCCTTAGCCAGCAACTTAAATTAATGGAAATGGAAATCGGTGAAAAACTCTTCGACCGGAATGGAAAGAAACTTGAACTCACTGAAACTGGCAAGGTCCTATATAAAAAAGCCGAAGCTCTATTAAACCAGTTTGAAGAATCGTTACTGGAAGTGAAGGAAGTCAGTAAAGGAATACAGGGCACTCTTTCCATAGGATCAGTAAAAACTTGCTTTTCTTACATTCCGCAAAGGATGAGGGCCTTTAGAGTAAAATACCCTGACATACGCTTCAAGTTAATGGAAGGTGATACATTCCGTTTGACAGAAGGCTTAATAAACAGGGAAATCGAGTTGGCCATTGTACGGCTTCCCATTAACGGTAAGCGATTCTCATCGATTAACCTTCCTCCGGAAGATTTTGTGCTTGTCACCCCAAAAGAATGGGACATCCCAGACTCCATCGAATTTAAACAAATTAAGGATTATCCCCTCCTATTGCTGCATAGGGTAAGCGGACAGGGAACTTATGAACTTATAGTGGATGAGTGCTTCAGACATGGGTTTGAACCTAAGATTGTATGTGAATGTCCTGATGCTGCCATGATTTTATCTTTGGTGAAGGAAGGAATAGGCGCTACCATCATGCCACGAACCACATCCAAATCGTTTTCAACCCAGGGTATTAAAATAATCGAAGTGATAGATTGTGAAGTACAATCGGAAGCCGCCCTTATTTGGCTCGAAGAACGCTATCTTTCCAAAGGTGCCGTCAAATTTCTAGAAACATTTTCTGAATGAATGGACAGTTATCCTTGAGTATTAGTGCATCTGTACCTCTTTCTAATAATCTTTCGTGTTTGTTTGAATTTCATTATCCAATGAAAAGAAAAAAGCAACCTATCATTAGATGGCTGCTTTTTCAGATCCATTCATAAGTGCGATGACCTGTGTTTTATTTATAGGCATGCTTTTACATCATTCAATGTCGCAAAACACCCTTAACATCATGACCGGTGTTGGACTTAACGAGGATTTCATTATAATTGTCTTTTGTAACCGTTTTCAATCCCGTCCTGCGGTTACCGAACAGGGCACCTAAATAGCATGCTAGGAACCCAAGCGGAATGGAAACGATTCCTGGTGAATTCAAAGGGAAAATCGGGTCACCTGTCATTATGGTGGCTACGGGGACCGGGTTCCAGACATTTGGACTTAGAGCCACGAGCAAAAGCGTACCAATAAGACCTGTCATCATACCGACTATCGCTCCGGTTTTATTGAATTTTTTCCAATAGATCGTAAGAAGGATTACCGGCAAATTCGAACTAGCCGCCAGTGTAAAGGCAATCGATGCCAGAAACGCTACATTGAATTCCTGCAGACCTAATGATAAAACGATTGCAAGTGCAGTCACACCAACGGAAGCCCATCTAGCCATCGTCATTTGCTGTTTTTCCGTCGCCTTTCCATCTTTTAATATTTCATTATAAAAATCATGTGAAAAGGCGGTGGCTCCTGTTAAAACGATTCCCGCAACAACTGCGAGTATCGTTGCAAAGGAAACGGCCGCAATAAATGCGAATAAGATGTCCCCGCCCACAAGTTGGGCCAATAAAGGCGCAGCCATATTACCCGCTGGATTAGCGGCCATGATATTCGATATTCCAACCAACTTCGCAGCACCGAATCCCAGAAAAATGACCATGATATGAAAGGCACCCATAATCCACATCACCCAAACAACCGACTTTCTTGCCACTCGTGCATTCGGGACAGTCAAAAAACGTATTAAAATGTGAGGCAGACCTGCCGTTCCCAGAATTAGGCCCAGCGATAAGGAAGCTGCATCCCACCCACTGGCATATTTAATACCTGCTTTCAGGTAATCTGCACCCATGGGTGTTGCGGTTTTCATATCAGTGAAAATTCCGATGAAACTAAAATTCAATTTCCACATGACGATCATGAATAATATAAACACTCCTCCTATCAACAGGATGGCTTTAATGATCTGCACCCAGCTCGTCGCCGTCATCCCCCCAAATAGAACAAATACCAACATGACAATACCTACGATGATGACAGAAATATTATACGGGATGTCTAAAAGCAATTTAAATAAAGCACCTGCCGCAACAAGTTGCCCCAGCATGTACATGACTGATATCACCAGGGTATTAAAGGCGGTCACTCCCCTGACCTGTTTATATTTAAACCTTGTAGTCACCATATCAGCCAATGTGTATTTCCCCAAGTTCCTTAAAGGTTCAGCCACTAGGAATAACACGACAAGAAATGAAACAAGTGCTCCATACATCAGGAAAAATCCATCATACCCCGTTAAGGAAAATGCCCCAATCAACCCTAAAAACGTGGAAGCCGACATAAAATCCCCGGCCAATGCAAGTCCATTTTGCCTAGCGGTCAACCCTCCCCCAGCCGTATAAAAAGAGCCTGCCGTTTTAGTTTTTTTTGAAGCGAAATATGTGATGAAAAGGGTTCCTATCGACATTAGCGCAAAGAGAATAATAACTGTCCAATTCATGATTCAAAGCCCTTCTTTCTCGATGATTTCTTTTATTTGTTCATCGATTCTTTCTGATTTCCTTACATATATGCTGCAAACCCAAACAGACATTACCGTAATGGAGACACCGTACACCCATGCCCAGGTTATGTCTCCAATGAAAGAGTGATCCAGGATATCTGTGTAAAAAACTAAGAAGGGCAAAAGCAGGGAATATCCCATAAAGAAAATCGTAAAAGGGATGACGAATTTCTTTTTATCGGAAAGCATATTCTGAAACTCTTTGGAGGCAACAATCTTTTCATAATCCACTAGATTAGTTTGTTCCGATTCATCAAGGTTTTTTTCCAACCGAACCATCTCTATACACCTCTTCTGATATTTATTTTTCAAGGGCGGCACTAGTAGTATTGAGCCTCTCCAATATCAGCCTCTTTCTTCCTTCCATCCCAAAATCCAAACAAACTCATCTGCACAGAGAGGGTCTAAGCTCATTCCCTAAGCTTTCCGTACTCCCATTGTCTAACCGTGACGCTTACAGGTAGGGCAGCAGTAGGTACCCACTGCTGCCCTGTCCCGGACCATATCTTTTTAGAAGGCTTGCACTTTCGTAATAGACTTGGCTCGCATATCAATCATCTGTTCCGGCTTCATTATACTTTCACTTTTCCATTTGATATGAATCTTCTTTCCCTCCAAGGGAAGATCATCATTGAAAAGTAAGTGCCAACTCCCATGAAAGGATCCATCCGTTGTTTGATAGGCAATTCCCTCATAAACATTTCCTTCGTTCTGGATTTCGATTAAATAAGCGCCTGTCGGGGGTGTCAGGAATGCTTCCGATAATGTAACGATGACGTGTTGATTTTCCTTGGAATTGATTGTCCCTTGGCTTTCAAAGTATGCGCCAAGGAATGGCGGGATATCTGCGAACCGACCTTCTGCAATCAAGTTTCTAAGCTTAGTGGAACTTACTTTTTCATGATCGATTTCAAACTTCTTCATTTCCGTCACTTCAAAAAATCGCTTACCTTCGATTTTCAGCGTTTCCATATTCCCTTCCCCTTTATGTCCATAGCGGAAATCGAATCCAGCCACGGCATGCTTGCATTTAAATCCACATAGATAATCCTCGATAAAGCCAGTAGGTGAAAGATGGGCAAATGCGGAATCGAAGTTCACGACTATCAAGGTTTCTACACCTAAACCTTGCATAATTTTTGCTTTTTGCTCTAAAGGAGTCATATATGTTTGGGGTTGAGCGTTTCCTAAGATTTGCTTTGGATGCGGAAAAAATGTCATGACTGCCAATTTCAAATCTTGCTGTATGGCAATCCTTTTAGCTAGATGTATCAATTCTTGATGGCCAAGATGAACTCCGTCGAAAAATCCAAGAGCCAGCACACACGGTTCTGCTACTGCCGTATATATACTGGAAATTGGGTGCTGAACATGAATGATATCCAAATCCATCTTCCTTCCTTTGATTCTTGAAAGGTTACATTATAAACTCAGTAAACGGACCTTCGATAATCCAGCAGTTTCCATCAACCATTCACCAGTTCTGCTCCCTTAAATGGTGAAAATTGGTCTTTGAACAGGCTTATACGCACTAGTGCCCTATCCAATTGACCGTGGGAGTCAATGGTATGTCTTGCCGAACGTTCGATCATTCATCCTAAATCCGTTTCTCTTTAGATGATGAATTCAGGCTTGCTTTTTGCCAGAATCGGTTCTTTAAGAGGAACTTCTTCACCTGATATTATATCAAGTACAGCAGATGCCTCATCAAACCATGAATCCGGAGCTTTGGCTCCCCAGAATGTCTGGCGTCTTGGATCATTCAAATCCCAATGAATCGGTTCGGTATCAGGGTCAGCCGTTAAGTAATCCCCATTGTATAATTCGATCCTGTGACCGTCCGGATCTCTTAAATATAAGAAGAATGCATTGGATAGACCGTGCCTTCCTGGTCCGCGTTCGATGGACTGGGCATATCCCAGTGAAGCCAGTACATCACAGGCATGGATAAGTGCAAGGGGGTCAGGCAGAAAGAAGCCTACATGATGAAGTCTTGGACCGATTCCGTTCATGAATGCCTGGTCATGGACCGTTTGCTTTCTATGAAGCCACGTCGCCCATAATTTGCCCGATTCATCCACTGTGTCTTCCGAGCACGCAAAACCTAATTCTTTCACGTAAAAATCATAGGCTTTTTGCACATTTGGTACACAGCAATTCACATGATCGATTCTTTGGACCCTTGAACCCCTATGTATATCGAATCGTTGAAGCAATCTCTCGGCTTTATCCATTTTGCTAAAAAACTCCACTGGCAATCCTGAAATATCCTGAACTCGTAGCGACTTGCCTAGTGCATGCTGTGTTCCTTCCTGCATCCACTTCACTTTCATTCCCTTGGATAGGAAAAAAGATTCCAATTCTTCAAGGTCTTCCTCTTTTTCAACCTTGTATCCTATTGCTTCAACGCTTGGATTTTCTGCCTTTTGCAAAATAAGCGAGTGATGATGCGCTTCCTCTAAACCACGTAAATATATGTGATCATTCGTTCTTTCCGTTTCAATGAAACCTAAAGCATCCACATAAAAGGCTCTTGATTTATCCAGATCTGTTACATTAAGTATCGTTCTTGCAACACGAATAATAGAAAAGTTCATAGTATTCTCCCCTTCTTTAATGAAACACGGATTATTTTTCAGCAGAAGAAACAGCATTTTGTTTTACGTCTCCAAATTTCGGAATGTGATGTTCACCAATTGCCACGTGGATAACTTGTGTTTCCGTATAGAATTCAAAGCTATAATGGCCGCCTTCACGTCCTACCCCACTATATTTCGATCCTCCAAACGGTATCCGCAAATCCCTTACGTTTTGGGAATTCACCCAGACCATCCCGCTATCGACAGCCTGTGCAAACCTATGTCCACGTTTCATATCATTGGTCCATACATAAGCAGCGAGCCCATACTTTACATCGTTAGCCATTCTCAGTACTTCCTCTTCAGTCTTGAAAGGAATGACTGCCATGACTGGTCCAAAAATCTCTTCCTGCGCCACCGTCATCTCATTTGTACAGTTCAAGAGAAGCGTCGGGGCAATATAATTCCCTTCCTTGAACGCACTCGGTATGGCACCGCTTACAATTTCCGCCCCTTCATCTTTTGCTATATCCAGATAACGGGAGACATTGTTAAAATGGTTACGATGGATCAGCGGTCCGATTTCCGTTTCTGGGTCCATTGGGTTTCCAATTTTGATATTATGAACACGTTCCTTCAATTCTGCAACGAACTGGTCTATTATCGATTCATGGACAAATAATCTGGAATTGGCTGTGCAGCGCTCCCCATTGAATGAATAAATTCCCCAAACCACAGAATCCAGGGCTTTTTCTAGATCGGCATCTTCAAAAATGACCGCTGGCGATTTACCTCCAAGTTCCATGGAAAAACGTTTCATTGTATCTGCACCATTTTTAACGATTTCAGCGCCAGTCGTCGTTTCTCCGGTAAAGGATATCAATTGGACTTCAGGATGGGCAACCAAGGACGCCCCTGCTGTTTCCCCAAAACCGTGAACGATATTGAATACGCCTTTCGGCAGACCGGATTGGTCAATGATTTGTGCCAATTTATTGGCAGTCAATGGGGACCACTCCGCCGGTTTAAGGACACATGTATTACCTGTAGCCAGGGCCGGGGCGATCTTCCAGGTTTCTAACATGAATGGCGCATTCCAAGGAGTGATTAATCCTGCCACTCCTATCGGTTTATGAATCGTATAATTGATGAATGTGTCATCCACTTGATACGACTCTCCTATTAGCCTGCTTTTCACCATCTCAGAATAAAACCGGAAATTCTCCGCTCCCCTTGCCGCCTGTTTTTTTGTCTGGCTAATCGGCAACCCTGTATCAAGGGATTCCAAAAAGGAAATTTCTTCTGCATTTTCTTCAATTAAATCAGCAATCCTATTAATGTACTTCAATCTTTCTTCCACTTTCATCGTTCTCCATGGACCATTATCGAATGCATCTCTTGCAGCGGCTACCGCTTGATCGATGTCCTCTTTAAACCCTTCTGCCACATTATTTATTGCCTGATTATTAAAAGGGCTTAAATTTCCAAATGTTCTCCCTGAGATTCCATCGACAAATTGACCATTGATGTAATGCTTGACATCTTGCACGGGAAAAGTTTGCATGATAAATCCTCCTTTAGAAATTAATTCGGGAAGATGACAATAATCTATTAGATTCGTGCAATCTTCCCAATCTAGCAATTATGACTGGATTATTGGGTCAATCAACCCGTATGATTGAAGGGTTTCACGCAGTTCTTTTTCCAATGGTTCCGAAGGCGGACCCATTGGCGGCCTTAATGCAGGATTGATTTTCCCCATCATCCCCATCGCAGCTTTTAATGGTCCTGGATTGGTTTCTTTAAACAAAACATCATTCAATGGCATTAATTTGTAATGGAGATCAAGTGCCTTATCCACATCCCCCTCCACCCAAAGGTTATAAATTTCCGCAACTTCTTTAGGAGTGATATTTGCAGTTGCACTTATATGTCCTGCCCCTCCAATAGCCAACATTGGATAGCATAGTAATTCGATGCCCGAATATAAGAGAAAATCCCTTCCGCAATTCAATAAGACACGGTTCACATGTTCGAAATCTTTATTAGATTCCTTTACACCAATAATATTTTCACAATCTTCAGCAAGACGTGCCAATGTCTTCACTTCTAAATTCGTCGCCGTTCTTCCAGGAATGTTATAAACGATAATCGGGATATCAACAGAATCGGCTACCGTTTTAAAATGATTGTAAAGTGCCTGTTGATTCGGTTTATTGTAATAAGGAACGATAACTAAAGCAGCATCCGCACCCATTTCCTGTGCCATTTTTGTCAAATGCAACGTTTCTTTCTGATTGGCAGATCCAGTACCTGGTGCAACTGGAACACGGGCTTTTGCTGCCTTAATAGCCGTTTCCATCACTAATTCCCGTTCCTTAATTGTTAATGAACTCGGCTCTCCGGTAGTACCGCATACCGAGATTCCATGTGAACCGCTTTCAATATGCCAGTTTACCAGATTTTCAATTGCCTTTACATCCACTTCCATCTTGTCATCAAACGGAGTGATAACGGGAGCGATGGATCCTCTTAATCGACTTTTGATTTCCTCGTACATTTTTTCTACCACCCTTTCATTATTTGAATATTCGGAATAATACAAGTGAAAAAAATGGCTTTGATTTTATGAATAATCGATCGACTATTATAAAACAAAGCCAAGGTCATCAAAGTGCCTGATCGTGATTAGTTTCCGCCCTCTGCTTGAATGTGCTGATGGCATTCAGTTTATGCTTTCTCACCAATGATTCAATTTCTTCAAAAGATGCTTTTTCCTTTAGAAGCTTTATGATGCTTTCATGTTCGCGAATCGATTGGACTGCGCGCTGCGGAACCATGGTGAACATGGATTTTCTGACTCTATTCATTCTTTGTTGCGCCTGTTTAATTTCCTCCTTTAAAAAGGAATTTCCGCACTTTTCATAAATTTCCGCATGGAAACATTCGTTTAACTTACCAAACAGCTCTAATTCAAAGTTATGGAGGGCTTTTTCCATTTCTTTGTTTAAATTAATTAGATTTTCAAAATCATGATCATTCATCGTTAAAGAACTGAGGGCAGCTGCATATCCTTCAAGCAAAGATAAAACAGAAAGAGTTTCAATGTATTCGCTCTCATTAATGCTTGTAACCACTGCTCCGCTATAAGGCTTATATTGAATAAGACCTTCAGATTCCAGTTGCCTGATCGCTTCCCTGACAGGAATCGGACTTAAACTTAGTTCTTTTGCCGTTTGATCGATAATGATCCGCTGTCCAGAACCATATGTTCCATCCAAAATTAATTTACGAAGGTGCTCATATGCTATTTGCTTTTTGCTGGGGTTTTTGTTTTTCTCTTCCATATTTTCATCATATATGAAATCATATATGATTGCAATCGATTTTCATTAAAAATCATATATGATTTGCACTCTTCTTTACAAGTTTGTTTTGCAAAACGCTTATTATGTCTTCTTCCCGAAAGTACCATATCGAAATATAATCGAAAAAAACCTGCAGACCCTGATGTAGCCAGGTAGTCTGCAGGTTTTTGAAAAATTATGCCATTTTTGAATTAACGAATGAATGTATTCTTTCAACTGCTGCTTCCAGCAACTCTAATGAAGTTGCATAAGAGAGCCTGATGTTATCAGGTGCACCAAAACCTGAACCTGGAATAACAGCCACTTGCGCCTCTTCCAGCAACGCAGTCGTAAATTCCTCGACATTGCTGTACCCTGTTAATTCAACTGCACGTTTAACGTTCGGGAATAAATAAAATGCCCCTTGCGGTTTAATGCAGCTGATTCCTGGAATTTCAACCAATTTATCATATATCGTATTCAAACGGCCTTCAAATGACTGACGCATTTCTTCAACAGGCTCCTGTGTACCTTCATAAGCGGCAATCGCACCATATTGAGCAGTTGTGGTAGGATTGGATGTGCTATGGCTTGCAAGGTTCGTCATTGCTTTAATGATGGACTCATCACCGACTGCATAACCAATTCTCCAGCCCGTCATCGAATGCGACTTAGAAACACCGTTGATGATGATCGTTTGCTTTTTCAATTCTGGTGAAATCTCTGCAATGGATGTATGTTTAGCATTTCCATAAACCAATTTTTCGTAAATTTCGTCGGAAACGATCAAGATATCATGAGCCAGGCAAACTTCCCCGATAGCTGCCAATTCTTCCCTGGAATAAAGCATGCCCGTTGGATTGCTTGGAGAGTTGATGATAACCGCTTTCGTTTTTTCGGTAATTGCTTGTTCTAATTGTTCTTTAGTGATTTTATATTGATTTTCTTCCGTACCTACTACATAAACAGGCTTACCGTCAGCAAGCTTGATTTGCTCAGGATAGCTCACCCAATATGGTATCGGAACAATGACTTCATCTTCTTCATCCAGGATAGCTTGAAACAATGTGTAAAGCGCGTGCTTTGCACCTGAGCCAACTACAATTTCAGACGGTTTGTATTCCAGGCCTTGATCACGCTTCAATTTAGCCGCAATTGCTTCTTTTAGCTTCGGCAGACCAGCGGATGGCGTGTATTTAGTTTGACCTTCATTCATGGAAAGAAGGGCTGCATCTATGATATGTTTTGGCGTATTATAGTCTGGTTCACCAGCCCCCAAACCAATTATATCTAGACCTTGGGCCTTAAGTTCCTTTGCTTTTGCCGTGATGGCCAATGTTGTTGATGGCGTTAATGACTGAACGCGCTTCGCTAATTTCATTTTAAATTAATCCTCCATTCTAAATGCTTCGATAATACTTCAGCCATTCCCCAGTTTTAAAATCATAATAGTCATAGTTAAAACGCTTGGATTCATCAAGATACGTTACTTCCCAAAGCGGAACGTTCTTTTCCATGCCTAGCTTAACAGAAATGATTTTTTGGGGATTAAGCTGTTCTTTGACAATGTTTAAGATCTCTTTTTTTGATTTACCATCTTTATAGTTTTCCACTACCATTTCTTTCTTCTTATCCTCAGGAAGCCAGACTATTTTTTTAGTCCCTTTTTCCCCCTTACCAATGATTACGGAGTATGAATCCTGCCCATTATAAGCGTAAAATTCTTCCATGGTCACAAGGCCGCCCTCTTCCTTTGCCTTTTGGAAAGCCTCATTACCAGCCTCTTTTTTAGGCTGCAACGCTTTAATATATGCCCCGCTGACAAATCCGATAAAACAAAGGACCAGGATAGAAGCAATAATCAACCATTTTTTCAAAGCTGCTTTTCCTTCTTTCTATGTACGATAAATTGTAAATATCGCTTTTTCTTGATCTTGGGAATCCAGTGCCAGACCGAACATTAAGTCATCTTTTTTCAATGTTCGGTTCAAAGAATCCACAATTTTATACAGATCAGGAGAATGTTGCAACCTGACTGTTGAAATTACTTCGATTTTACTTTCCATGAAAACGCCCCTCCATTTTAATAATTTGTCAACAACCACTGGTATGAATAGGATTTGAAGGCTTTACCACCTATCACATTATACCAGCTCAAAAGTAATTTTTCTTTATAAATTATTAAAAATTCATTTTAGATTAAGAAGGATTTAAAGATTCTTTAAATCCACTCTTCTATCATTTCAGCCATTTCTGTTATTGAGGCTTGGTGCCAGTCCACAGCCGGAATGGCTTTTTGAAATTCAGGTCCATATTTGGCAGTGATGATGCGGCGGTCAAGAATTACCAAAATCCCTTTATCCTCTGGAGTTCGTATAAGCCTGCCGAAACCTTGCCGGAACCTTAATAGGGCTTCAGGTAATGAATACGCAGAGAAAGGATTGCGCCCTTGTTTTTCGAGAAGTTGGCATTTTGCAGCTGTCACTGGTTCATCCGGTGGCGAAAATGGCAGCCTGACAATGATTAAACAAGATAGATCCTCACCGGGGATATCGACGCCTTCCCATAGGCTGGTTGTCCCAAATAGGACGGCTTTCTCGAAGTTTTGGAAATTCCTGAGCAGCCTCATCCGGCTTCCGCCAGAAATCCCTTGGGCAAACAGCGTGAACTCATCCAGTACGCCACTGTCTTTGATGGAATGATAGGTGGCCCGCAGCATTTCATGCGAGGTGAATAATACCATCATTCTCCCTTTCGCTGCCTGAGCGGCAGCAATAATATGATTTGCCGCTGTTTCGGAGAACTCCTCCACCGATAAGCAATTGATATCTGGTAGATCATTTGGCACCAGTACCTTTACGAGTTCCTTATAAGGAAAGGGTGAAGGTAAACTTGCCGTCTGCATTGGCTCGTTCTCTAAACCGAGTTGTTCTTTAAAATACTTAAAAGAATTCTTCACCACGAGGGTTGCCGATGTCATGACCACACTCTTTTGACGCCCGAAATAGGAATCCCAAAGCCGTTTACTTCCTGCAATCGGCTGAACCGTCAAAGTCACCCCATGCTGGGGTGCTGCATTCGTATAATCCAGCCAATAAATATTTTCTTCATGCGGCTTGATGAAAAATTCATGCAAGGAGTCCCTGGTGTCCTGTAAATGTCCAAGCAGCACCTCAATATCATTCAAGTGAAATAATGAATTTTTTCCTAAGGGGGACTCATTATTCAATAAAAGAGCCAATCTTTTCTCTATCTCCGTGATGATGTATCCTAATAAATCGACCAATCGCTCAGCGACCAGAATCGCTTTACCCCATCTTCCATCATCGATTTTGAATGAAAGCCGTTTCGGACTCATGGAACGTGAAAGTTTTTCCGCCTGATTGGAAATATAATAAAAAAGCTGTTCGAATTCATACGAAAAATCACTAAGCCTTTGATCTAATTCATGCATGGACTTCCCATCCGTCAATCCATTATTTAAGAGCATCCTGTCCAATTTATATAATAATTGCTTTTGATCTGATGTCCCCAGTCTGTTCAAAACCGTCTTCACCGAAATGTAATTAAGCCTGCTCCCAAGCTGTTTAGATGCAGCTTGCTCCAAATGGTGTGCTTCATCGAGAACCAAATACCCTTTTTTTGGAATCAAGGCGTCTTCTGTAAGCAGATCCGTCATTAAAAACGAATGGTTAGTAATGATGATATCCGCTTTGGCAGCTGTTCTTTTTGCCCGTTCAAAAAAATCCAATTCAATCCAGGGCTGTTTTAAACCGGCGTATGTAAGACCATCACTTTGAAGCCTATTCCAAAATAGCTGACCCCCGCTCGTGAGATTCAATTCATCTTTATCGCCTGTTACGGTTTCAGTAAGCCAAACCAATATCTGCATTTTCGTTAATGCCGTTTCATAATTATCTTCCTTTTCACGCAATGCCCTTTCGAACTTTGCCAAGCTCAAATAATTACTTCTCCCCTTTAGTAAAACAGCTTGAAATGTAAAGGGAAGAATTTTCTTAAGCTTAGGAACCTCGTTTTGTAGAAGTTGATCCTGTAGCTGAAGCGTATACGTCGAAACGACGACAGGCTTATGATGTTTTTTTGCAAAATAAACAGCCGGAAGCAGATAGCCTATGGATTTTCCAATACCTGTCCCAGCTTCAATGATTGCATCCTGGCTGGATTCGAAGGAATGGTGAATCATGTTCATCATATCAAGTTGTCCGCTTCTTGCTTCAAAGGCAGGAAATGCACTTTGAAGCATGGCTATTTTTTCCTCATCGTCGAGCGGGAATTTCGACTCCGTGTCTTTATGATCACCTTCGTTTTCGGCCTTTTTAAATGCAAGGCCCCTATACGTAATAAGATTAGGTGAATGGACTTCTGCTTTAGCAAGTTTGCTTGCAATGCAAGCATCTATTAATTCGGAAACCTCACTTTGTAAGGAAAAAGATAATCGATATAACTGTTTAAGTGTCATGACTGGAAGGTTCATCAGCTTTTTTTTCAACTCCAACAATAATAAAGCTGTGGCATATGCATCACTATCCGCTTGATGGGGCCTGGAATGATCCAGGTTTTCTTCTTTAGCCAGCTGGTGCAGCTTATATCCATCGGATGTTGGTTTTAATATTTTCGCTAACTCCACTGTATCAAGGGTGGAACCATAAAACGGCTCAAACCCGCATCGTACTAGTTCTTCCTGTAAAAAAGATAAATCAAATAAAACATTATGGGCAACAAAACAAGCCCCTTCTATAAGCCGGGCAATATTTTCTGCAACATCTTCAAAGTCAGGTGCATTTTTTACCGTCTCGTTGCTTATTCCGGTCAATTCTTCAATAAACAAGGAAATTTCCTGTCCAGGGTGGATGAATGTCGAGTATTCATCCACAATTTGGTCATTTTCGATGACCACGCCAGCAAATTGTATTATCCTATCTCCTTTTTTTGGAGAATTCCCTGTCGTTTCCAAATCAACCACTACATATCGTTGCATCATGAATTGTACACCTCAAACTTCGCTTTCTCCACTTCCTGATGGAATTCTCTTATCTTTTTTATACCATAATAATCGTAATAAAGGAAACAAGCCGTTCATCAAAAGACTAAAAGGGCCGGCACCTGTATGCATGATTCATGCATATGTGCCGGCCCTCGCTTACATGATGGTAGCTGCAGGTTCGTTTGAAATCAAATCAATGATTTTGTTGTTTTCATCCATGATCGCAACTTTTGGTTTGTGTTCCCCCAGTTTATCCTCTGAAACCATTATATAAGAAATGATTATCACGATATCATCCGGCTGCACCAGTCTGGCTGCCGCTCCATTCAAACACACTACACCGCTCCCCCGTTCACCCGCAATCACATACGTTTCAAGTCGTGCACCATTATTATTATTCACGATGGCGACTTTTTCGTTAGGCAGAATACCCACCGCATCAATTATGTCTTCATCAATCGTAATGCTGCCTACATAATTCAAATTAGCTTCAGTTACTCGTGCACGGTGAATTTTCCCATTCATCATCGTTCGAAACATCTCAATTCCCCCTAATTTTTCATGAATCATTCCACATATAAGATGATATTATCAATTAGTCTTGCATGCTTGAACTTTACAGCCATTGCAATGATAACGTTTCCTGCCAGCGATTCAAGTGGTTTAAGTTCCGGATATTGATAGATTTCAATATAGTCGATCACTCCACTTGTGTGGACAGCAATATGTTCATTTACTAAGGCCGTGACGGTTGCTGCATTTCTTTCACCTGATTCAACCGCCTCTTTGGCCTTTAATAAACTTTGGTACAGTTCTTTAGCCTCCATGCGTTCTTGATCTGATAGGTTAACATTTCGCGAGCTCTTCGCTAACCCATCTTCTTCGCGAACGGTATCTACAGCAACTAGCTGGATAGGGAAATGAAAGTCTTTGATCAGTCCATCTATCACGGCGACTTGCTGGGCATCCTTCTTACCAAAGTAAGCTCTATCAGGAAGGATGATATTGAAGAATTTCGTTAAGACCGTCGCTACACCATCAAAGTGTCCAGGCCTTTGTCTACCGCATAAAACATCCGTCCTGCTTTGGACAACAACCTTCACAGATGGTTCTTCACCGTACATTTCGTGGACTGTCGGATAGAAGAGATAATCCACTCCGCCATTTGCTGCGACATTTTCATCCCGTGCCAAATCCCGCGGATATGTTTCAAAATCCTCATTAGGTCCAAATTGCATCGGATTCACAAAAATACTCAATACCACAATATCATTTTCGTTGCGAGCCTTTTCCAAAAGGGTTGCATGCCCCTCATGTAAAAACCCCATCGTCGCTACATAGCCTATGCTTTTGTGATTGTTTTTTTCCTCTTTGAGTGCCAGTTGCAAATCAGCAGCTGATGTAAAAGTTTTCATCTTTTCCCTCCATAAAGTTCAGAAAGCTGCTCTTCTTTCATTGTAAAAGTATGTTCTTTCGACGGAAAATCTTTAGATTTCACTTCATTCACAAAGCTTGTAATCGATTGACCAATCAGTTCATTTGCATCTCCATAAACTTTTACGAATTTCGCTAGCCGGTCTACCCCATACTTGATGACATCATGGTAAACGAGGACTTGACCATCCGTTTCTGCGCCTGCCCCAATCCCGATGGTAGGAATTTCCAGGTTCTGTGTAACGAGTTCCCCCACTTGATATGGAACACATTCAAATACAATTGCCATCGCTCCCGCCGCTTCACACTTTCTCGCATCTTCCAAGAGCTGTGCTGCACTTTCAGCATCTTTACCTTGCACTTTATAGCCGCCCAGAACGCCGACTGATTGAGGAGTCAAGCCAAGATGGGCTACAACCGGGATGCCAGCCTTGGTCAATGCTGATATTTTTTCAACAACATCATCCGCGCCCTCGAGCTTCACGGCATCGGCATGACCTTCCTGCATGATTCGGGCTGCATTCTTGAGTGTTTCATCCATAGATAGGTGATAGCTCATAAAGGGCATGTCCGTCACGACAAATGTATCTGGTGCACCGCGTTTTACTGCCTTTGTATGATGGATCATGTCATTCACCGTAACTGGAATCGTTGATTCATATCCCAATACGACCATTCCTAAAGAATCGCCGACTAAAATCATGTCTACACCTGATTGTTCGGCTAACTTTGCTGACGGGTAATCATAAGCCGTCAGCATGACAATTTTCTCTTGATTTTGTTTCATTTTCAAAAAATCTCCGGACAATTTCATTACGTTTCCTCCTTTTGATGGAGGAGATGAAAACATCAGCGAAAACTGGTGTCTATACATTCATGCGCAAAAAAAAGACTGACTAAAAAAGTATCTGTTTTGCTACGAAAAATGGCTTAAAAAGCCAAATATCGACACAGACTTATCTTTTAGTCAATCTTTGTTTCATCAGAAGTTTCATCCCTCCGTCCCCGTCCAGTTCTCTGGATCAAGGCAGATTTTCAAATAATTTGGTATTTATGGGGGTGCAGTTCACATTAGATACTGCCCACTTGCATTATATCAAGCCAAATTAAAAATTTCTATTTAATTTTCACGAATTTGACAAAATCTACTGAATTTCAATATCTGCAGAATATATCGAGTGTACGGTTCCCTTTCCGTCTTCAAGAAGTAAAACGCCTGAATCCGTTATGCCCAATGCTTTTCCGACAATCGTGTCATTAACCGTACTGGCTTTGATAACCTGGCCAAGACTGATCGCATAACTCTCCCATAAATCCTTTATTGGCATGAAGCCTTGATCTAAATAGAGTTCGTACAAATTTTCGAGACGGAACAATACTCGTTGAATGACCTTGGACCTTGAAACTATCTCTCCACTTTCTATGAAAAGGGAAGAAGCCTTTTCCTGCAGTTCTTCAGGAAAATCCTCCAATTGCTGATTGATATTCATCCCAAAACCGACAATGACGGAATGGATTCTATCTGACTCCGCCTGCATCTCCGTCAGGATGCCCACCACTTTCTTGCGATTCACCAAAATATCATTCGGCCACTTTATTTGTGGCTTTAAATCAGTGGTATCCTCCATAGCCTGAGCCACAGCGACTGCGGCCAATAATGTAAGTTGCGGAGCCTCATGAATCGGGATTTTCGGTCTTAGGATCAGACTCATCCATATGCCGCTGAATTTCGGGGAATGCCAAGATCTCATTAGCCTTCCTTTTCCGGATAACTGCTCCTCGGCAACGACGAGGGTTCCCTCCTGAACGCCTTCATTTGCTAGTTGATGCGCTATTTTTTGAGTGGATTCTACAGTCTCCTGATAGTGGATCATCTTGCCGATCGTTTTTGTTTCCAAGCCAAGTTGTATTTCGCTCTCTGACACTTTTTCCGGAGCTGATATGATACGGTAGCCTTTTTTCCTAACGGCTTCCACGTTATATCCTTCACTGCGCAGGTCTTCTATATGCTTCCAGACAGCTGTGCGCGAACAGCCAATGTATTCAGCAATTTCCTGACCGGATATGAACGCACCATCCGCTTTTGATAGGGCTTCCATCAGCTTTGTTCTTAACTCAGATTGCATTTCGCCAGCCACCTCTTTATTTCTTCTTTATCATTTCTTAATTCTTCATTCAAGACAGCCTTCACTATTTTTTCCAAGTATTCTTTGACCCATGGACCTGGCTTTTCTTGATGCCAATTCAATAAATCCGTTCCTGTAACGGCAAGATCCGACATTTGTTTTATAATAAGTCCATTGTAACGCTGATGTGCATTCTCCTCCGCATCCGATACATTACCGCCAGTCAGTGCCGCCTTGACTTTAGCAGCTTGCACTGTTACGCCATGACCTGCCTGAAATACATCGATGGCTGATGGTTCTTTCTTCACTAGCTGTATCGTACGTTGAATGTTTCTTATCGTTTTCAATGGCAGCTTCCATGCCCGCAAAGACTTTTCGAGTTCCTGATCCTTTGTGTGAACCATGATTATAGACCATATTTCTGCCGCTTTTAGCTGATGAAGCGGCAGGTCCAGTAAGTCCGTCAAATGATCTTTTTTACTGGAGAATAGAGGCAGATATTGATATAATCCGCTTTCCAGCAAGAGTGAGAAAGCCCTTATCCTATTGGAGCCGGCCACTAGCTTCTCAAATTCAACCAGGATTCTTTCGACAGCGATTTCACTGATGATCTGAGCATTCTCTTTAAGGGAATGAAAGGTTTCTTGATCCAGATCAAAATCAAGCTGACTTACGAACCTTAATGCACGCATCATTCTCAATGCATCCTCATGAAACCTTTCATGCGGGTTGCCAACCGTGATAATCCTTTTTTCTGCCAAATCACGCTTACCATTAAATGGATCTATGATTTTTCCGGTCTTATCCATTGCCATTGCATTCATCGTAAAATCTCTTCTTTGCAAATCCTCTGTCAAAGAACGGACAAATTGTACAGAATCGGGTCTGCGAAAGTCCGAATACCCGCTTTCCGTTCTAAACGTCGTAATTTCGTATGTACCGGTATCCGTAATGACAAGCACTGTTCCGTGGTCGATTCCGATGTCAGCCGTATTAGGAAAAATCCTTTTGATTTCCTGGGGTGTTGCGGAAGTGGCGATGTCCACATCGTTTATGGGCCTGCCAAGGATATAATCCCTTACAGAGCCGCCAACGAAATAAGCCTCGTATCCTGCTTCTTCTATCGCTTCCAAAATGGGTACTGATTTTAAGAATAATCGATCCATCAGCATCCCCTCCCTATTCCATGGATTTACCTTCAAGTGCTTGAATATAGATGGCTTCATACTCTGACATGATCGTATCGGAGTGGAAATCAGTATTGGCCCTTTCCAGCGCAGCTTCAGAAAAGCGTTTATGTAAAATCGGGTCACTTAATAGTCCCACCGCTTTTTCAGCAACCATATCGACATCTCCCAATTCACAAATATAACCAGTCTCCCCATCAACGATGACTTCAGGAATTCCCCCGATATTCGTCCCGATACAAGGAACTCCACATGCCATCGCCTCGAGCAGCACAAGTCCAAAACTCTCTTTTTCCGATAACAGGAATATCAAATCACTGATTGAATATAATTCGGCAAGGTTATCCTGCTTACCAAGAAACAAGACCGAATCATCGATTCCAAGATCTTTAGCCAATTTCAATACTGTTGTCACTTCCGGCCCGTCTCCTACAAGTAAAAGCTTTGCGGGCATTTTCTTTTGAGTTAAATAAAACGCCTGGATGACGTCTTTCACTCGCTTGACCGAACGGAAATTCGAAACATGAATGATCACTTTTTCATCTTCACTGATTCCGTATTCATCCTTAAGGTAATCTGAATTGGATTTATGGTAATCTCTTTCATCAATAAAATTATAGACGGTTTTGATTTCCTTATCCGGCGCGATTAATTCGTGCGTTTGCTGAACAAGGGAATTAGATACTCCAGTAACGACATCTGATTGCTCTATCCCGAATTTTATCAAATTGGTCAATGAGGGATCATGGCCTAATACGGTTATGTCCGTACCATGCAGTGTGGTTACGATCTTAACTTCATTACCTGACATCTGCTTTGCAAGGATCGCACAAACAGCATGTGGAATTGCATAATGAACGTGAAGGATATCTAACTTCTCCCGTTTTACGACATCTGCTATCTTGCTGGCAAGAGCCAGGTCATATGGTGGATATTGAAAGACTGAATACGAGTTCACTTCAACCTGGTGATAAAAAATATTACAGTACATCTTATTCAAGCGAAAAGGGAGGCTTGAAGAAATGAAATGTATTTCATGTCCTTTTTCTGCAAGCATCTTACCTAATTCAGTTGCTACGACACCCGAACCCCCAACTGTAGGATAACAGGTAATTCCAATTTTTAATTTCATAAGCTTATTTTTCTCCTAACAAGTCGGCATCGATCAGAAATGGTTTTTTTGTCATGAATCCCTCCGCATAGGCGACACCCACTTCTTTACCGAACATCCGCTCCCGTGCCTCTACAGTCTCGATATAGCCATTAACTAGCGGTGTTTCTACAGATATTTGACTTTTATCGAATTGGCTGCCATATGCCCTAAGGCTATCCAGCTTTTTCGATATTGTAGAAGTGATGTCCACGACGAAGTCCGGTTTGTGAAACCCATTGATCATATAATAGTACATATTTTGGACACGATGAGAATCCAGGCCTTCTTCTTCCATATACTTTCTTACTCCTGCCGAAAAAACTGCTTCCTCGACTAATTTTGCACAATTCCCATGATCGGGATGGCGATCTTCCAAAAACGGTGCAAATACAAGGGCAGGTTTATATTGGCGAATGACCGTAATGATTTGATTTATGTATTCCGCTTTCATGTATAGTCCCCGATCAGGTAGATCAAGGGAAATCCTCTTCACCCCAAGGATTTCAGCAGCTTTCTGCGCTTCCTCTTGCCGCAATGGAACGGTACCATTGGATGACATTTCAGCCTTTGTCAAGTCACAAATGACAATTTTCCTGCCTTGTTGCACATATTTAGCGATTGTGCCGCCCATACCGATTTCAACATCATCCGCATGTGCGCCAAAAGCCAGGATATCTATGTTACTTTTGTTTTTCATTTATCTCACCTTGTTTTTGCCGTAGTTTTAGCCAGTCCATATACCCATGTTTCAATCCTTGTATCAGCACTTCTGCCGTGCCCATATTAGTCGCCAAGGGAATTTCATATACATCTGATAGTCGTATAAGCGCCGATACATCAGGTTCATGTGGCTGTGATGTCAAAGGATCGCGGAAAAATAGGACCATGTCCATTTCTCCGCGTGCAATCATTGCACCTATTTCCTGATCCCCGCCAAGAGGTCCTGAATGAAAACGATGGACGGGCAGTGATACTTCTTGCATGATTCGTTTCCCGGTCGTACCTGTTGCAAATAATTCATGCTGCTCAAATACAGCTTTATAGGCTGTTACAAATCGAATGATATCTTCTTTTTTCTTATCATGGGCAATTAAGGCAATTTTCATCGTAAACCCTCCTGATCCCTATTCGATAATATTTTCAAGGCCGTATACAAGAACATCCAATTTCATGACGGTATCGACGGCAAGTTTGACTCCTGACATGAAAGACGCTCGATTAAAGGAGTCATGCCGAACCGTCAATAGCTCTCCATCACTTCCGAAAAGCACCTGTTGATGGGCAACCAGCCCCGGTAGCCGAACACTGTGGATATGCATGCCATCTACATTTGCACCTCTTGCCCCCTGGATGGTTTCTTTTTCATTAGGGTGCCCCTGTTGTTTTGTTTCACGTACCGCTGCAATCATGTCTGCCGTTTTGGAAGCAGTGCCAGAAGGTGCATCCAGTTTTTGATCATGGTGCATTTCTATGATCTCTACATCAGGGAAATACTTTGCAGCCATTTGGGAAAACTTCATCATCAAAATGGCTCCAATTGCAAAGTTTGGCGCGATGATGCAACCAATGCCCTTTTCTTTTGTTAATGAATCCAGCTTCGCTAAATCTTCCTTAGTAAAACCTGTCGTTCCCACTACAGGACGGATTCCATGATTAAGTGCCGTTTCAGTATGGAACATCCCCACTTCAGGTGTGGTCAAATCTATCAATACGTCCGCCTTTATAGAAGAAAAGCATTCATTTATATCCGAGAAAACCGGTGCTTCAATACCGTGAAAACCTTCTATCGCGGAGATGCTTTCCCCGTTATGCTTGCGATCTATGACAGCTGCCAATTCAAACCCTTCTGTCCTATGTACAAGCTTCACCGCTTCATTTCCCATTCTGCCACGTGGACCAGCTACAATCACTTTCACTTTACTCATCTTTACCTTCCTCCTCCATTTTCTCTTCTTTTCTTGTCCATCTATCTTTATCACGGGTTGTAAACTTTTCCATGACCAAATCATGCGAGTTTTGAAGGTCAATCCCTAAAGAATTGGCAAAACAAATCAAAACAAAAAGCATATCCCCTAATTCCGCTTCAATCGTATTCTCTTCCTCTGTTGCCTTCTTTGGTTTTTCACCATGGTAATGATTGACTTCCCTAGCCAATTCCCCAAGTTCTTCAGACATGCGGGCGAGCATGGCCAGAGGGCTGAAATATCCTTCTTTAAATTGTCCTATGTATTGGTCGACTTCCGCTTGCATCTGTTGGATCGTCTTATGCTTTTCCATATCGTCACCCATTCTTGATTTTCGTTTTCAAACATCATACCTTCTCCATGTTAGCTAAAAGTGAAACAGAAGACAACAGATACGTTCGTGAATCAAAATTGCCCATAGTTGGTTAATTAGTTATAATAAGTAAATTAATGATAGGCAAACCTTTGGAGGTATGGGACATGCTTTTGGGCTTAAAATTGAAAAATATTATATTCATCCTTTTTGGGGCTGGAATATTCGCTTTTGGCCTCGTGCATTTTAACATGCAGAACAACTTGGCCGAAGGTGGATTCACCGGTCTCACCTTGATTATATATCAACTTATCGGAATAAATCCTTCTTATTCTAATTTGATTTTGAATATTCCTTTATTTTTAATAGGGTGGAAATATTTGGGACGCACTTCTTTCTTTTATACGATTATCGGAACGGTCGGCCTCTCCGTTTGGCTATGGGTTTTCGAAAGATACCAAATCGAAATCGATCTCGGAAACGACTTGATGCTTGTGGCATTGTTTGCCGGGGTTTTTGTTGGTGTCGGGCTGGGCATCATCTTTCGTTACGGTGGGACAACAGGCGGAGTGGATATCATCGCCCGTTTTGCCCATCGTTACTTGGGGATGGGAATGGGACGGACCATGTTCATCTTTGATGCCGTCGTCATTGGCCTGTCCATCCTAACCTACCTTGATTACCGGCAAGCGATGTATACCCTTGTTGCCGTATTTATAGGTGCCAGAGTGATCGACTTTATGCAAGAAGGAGCCTATGCTGCTAGGGGTGCAATGATCATTAGTGATAAAAACAAGCAAATTGCTGAAAAAATCATGAATGATATGGAGCGGGGCGTAACCGTATTAAGGGGATATGGGTCCTTTACCCGCAATGACCGGGAAGTACTCTACTGTGTTGTTGGTAAAAATGAACTAGTCCGCTTAAAGACTGCCATAACATCGGTGGATCCTCATGCATTTGTATCTGTAAGTGAAGTGCATGATGTATTGGGTGAGGGCTTTACCCTTGATGAAAACAAAAATCCCATTGAAAGGTAATCCTTTTATTTGTGGCATGCCGATAGAATGCAATCCTTATGAATGTTGCCCTATTAACTGAATTTTATTAGCCATGTGCAGCAATACTTTTAAAAATAAAAAAGGACCCCATCCCAAGATGGTGTCCTTTTTCAAATTAATCCTCTTCCCTCATTCCTGTATACATAAGCAGAAGACGAACTAATTCCAGTACGGCTACAAGAGCGGCAGCAACATAAGTCATCGCAGCGGCACTTAATACTTTTCTCGTTTCCCGTTCTTCATCATTCCGGATGACCCCAACGGAAACGAGTTGATCCATTGCCCGAGAAGAAGCATTGAATTCAACAGGCAGGGTTATCACTTGGAACAATACAGCGGCAGCCATAAATACGATACCTGCTATTAATAAGCCTGGAATTCTGGCTAACACCCCGATTAAAATCAAAATCCATGATATGTTAGAGCCAAAATTAGCTACCGGTACTAATGCATGGCGAAAACGCAAGAATGCATATGCTTCTTTGTCTTGAATCGCATGTCCAACTTCATGGGCTGCAACCGCTACACCGGCAACTGAATGGCCGTGATAGTTATCAGATGATAAACGCACCGTTTTATCCCTTGGGTCATAATGGTCCGAAAGCATTCCAGGTGTCTCTTCGACCCTGACATTGAACAGTCCATTTTGGTCCAAGATGGCCCGTGCCGTCTCAGCACCATTCATGCCAGAAGAGGCCGATACCTTTGAATATTTTTTATACGTGCTTTTCACTTTCATTTGTGCATAAATCGGGATTAAAATGATAATCGCCAAATAAATGAAATACATGGTATCCTCCTATAACTATTATTACTCTTAATTCTATGGAATGAAGGCAACCGTGTCAAATATAGTGTTCTCTTCCCGTGTCTTTTTAATCATTATGTTCTTTCCTTGGTTTTTCCCTATCACCTTTATATTTTCTCCAGCCTACATAAGAAAGCGTCATGATAATGATTGAGCCTGTCGATATGATGACCCACCAAAGGGAAGGATCTGTGTCATCTTCCCCCATTTCATCAAAAATGGTGCTCAATTCGTTTTGCAGCGCATCCAGTTCCTTTTGATTTTCTCCATCACTGATTACCTCCGGACGGTATTGGTTGATGTATTGGATCCTCGTGTCCAGTTGCTGCATCGTTTCTTTAGAAAGGTCGACTTTCAAGCTTGGATATATCATTTCATATTGTGATAGGAATAAGTTCAATTGGCTATTGAATGTAATTGTGTCTTGATTGATCGCGGCGTTCTTTGTTTGCTGGAAAGAATTCATCATTTGATCTTCCATCTCTGTCCAAAGGGGCTGATGGGTAGACTTGACCGCATCAACAACAAGCCGGAACTTTGTAACAGAATTAACCTTTTCGGAATCTCCCTTGTTCATATCCTTTATTGTCATCAAGGCCTCATTATGAGCTACAGTGATAATTCGAAGTTCGTCCATGTCAAGGATCTGCTCTTTTGCTGTCTCTTTTAAAAACCGGTCAGAAAAAAACGTCAGCATCTTTTCCGAATCTCCATATCGCTTCAACTTGGTCATTTCCAAGGCTCTATCGGAAATGTCATCTAATTGCTCCAAACTTGAAGAGGATTCTGCATAGACAGGGAAATGTAAGACGACAAATAAAACAGCAATGGTTAATATGAATTTTTTCAACATGCTACTCGTCCCTCCTCATATCTCTACTAAAACGATATGAAAGAAAAAACATGAGTAGACCTCGTTCAACATAAAAAAGTTAACCCTGCTTTTACAAAGCAGTATTTAAAGTAAACTTTTTTAAGGGAAGGTTAGGGTGATTCGCTTATTTCTATATCCAAAGTACCAGCCGACAAAAATGGAAAGTATGCTGAGCCAAAAAGTGAAATAACCTATCGAATTCATATATACCAATAAATCACGATATATTGGCATCATTTCAAAAACATAATCGATTATGTCATTATGTATGGTCCAAATCCCTGCCACTATCATATGCCAAGGTTTTATTCGATAAAATGGTGCATATAATATACCTTGAATCGCCATCCCCAAATGAGAAGCCATTAACATATAACCTTCCCATGGCAATGAACCTGTTGTCACGTAGGTCATCAAATTCATGACAACTGCCCATATGCCATATTTGAATAGTGTCATTATCGCCAAGGCTTCCATAAGTCCGAAATTCCTTCTTAATAGGAAACCCGTTAAAACAAATACAAAAAACAGGCTGGCAGTCGGGCTATCCGGTACAAATGCCAAAAAAATCGCCGGAGTGTTTTCCAATTGACTACCGTACCAATAATATCCAAAGGCTGTTCCGAATATATTTATTAATAATAACAAAACGAGCATTTGCCGATTTGCAAGCCAACTGTAGATAACATTCATTCTTTTACCCTCACTTACATTCTCATGTATACTCATTTTACAGGCCATCAACCAGAAAACCAAGTATTCCTTTCAATTTCTTCTCATTAACGCTTCAATTTACCAATAAAAAAGCCGACAACCGTGGTCGTCAGCTTCTTTTGCAGCATATGAAAGAAAATCTGTTGATGGCAATATTATTTTGTCGATAAACCTGAAACAAACTCAGCTAATGTTTTCAATTCTTCATCTGTACCTTTGAACATGCCAGCTGGCATGGCGCCCTGGCCTTTGACTGCGATCTTAGAGATTTCCTCTGGCTTTAAACCAGTGTCAATTAAGCTTGGCGCTCCTGCTCCACCAGTTAATTCTGCTCCATGACAGCTGATACACCCATTAGAATCCATCAATTTATACCCATCGCTCTCTTTATCAATGTCTGCACCTTCCACGATCGCTCCTTGCTTCTTGGAAGCTTCCCAATCGTGATGGGCTGCGGATTCCCATGTTAAATAGAAAACGCCGGCCATTGCCAATAACATGAAGCCTACAGCAAAAGGACGTTTCGCCGGGCTCCGCTCTGTACCGCGATCCAGAAAAGGTGCCAAGAGCAATGCCCCGAAAGCCAAACCAGGTATTACCATGGACCCGATTGCATTATAAGGACCTGAAGCATAGGTATACTTAAGTAATTGGTAAAGGAATAGGAAATACCAGTCCGGCAGCGGAATATACCCTGTATCTGTAGGATCTGCTATCCTTTCCAATGGTGACGGATGCGCGATTGTCAGGCAAAGATAACCTACAAGAAATACAGCTCCTACCATCCATTCTTTTAAAAGGAAATTAGGCCAAAATGCTTCAGTTTTCCCAGGATATTCTGAATAATCTTTCGGAATATTCGGTTTACGGTCCGCGGAGATACGCGAGTCACCTACGAATTTCATACCTTTCCCACGATGCATTGAACAATTCCCCTCCTTTATGAAAAGGTTTATTTGGTTTTTGGTTCACCATTCTTTTATAGCGGGCCTGAAATACCTTGTTTTCGGATCATCAGGAAATGAGCCGCTAGTAAAGCAAATAATGCTGCTGGCAGGAAGAATACATGGATTGCAAAGAATCGCGTCAATGTCTGTGCTCCAACGATGGTTGGATCTCCTGCTATCAACGTCTTGAGTGCCGGCCCCATCAATGGTACCGATTCGACAATTGTCAAAGTAACTTTCGTTGCGAATAGCGCTTTCATATCCCAAGGCAATAAATAACCAGTCAAGCCTAATGCCAGCATGATGAAGAAAATCAACACGCCGACCATCCAGTTCAATTCACGCGGTTTTTTGTAAGCTCCCTGGAAGAAGACACGAAGAGTATGTAAAAACATCATAACGATAACTAGACTTGCTCCCCAGTGATGCATACCACGGACAATTTGACCGAAGGCAACTTCATTTTGCAAATAATAAACAGATTCCCAAGCGTTTTTAATGTCCGGGACATAATACATCGTCAAGAACATGCCTGACAAGATTTGGATGACCGTAATAAAGAAAGTTAACCCACCAAAACAATATACGAATGCAGAAAAATGATGTGCGGGGTTAACATGTTCTGGAACCTCATGGTCAGCAATATCCCGCCATAATGGCGTAATATCTAAACGCTCGTCCACCCAGTCATATAACTTTGTTAGCAATGTTTACGCCTCCCCATGCGGTTTTAGTTGACCCAAATAAAGTATTCCATCTTTTTCTTTCGTGTCAAAGACATCCAATGGTGAAACCGGCGGTGTCCCCTTCACATTCATCCCATCTTTCGTATACCTGCCATAATGGCAAGGACAGAAAAATTGATTCGGATTAGTCTTATCCGTATTCCAACCTACCGTACAGCCTAAATGTTTACAGATTGGAGATAAGGCAACGATCTTACCATCATCCGTTTTGTAAACCCATGCTGTATTTGTTTCTTCAGACTCATACCACCCATCGACCTGTTTAAAACTAAAGTCGACACGGGTTGGTTCGGTAGTCAGTTCACTTACCTTCTGTTTAGTTGCAACGTAATCCCCGCCTTTATCAGCTGATAATACAGGATCAATTGCAAACCTAACCATAGGCATCAACATACCGGCCGCCATAAATCCACCAACGCCAGTAAGTGTGTAATTAAGGAATTGACGTCGTGAAACATTACGCTTGCTCATGCGTTTTCCCCCCCTCTATTACTATACTGAGAGCCCAAAGGACCAATAAATAGCGACACTATAAAACTAGGACATTTCCATGATATCTCAATAATTTACCAAGGTCAATATTTGTAAAACCCAAAAGGTGGCAACTATGTGTCAAATTATGCGAAAAATCCTACTTTTTTTCATTTTTCCAATTATAAGAGAAAATATCAAGGATTTGGAGAACTTGCTGGTTAATCATTTCCCTTGCTTGTTCAATTTCAAGCCCATCGAGGGGGATGGCAGGAATCCATACTAAATTATTGTCTAATTCCCGCTCTTCCTTTTTCCATTCAAAATCCGATGTAAGAAAAAAAACATGCTCGAAATCATTTTCTTTCACTTCATTGGCCCAACGCTTTAACCGCTCAACCTTATCCATTTCATCACTTATATAATGAAATGTTGGCAATAAAAGAATTCTTCCTTTCATCTGCTTTTCAATTTCCAAGCTTAAAATGGTAAGAAATTCATTCATTGAGCCCGATTGCTTCATTTGTCCTTTAAAAGATAGGGGAACCAAAGGAATCAAAACGGTATCCACGTACTCTTTTGACTGCATATACATGTCAAGATCTTTTGCTGTCCACTTCATGTTTTTCTTCACTCCCGATTTTTTGAATCAACTCCCTTTCATTTTACCATTTTTTTATAACATCTTTACCATATACCCATAGTCTTTACAAAAATGTGGATTTTATCAATATTTTATAAAAAATAAAAACCTTTCCTGATTACGGAAAGGTCAATTTATTTTATCCAAGTACTTTTAATTGATTCAATTGTTCTGTTAAGTTCTTAAATGCTTGTTCATCATGCTTATCAAGTGCTTCATCGATTTCCTTAAGCAAACGGTCCCTTTGGAAATACAACATGCTTCTTTCTAAAAATTGTTCAGCCAGCAGCTGATCTTTTTCATTCGATGCAGTTGATTTCGGCATGAAGGGATTGTGCTCGAGAACCGCTGCATATTGATAGGAAGAGTAAGACGATTTAAAATTGAGCTGAATATAAATGTCTTCATCCCGATTTAAACGGATATCATGAAAAGATTTCTCTGCATCGGTCGTCATGATATTGGACTTATAGAACCTGAAAGGGACTTCATCCACACAATGTGTCGACATGATCAGTCCACGTGGGCAATATTGTGCATTTTCTACAAAATGAACCTTTTTCATTAGTTGATCATGACTCATTAAGTAATTCAATATCCATACGCATTCTCTTCGTTTCAGTTGATAATGATTTAAAAACCACCGAATAAAATCCTTCTTCTCATTCACAGAAACAGGGGCAGCCACCATGAATTCCCTCCTCTGTCTTGATTTAGTGTTGTTTCACTTATCTACAATTCATCCGTGCTTTCACCTAGCCGCTCCAAAATCATTGCATACTCATCATTCGCCGGGTTCATCTCAAGCAGCTTATTAAATACTTCTCTAGATGTCGCTCTGTCTCCTTCTTCAATTAAAAAGAAACCATAATCTTCAAGGAAATCTTGATTGTTCTTGAATGAATTATATGCTTTATGATAGCTGGTTAATGACTCTTTAAATTGTTCGGTTTGCTGATAAGATACAGCAGCTATCCATTCAAACTGCGGATCATCCTCTCCATATCGCCTTACTTCACCAATACACTCCAATACATCTTCATACCTTTCGTGGTGCGTATACAATTTCAATAGGGTGAGTGCAGCTTCCAGGTATCCCGGATCAATGGCAAGTGCTTCTTTAAATAGATTTTCCGCCTCTTCATCAAGCCCGCTTTTCAAAGCTATTTTTCCTCCGAAGAAGTAAAGTTCCTTATTGAATTCATCAGCCTTGATTCCTTCTTTGACCGTTTTCAAGGCATTTTCCAGATCTTCAAGATGTTCATAACTCTTTGCCAGGTACAAATATAGAGAATGGTATTCATGGTCTAATTCTTTCAGTTCAATAAACTTTCGTACGGCTGTCTCATAAAGACCTGCCTGAAAAGCTGTAAATGCATATTCAAATAGGGTATTGATTTCAAGTCCATCCTGTAAGGCCTTTTCAAAGTGGGGAAGGGCCTCCTCGAACTTTCCTGAACTGCTTAATGCTTCAGCAAGCCTCTGATTGACATTAACACCAGCGATTTCTTGTTCCTGTTTCAAAACTTTTATGTAATTTGCAATGGCTTCCTGATCCCTTCCTTGATGAAAGAACAGTTCAGCTAGTGCAAAATCAATGATGATCTCATCTGGAAGCATTTCCTTGGCTTGCTGTAATTTCCGTTCGCTGACCTCATCCATCCCCTGTAATTGATAAAGGTCCGCTTCCAAAAGCAAAGCACTTGGATATACTTCATCATCTGCACTTACTTTTTCAAGCAACAGCATCGCTTCATCTTCCTGGTCCATGTCAATAAGGATTTCCGCCAACGAAACAATCAATTCTCCTTCATTGGGATAGAGCTGCAGCAGATGTTCAAAAAGATCCTTTGCCTCCTCCGCAAAACCAAGCTGGAGCATTTCTTCGGCCAGCAACAATATGTCCTCTGCTGACTCTGATGTTTTAATTCGATTTATATGTTTAAGAGCTTCTGTTAATTCCCCTTTTTTTAAATGCTGTATAACTTGTTCCACTGTGTTCATTGTTGAATCCTTCCTTTTGCAAGATAGACTTGGTCCCTAGTCATACACACACTCACGCCATAATGTAACATATTCTTCCATCAAGAACAAAATACCTTGTATACGCGAGATGCATAGTAAACAGTATTCATTAGTTTACCACACTGTAGCCCTGTATTCCATCGATGAAGTCCCCTCCCATTCTCATTAAAAAAAGGTTACTAGTTAATTCTCCACGCTATGGTGAATCTCCTTTTTGATCATGAACCCCTTTTTCATTATTTTCATGACCATACAGGTAAAAAAAGCCCGAATGTTAGCGCTTTCAACACTTTTGAGCATTTAAAAAAAGTTTACAGACCAAATAAGGTATGTAAACTTTTTTTATATTTACTTTATCAATTGACTCAAATGCCCAAAAAATTGTGGATATGATACATCTATGGCATCAGGGTCAGCAAGTTCCACTTCCCCATCCGTTATCATAGCCGCTACAGCAAGCATCATCCCGATACGATGATCTCCATGGCTTGTAACCTTACCTCCATTAAGGGCTTTACGTCCTTGGATGATCAATCCATCTGCTGTCGGGGTTATATCTGCCCCAAGGATGGAGAGCTCATTCGCAACAGTATCAATTCGATTCGTCTCTTTCACTTTAAGTTCTGCTGCATCCTTGATTGTCGTTATCCCTTCAGCCTGTGTTGCCAGAAGTGCAATTACCGGTATTTCATCGATAAGTCGGGGAATTAAATCACCGCTGATGGTCGTCCCTTTTAGTCGGGAACTTCTGACAGTGATGTCTCCTGCTGGTTCACCCTCGCTCGTCTTCTTCTCTATCGTAATATCCGCCCCCATCGATTTCATGACTTCGATGATTCCTGTCCTTGTCGGATTAAGGCCCACATTCTTTAACACCACTTCACTATTTTCCGTAATCGCTGCAGCCACCATGAAGAAAGCAGCCGAAGAAATATCACCCGGCACATGGATGGAAGTCCCTTTGAAGACTTGGTTTCCGCTTACTTTAATCGTGTGACCGTCCTTTTCGATTTTCCCGCCAAACTCTTGGATCATTCGTTCTGTATGATCACGGGTCTCTTCCGGTTCGATAATGACCGTTTCGCCTTCCGCCTGTAAACCAGCCAAGATTATCGCTGATTTTACCTGCGCACTTGCTACAGGCAATTCATAGCGAAGCCCTTTTAATTTGCCACCTCTTATACAGAGCGGGGTGTATTCCGCTCCTTTTCTGCCATCAATGACTGCTCCCATCTGACGAAGTGGGTTGACTACCCTGGTCATTGGACGTTTGGCTATCGATTCATCACCTGCCAAAACGGCCGAAAATGGCTGTCCTGCCAAAATGCCCATCATTAACCTGATCGTCGTACCAGAATTTCCGACATCCAGTACAGATTCAGGTTCCTTTAATCCATTAAAACCTTTGCCTTCAATTTTGACGTTCTGGCCATCTTGCTCAATATGGACTCCAAGCTGCTTAAAACAGGAAATCGTACTTAAACAGTCGGCTCCTGGAAGAAAATTAGTGACTGTCGTTTCCCCTTCGGCAAGCGCTCCGAACATTATTGAACGATGGGAGATCGACTTATCTCCAGGTATGGCAATCGAACCACGTAAAGTTCGGATGTTTGTTTGTAATTTTTTTGAATTCATAAAACCATCCTTTCCTATCAATATTATGCCAGGATCGTTTCATAATCTGTATGTCTAGAAATACACTCCGCAGCTTTAATTCGATCAACATCCGTTTGGAAGCTGATGACCAGCACACCGTATATCTCTTCCCTGGTTTCAATGATCCTTATGTTTGTAATGCTGATACCTTCTTGAGCCAAGTATCCGGTAATCTCAGAAATTATTCCGGCATAATCCGGTATATCGATATATAAATCATAAAACGCTGGTATGGCGCCTTTTGCATGTGTAGGCAAATCATCCCTGAAAATCTTGGCATCGGTAAAGAATCGAAGGATTTCTTCACTATCTTCACTAGCAACCAGACCTTTTATATGCTCCATTTCATTCAGCCAATCATTCATTAATTCAAGTAGCACATCCCGGTTATGTAACAAAATGTCACGCCACATTTCCGGACTGCTTGAAGCAATTCTTGTAATATCTCGGAATCCGCCTGCTGCAAGCCTTGAAATCAACTTGTTTTCCTTACTGTAATGTTCTGCCTGCTTAACGAGCCCCGATGCGACAATATGCGGAAAATGACTAATGACCCCAGTCAGCTTATCATGCGTGGCAGGACTCACAACCAGAAAGTTAGCTCTTGTCCCTTGCAGCCACCGTTTAAGCTGCTCAACTTTTTCTTCTTCAATGGAATCGCCGGGAGTAAGCAAATAAAATGCGTGTTCGAATAAATGCAATTTGGCTGCCGCAGCACCGCTTTTATGGGAACCAGCCATAGGGTGCCCCCCGATGAAGGCCACCCCTTTATCTATCAATGGTTTTGCTGCCTTTACGACTGTATCCTTCGTACTTCCTGCATCCGATATGAGGACATCATTTTTTAAATCCATATCAGCCAATTGAGCTAAAATCTTCACGGTTTCATTGACAGGCACAGCAAGTAGAATCAAATCAGCTTCACGTGCTCCCGCTTCCAAAGATGATACAGACTCATCAATGATCCCCAATAGCGTCGATAGTTGAACATTCTTTTCACTTAGGTCCGCACCAACAATCACGGCTTCAGGATGTGCATGGCGTACAGCCATGGCCAGTGATCCGCCAATTAGACCTAAACCTATTACAAAAACCTTACCCTTCACTCTTCTCTCCCCCGCATCTTTTATGCTCCTCTAGGTTTGATGAAACGTTAAAGCAGCGAATCAGAAGGTGCCTCAGCTTCATTCAAAAAAGTTTTAATAGCATTAATCATTCCTTCATTTTCTTCAGTGGAACCAATCGTTACCCTCAGGCTGTTAGGAAAACCGAAAGATTTCCCCGACCTTGCGATGTACCCGCGTTCAAGCAAATATTGAAACACCACGTCGGCATCCTGTTTAAAATGGATAAAGATGAAATTACCTTGTGACGGGTAATAAGCTAAATTTTCCTTATTGCAAAATTCATAGTACCGCTTGAGCCCTTTTTGATTTTCTTCCTTGCATTTTTCAATGAAGGCTTGATCTTCCAAAGCGACGATAGCAATATTCTGTGCAAATGTGTTCACATTGAATGGTTCCCGGGATGGATCTAGTTTCTGAATAATATCTTCATCCGCCAAACCATACCCTACCCTAAAGCTGGCAAGTCCATAAATTTTTGAGAATGTCCGGAGTATGATCAAATTTTTATATTTATTAATCCATTGATTCGTTCTTGGGTAATCCTCAGCCGTTGCATATTCACAATAAGCTTCATCCAAAACGATAAGAACATCTTCCGGCACTTTTTCGATGAACGATACTAAGTCCTGTTCCGAAATGTATTTACCAGTTGGATTATTTGGTGTACAAAGCCAGACAACCGCTGTTTTTTCATCTATTACTTTAAGCATTCCTTCTAGATCATGAGCACCATCAATATGGGGAACTTCCCTGATTTCCGCACCTTCTAACGTGGCATTATGGCGATACTGCGAAAAAGTGCCTGTTGCCATGACCGTATTCTTACCTGATCCCAATAGACTCCTGGAGATGATTTGAATGTTCTCATCAGATCCATTTCCAAAAATAAGCTGAGTTTCTTTCACACCTGTATGTTTTGCAACAGCTTCCCTAAGCATCGTGGCATATCCATCCGGATAGATGGCAAACGAATGGGTTGAATTCCTAACGGATTCCTTGACCTTTTCCGAACAGCCAAAAGGATTTTCATTTGAAGCTAATTTCGTGATTTTTTCCAACCCGTATAATTTTTTCACTTCATCAGTGGATTTTCCCGGTTGATAAGACTTCAAGGAAAGGACCGCTTCATTCCATTTCATGTCAATCACCTCTATATATTTTTTATCACTTTAAAGTAACAAAGTGCGAAAGTAGTATATCATATTCATAGATTTAAAATCATCTTATATCTGCTTTGTCAAATCTGGCCGTAATACCGTAGCCCCTGCCTGGTATACATGATGTATTTCTTTTTGAGATTTCGTCGTATTTACGTGGATCATGACCCGGATGCAAAATGGCAGGGAGTTGCTCACCGGTATTTCTTTCATGCATGTAACCGGTACATAAGTCCAGCCTTCGAATTTCCTCAAGGCTTTGGCGGGGAAGACAGAACGAATCTCTTCCGTCGCAGAAAAAAATACAGAAGCTACCATATCGGGATCAATCTCGTTGACCCGAATGATCTCCGCCATCAACTTTTCGACAGCTGAAATCACTTCCATCTCTGTGTCTCTCTCTACTGTAGTGGCACCTCTTATTCCTCTTATCACACATAGTCCCCCCTTCTTTAGAACTCTATATCATATCCGCCATTTCCTCTATCAGCTCAGAGTCGGCTATATCCATTAATAGCGGTGACCCCACTTCGTTTAGCAGAACAAAGGTAGCTGAATCATTGACCGATTTTTTGTCTGTTTTCATTAAATCAAGTAGCATTGCATGTTCAAGTCGGGTTGGAATGATTATTTGATAACCTAAAGAAGAAACCCAGCCAATAAACTCATCTAGTTTAAAATCGAGATCCACTTTTTTTCTGCTTAATCTAAGAGCATATACCATCCCGATTAAAATTGATTCACCATGCGTAAAGTTTCCGTATCCCATTGAACTTTCCACAGCATGCCCAAGCGTATGACCAAAATTCAAAAAGGCACGAATGCCGTTTTCCCTCTCATCCTCTTCGACAATTTTAGCTTTAATGCCAATTCCTTTTGTAATCATTGTCAGGAACTGTTCATCCGTTAGATCATTCAAATCAACAATATTCGACTTTAACCATAGATAAAACTCATTATCTGCTATCAAGGAATGTTTAATGACTTCCGCAAAACCTGACCTTAATTCTTTAAGAGGCAAAGTTTTAAGAAACTCAAGATCATAAATGACCGCTTCAGGCTGATGAAAGGCCCCAATCATATTTTTCCCCAGCGGGTGATTGATGGCAACCTTGCCGCCCACTGCACTATCATGGGCGAGCAAAGTCGTCGGAACCTGTATAAATGGAATCCCTCTCATAAAAGTGGCCGCAACGAATCCAGCCAAGTCACCGACTGCACCACCGCCAAGGGCGATAATCAATGACTTGCGATTAATCTGATGGGATAAGCAGAAGCTTTGGCATTCATAAAACACATCGAAAGTTTTAGCATGCTCCCCTTCTGGCACTACATGATGAAGGACCGGTTTTCCTGTCTTGATCAGAGCGTTTTTCACAGTTTCCAAATGAAGTGCCGCCACTTTCTCATCAGTTATGATCAGAATCTTGTTTAGATGATTTAATTCGTGTGTTATTAATTCTGGCAATTCATTTATTGCCCTCTTGCCAATTAAAACCGGATATTGCTTGGAAGCCGTTTTTATTTGGATGGATTCCATGATTTAAAACCCCTTTACTTCTTCCCGATATGATTTCATGTATTCCGCTAATTGCTCATACCGATCTGAAGGGAATTGATCAATGATGGCAGCCGCCAGCTCCCATGCAACTACCGCTTCAGCAACTACCGCTGCAGCAGGAACCGCACAACTATCGGAACGTTCGACACTTGCTTCAAACACTTCCTTCGTATCGATATCAACACTTTTCAAAGGTTTATATAAAGTCGGGATCGGCTTCATCACACCGCGTACAACTATCGGCATTCCAGTTGTCATACCGCCTTCAAAACCGCCAAGGCGATTGGTTTTCCGGTAATAACCCTGATCTTCGTCCCATGCGATTTCATCATGGACCTCACTGCCGAATAGATGGGCCGCTTCAAATCCAAGACCTATTTCCACACCTTTAAAAGCATTGATGCTCATTATCGCTGCGGCTAGTTTTGCATCAAGCTTACGGTCATAATGCACATAACTTCCCACACCTACAGGCATTCCTTCTACAATGACTTCAACGATTCCGCCGATGGAATCTCCTTTTTGTTTCGCTTCATCAATTGCATCCTTCATCTGTTGCTCTACGTTTTTGTCAAAACATCTAACAGAAGATTCTTCCGTTACTTGTTGCAATTGCTGAATCGTTTCGTATTTTGGCGGTTCTGCCTTCACTCCGCCAATTTCCAAAACATGCGATGCCACTTCTATCTCCAATAAAGACAATAGCTTTTTAGCGACAGCACCTGCAGCCACCCTTACTGTCGTTTCACGGGCTGAAGAGCGTTCCAGAACATTTCTCAAATCGCGGTGCCCATATTTAATCCCGCCGTTCAAGTCGGCATGACCAGGACGAGGCCGGGTGATTTTACGTTTAATTTCTTCAGCTTCCTCTTCTGAAAGCCCTTCACTTCCCATAATCTTTGTCCAATGCTTCCAGTCATCGTTCTCAACCACTAAAGCAACCGGTGAACCGAGTGTGTAGCCATGTCTGATTCCCGAAGAAATGAATGCCTGATCTTTCTCGATCTGCATCCTTCTTCCACGTCCATGCCCTTTTTGCCGGCGCCCTAACTCTTGATTAATATCCTCATTCGATATCGGCATTCCTGCCGGTAACCCTTCAATGATAGTAGTCAGTTGCGGACCATGTGATTCTCCCGCTGTTAAATATCTCATCTTCCAGCCCCCTTTTAGCACTTTAAAGTGTATATGTATCAATATACCACAATTTTATGAAATATGGGTATATGTAAAACGTAAAAACCATATTGTTTGAATTTAATCACTTTTCTCTCTATTTTACAAGTACTTAAACATTTTCGATATAGTTTAATCTTTCAAATTTGAGTTCTACTGGATTTGCCTTTTCACGACAAACGAAAAGGGACTGAATGTTTATGTACAGAATCAGTCCCTTTTTATCCAAAGTATTTACTTTTTCTTATAAAAAAATGTGTCGACCGTTTCAAATTGATACTTTCCTGGGGTGAATATTTGCTCTGTACTTCCTACAAAAAAGACCCCGCCACTTTTTAGTGATGCACTGAATTTTTCATATAATAAATTTTTGGCTTCTTCAGTGAAATAAATTAAAACATTGCGGCAAACGATTAAATCGAACTCCTGTTCGAACCGATCAGCGAGAAGGTTTTGCTTTTTAAATGTCACCCTTCTCTTGATTTCATCATCGACACGATAAAACTCATCCCTTTTCTCAAAGTATTTCCTTTTGATTTCTTCAGGTACTTCATTTAAGGAACGTTCAGGATACAACCCCAATTTCGCTCGCGCCAATACATTTTCATCCAGATCCGTCGCCAATATCTCTATTTGGCTAAGCGGAACCAGATTGGATAATATCATTGCAATCGTATATGGTTCCTCGCCAGTTGAACAGGCTGCACTCCAAATTTTCAACTTTTTTTTGCTTGCTAATAATCCAGGAAGGATTTTACGCTCCAACACTTCCCATCTTTTCGCATTTCTATAAAATTCGGAAACATTGATTGTCATTCTATCCAAAAACTCATTTAAAACTCCGGAATTGGTTTGAATGTCTTTATAGTATTCACGAAATGAATGATATCCTCTTTTTTCATATAGAGTTGTTAGCCGCCTTTTCATTTGCCCTTCCTTATATAATGCCAAATCAATGCCTGTCAACATTTTGATATTACGAATAAACTCTTCATATTCTTGAGGCATTCCTACGACTCCCCTGCACATAATTATTTTAAGTGGTCCTTCCCTTTATATATCGGAGAGTGCCATATTTTCTTTAAACTAAAATAATTCCTCACCTTGCCGGGAAACTAAAAAAGCCATACAAAAAAAGCGGGTTCCATCGCATAATGACGATGGAACCCGCTTTTTATAGAGTGATCGTATTAATTAATAAACCCACTCGCTTACAAGTTTAGAATACTCAACAATTTCTTCTTCTTTGAAGAATAAACCGATTTCACGTACAGCGCTTTCAGCTGAATCAGATCCGTGAATGATGTTTTTGCCGACAGTTACGGCAAAGTCGCCACGAATCGTTGCTGCTGCTGCATCTTTAGGATTAGTCGCACCCATCATTTGACGTGCAGTAGCGATTACGTTTTCACCTTCCCAAACCATTGCGAAGACAGGACCTGAAGTAATGAAGTCCACTAATTCGCCAAAGAAAGGACGCTCTTTGTGCTCGCCATAATGTTGCTCGGCCAATTCTTGAGAAATCACCATTAATTTCGCTCCTGCAAGAAGGAAGCCTTTCTTTTCAAAACGGGAAACGATTTCACCGATTAGATTGCGTTGAACGCCGTCAGGCTTAACCATTAAAAATGTTCTTTCCATGAATGTCACTCCTAATATGTATCATTGTTATTTGCCTATATAAGGCAATACTTTTAGAATATTACCATTGTTTGATGAGTTTCGCAACTCCCATTATCAAAACTTTCTTTTTCCGATATTTTTCGCGATGTCCGATAACGTTTTTCTAGCTTTAATGGCAGGAAGGCCTTTCAATTCAGTAAAAGCCTTTTCTAAATACATATCACTGATCCTCGCAGCCTGTTCAATGGCACCGGAAGTTTTTATCGCATTGATAATATGGGACATTTCGTCTTTTGACGTATCTTCCCGAACTGTTTCGATAAGCTTTTTTAACTTTGGATCTTCCATAGCAATCAAAACGGGCAAAGTGATATTACCTTGAATCAAATCACTGCCGGCTGGTTTCCCAAGCTCTTCTTCCGAAGCCGTAAAATCCAATATATCATCGGTGATTTGATAGGACATACCGACATAATATCCGAATTTAAATAACTTTTGATGAACCCTTTCTTCAACACCTGCTGAAATGGCTCCCAACTGGCAGCTGGATGCTATGAGCAATGCCGTTTTCCGTTTGATCCTTCTAAAGTATATCCGCCAATTCTGTTCGAAATTGTACTTATCTTTTATTTGTTCAATTTCCCCTAGACATAGTTCAACCATAGTATCAGCGAGAATTTGATGCGCAAGCGGAGAATCGATAACCGCCATCATTTCCAGTGCACGAGCAAAAATGAAGTCGCCTGTGTACATGGCGACACGATTATCCCACTTTGACTTAATGGTAGCCGATCCCCTGCGTAAATCCGCATCATCCACAACATCGTCATGTACAAGGGAGGCCGTATGGATGAGTTCCAAAGTCGCTGCGACATGTTTTACGACATGAATATCATAGTTGCCAAACTTCGCACCCAATAGGACGAATACCGGACGGATCCGTTTTCCACCGGATTGCAGTAAATGCAGGGAAGCTTCCCTTAAAACCGTGGAATCCGCTTCAATTGCGGCTTCCAGCTCTTTTTCTATTAATTGCAAATCTGCATTCAAAAATGAATACATCATTTTAAATTTCATACATTCCACCCAGCTTTGTCCATTGCTATTCTGTTTATTTTGAAGGCTTGTACCCGAAATGTGTTGCTGCTACCCCACCGAAATGGGCCTTATAACTGACATTTTCCATTCCTGCCTGCTTAAACATGTTTTCAAGCTTTTTCATGCCTGGGAAATCCCGGGCTGATTCCTGCAGCCATGAGTATTCACTATAGCTTTTTGCGAATAATTTGCCGAACATGGGCATAATGAAACGGAAATAAAAATAATAGCCCTGTTTAAAGCCTAGCATCGTTGGCTGTGATGTATCCAGGCAAACGACCATTCCACCCGGCTTGGCTACACGGTTTAACTCTTTAAGCACTTTCATGTAATCAGGGACATTCCGCAGCCCGAAACCGATCGTGACATAGTCAAAGCTATTATCCTCAAAAGGAAGCTCCATTGCATTCCCATGCATTAGGGAGACTTGATCTAGATTGAGTTCATTCACCTTTTGTTCGCCGATTTTCAGCATGTTCTTACTAAAATCCAGACCAACAACCTTTCCTTCTGGTCCTACTTCATTAGCAAGGGCAATGGTCCAGTCCGCTGTTCCACAGCATACATCCAGTGCATGGGCGCCTTTTGGGACATTCATGATGGCCATTGTAGCCTTACGCCATTTAAGATGCTGTTTAAAGCTGATGAGGGAATTCATCTTGTCATAATTTCCGTAGATCTTTTCAAAGACATGATGAACTTTTTGCTCTTTAGACTGCTCCATGTTTCACCCTTCTTTCACATATGAATTTGCTATACTCTCTGTTTGTTCCAAGATGGCCTTCACTCTTTCCAGTAGCTCATCATCCAACTTTGCAAGTTTCCGCATCGAGCGCTCTACGGATTGCCTGGCATCCCACAGGCACTTGTCGAATTGGCTGCGTACCTGTTCTTCTTTTTCCGAAATGGGTACTTCCCCACCAATCGAGTCATCAAAAGGCATTTCCCTTAGGACATCAAAAACTATCGATTGACCCGACTTCATATAACTGCTCTTCTCAACATGCAACCGTTTTAAAAGCAACAGATCTTCCGATAGTTCCATCCAGGCAGGCTCACTATAGTACTCCCCCAGCTTATGAATCAGCGAAGCCTCGATCGCTTTTATCGTCATTAAAAGCGTTGGTACATCATTAATGGAACCTTGTTGGTAAAGGATGATTTTATTATCATTTATTTTTTTTATCGCGCTTGAAAGTATACGGATCATGTCAACATTACCTACACTGGCAAGCCCTTGATAATATAAGCCGCTATAGTAATCTCCGGCAAGCACTTGCAATTGACGATTTTTCAATACTTCTGGCGACTCGATTCCTTCACCCGAATTCGAGACGATCTCATGGGTATCCAGAGCTATTTGCACTAACATGGTTGAAATGATATATTGATTCCGTTTTTCGCTTGTAACGTCCAAATCGTTAAACAATCCCCAAAGCAATATCAGTTTATCTTCGTCCAAGCTTGGCTTTTGTATATACTTCAATAAATATGGATGTTGAGCTTTCGTTTCTATTAATCGTTTTAATTGCTTTATGTCGTCCGTTATGTTTAACAATTGAGATCACCCTTGCATCCCCGAAAGATAATTTTTTTCATACATATTGGTTTCTGTCTGTGTCAAATACACATTATTATACCATAAAAACAATCAGATGAAATGGTCAACGTTTATAAAATGAAACTTCCAAAAATAAGGAAACCATTGTCTTTTGCTCTTCAAAAAAATGGATGCGGGAAATTTACAGCTTGTTAAACCCATATCAGATGATTGATTTACTAATTAACCAGGCATTGAGACGCTATCATTTGTCAGGAGAATTCTTTTTGGAATCACTTTCTATCTCTCCGAATGGAGTATAGACCTTTGCATGGCCCCTGATTTTAATTGCCGAGGTATGCTCGGTGAATTGGGCGATCATCACCTCTCCTGAGTCAAGCTTTTCGGAGTGATGAAACTTGGTGTCCGTTCCCCTTGTCAACCCGATGACATTCACGCTATCCTCAATGGCTTTGATTACGACAAAATCATTCAGAATCTTTTTTTCATTCATTTTTTCCTGCCCCCATGTCCTTAGTCTTTAATGAATGCCAGCACTTCAGCTCTAGTACGGTGATCCTTCGCAAACGTTCCCCTTACAGCTGAAGTCACTGTTTTAGATCCGGGTTTTTTTACACCGCGCATGGTCATGCACATATGTTCAGCCTCTACTACAACCATTACACCATGTGGCTCGAGCTTTTCCATTATCGAGTCAGCAACTGTAGAAGTGATGCGCTCTTGAAGTTGCGGACGCTTCGATACAGCCTCAACCGCCCGTGCCAATTTACTTAGGCCAGTCACTTTTCCGTTTTTCGGAATATATGCTACATGGGCTTTCCCGTAAAAAGGGACTAAATGATGTTCACATACTGAGTAAAACGGAATATCTTTTACAAGTACGAGTTCTTCATGGTCCTCCCCAAAAACAGTATCGAAATATTCCTTTGGATCCTGATTAAGTCCAGAAAAAATTTCTTCATACATTCTGGCAACACGGCTAGGAGTATCCAGCAGTCCTTCCCTCGTTGGGTCTTCCCCTACAGCCTCAAGAAGCATTTTAACCGCTTCTTCTAATTTGGCATGATCAACATTAGCCATTTTTTGTACCTCCTAAAAAATCAATAATATTATGTATTCAGATAAAAAATCCAAGGCGTTGCACCCGGATATCCATAATTAAGATTATTAAAGCGACCCATTCCCCCATACATTGACGGCCTTTAAGGCAGTTTCGTCGGAAGCGGTATTCGGATGGTCATTTCCTTGTGGCGGATTTACCATCTGTTAGCGTTTCAAAAATATTCACTGTCTTTTATATTATCACAGATGGAAATTAAGAAGCAAAAAAAGGACCGCGTTTTCACGCGGCCCTTTTCGGTTAAGCACCCGTATGTAATGGTAGAATTACTTCACTGCATCTTTCAGCGCTTTACCGGGTTTGAAAGCTGGCACTTTGCTAGCTGCAATTTCGATTTCGTCACCAGTTTGTGGGTTACGGCCTTTACGAGCCGCACGTTCACGAACTTCAAAGTTACCAAAACCAATCAATTGGACTTTATCACCGTTTTTTAGAGCTTCTAAGATTGTATCAAAAACAGCATCAACAGCTTTTGTAGCGTCTTTCTTAGAAATTTCAGTTGCTGTAACAACTTCATTAATTAATTCTGTTTTGTTCATGCCATTCACCTCCTCCCAAAAGGGATCTTTATAAAAAATCATTATTACAACACTATAATAGTGATTTGATATTAGTTTCGGTCAAAAAATTTTCATTCCCTGGCAATCATGGATTACCAAGCCCGAATAATTTCCAAATAATTCATCCGGAAACCTATAAATAGGTTGAAATCGCTGTTATAACGCGTTTTCTGTATGTAGATTATCACAAATCCTATTCGCTTAGCAAGGGAATTCAAAAAATAATGGGAATCTTTTCATTAATAATTGTATATATTATAAATTTTGTCTTTCGCTATTCATCATTTCCCTTTTTTATAGAAATTAAACTTATTATATTGCTGAAAATCGCTTAACCACAGGGTTTTTTTAAGATTATACTAAATAACCGCAGATCATTTCAAATATTAGCATTCATAAATGGTATTTTTTCTGCGATCCTGCCGTTCATCCCATGCAAAAAGACCAATCCATAAATGGAGTTGGTCCAGCTTTTAAACGTTTTCTATAAGATGATGGCTATCAATCCCCCACTGCCCTCATTAATGATCCTCTCCAGTGTTTCTTTCAATTTATAGCGCGCATTGTCTGGCATCATCGCTAATTTCACTTGTATGCCTTCCCTTACATAAGAACTTAGGCTTCTGCCAAAAATATCGGAGTTCCAAATGGAAAGTGGATTGTCTTCGAAATCCTGCATCAGATACCGGACTAATTCCTCACTTTGCTTTTCCGTACCGATGATTGGCGAGAACTCGGATTCGACATCGACCTTGATCATATGGATGGAAGGAGCTACGGCTTTTAGCCTGACACCGAACCGGGCTCCCTGACGGATGATTTCCGGTTCATCAAGACTCATATCGTTAAGGGATGGGGCTGCAACACCATATCCAGTTTGTTTGACCATTCTTAATGCATCAGCCACCTGATCATATTCTGCTTTAGCATATGCAAAGTCCTGCATCAATGATAACAGATGATCCTTGCCCCGGATCTCTACACCGACAATTTCCTTCAAGATTTCATCATAGAGTTCATCTGGGGCGTATAGGTCTATTTCTGCAACACCCTGACCCATCTCAATGCCTGCAAGCGCGGCACGGTCAATGAACTCGAATTCATTGAAATGACCGACTACACGATCCACATCTCTCAGGCGTTTAATGTCCTTGACGGTCTCTTTAACCGCGACCTGGTAACTTTCCCTCAACCAATGATCCTCGCGCAGAACCATTACCCAGCTCGGGAGATTAACATTGACCTCAAGGACAGGAAACTCGTACAGGGCCTCGCGCAGTACGCTATAAACATCCGATTCCCGCATTCCTTCGACACTCATGGCCAATACAGGGATATCATACTTTTCCTGCAGGGATTCCTTCAGTGCTACCGTATTCGGGTGGTGGGGCTGAACGGAATTGACAATCATGATAAATGGTTTGCCAACCTCCTTCAATTCTTCGACAACCCTTTCCTCGGCCTCTAAATAATCACTTCGCGGAATTTCTCCTATCGATCCATCCGTCGTAACGACTACACCTAATGTGGAATGATCCTGAATTACTTTACGAGTACCGATCTCAGCCGCTTCATTGAACGGAATCGGTTCTTCATACCAAGGTGTGTGAATCATGCGGGGACCATTTTCATCTTCATACCCTTTAGCCCCTGGTATTGTATAACCGACACAATCGACTAAACGGATGTTCACGTCGAGGCCTTCAGCTACTTGAATCGATGCTGCCTGATTCGGTACGAATTTTGGTTCCGTCGTCATGATCGTCTTTCCGGCAGCACTTTGAGGCAATTCATCCTGTGCCCTGGCACGGTCCGCTTCTGACGGTATATTCGGAATGACGACTAGCTCCATGAATTTTTTAATAAATGTGGATTTCCCAGTCCTGACGGCACCGACCACCCCCAAGTATATATCGCCACCGGTCCGTTCAGCTATATCTTTAAAAATATCTACCTTTTCCAAGGTATCCCCTCCCGAATTAGAGTTTTGGGATTTCGTTTATCCATTTGCATTTATTTAGGACATTATATATCTATGATGTTGTCCTAAAAATTTATTCCAATTATTTCCCTGGTTCAATCCCTTCCTCCACCAGAAATTTTATATAAGGGTTGTTATTTTAAAAGTAAGATGAAATAAAGATAAATGAAATAACCCTTCCCCTACAATATATTTTGCAGAAGAAGGGTTATGCCTATTTTGTAAGAAATATTGGATTATTTGTTTTTCCATCAATTGTATATGGCAATGAATAGGCAGGTACGAACTCCGAACTCTGAACCAGCAGTTTTCGGATATCTTCACCTGGCTTAATTTCCCCCTCATGCTTCTTCAATGCCTCAAGTAAATCCGGGGTATAATCAACAAAAATACTGCCTTGACCATCGACTACAAGATATAAGTCTTTTTGTGAAAATGGGCTCGTGACCGTCGGAGCTTCCTTCAGGCCCATTTTCTCATAATCAAGAGTGAAGACATTATCGGATAACCTTTCCTTAAATGGCGGATATCCGTTGCTTTGCTGATAAGCAGTCAATCTCAAGGAAACATCCTGAATCTTCTGCGCCATCCTGACATCCAACAGCTTTACAGTCGGATCCTTTTCAACATTTACGAGGATGTATTGAAAGACGCCTCCCGATTCAAAGGCATTGTCTGGCGGTTCAGCCATATACCTCGGTGAAATCTTAGAAAATTTTATGACATATTTTTGATAAATCGGTGTTTCAGCATCTTTTGTAACGATGGGCAGTATGCCGCCTTCATCTTTCTGAAATTGGTCCACTGCACTTTGGACTGATTGTATTTGCTCTTTATAAGGCAGTTGGTTTTGCATTTTTTGCTTTTCCGGATATAAGCAGCCAGATAATGATACAGAGATGCATAATAAACATAATATTTTGAAAAAATTTCTCATCATTTCTCCTCACCTATCAAGTGGTTGGCCCGCTAAGAACAACGATAAGGATGATCAAGCCGGCCAGAATCATAAGTATGTATGCGATAATTGCTGTCAAGACTCTCCAAAAACCTTTTAATTTATAGCGGCTTAAGTAGATTAGAAATATAGAGATAACCATAAAGCCCATAGCTATAAAGGATATCCACATTTTTTGCAGAGCAGGTGTCATATCTTCATCACTCCTTTTTCCAGAAATTATTATAACATACCAAATTACGTTAAAGGAATTAAATCCTTGTCTAATCTGTGTAATTCCCGTTTTCATGACTCATTTTTCTTGAAAAAAATTTCTGAGGAGCAGTTATAAAACAAAAATATGTAAGTAATCCCCATACCCTCTCCCTCCAATTCAAAAAAAACAGCCCTAAGGCTGTTTTTCTGCTTACATAAATTAAGATTGCAGCGTCGGCAAGACTTCTTTAAACGCTTTAATGACTGTATCGACTTCATCCAACTTAATAGTCAATGACGGCTCAATCCTTATTGTTTTGGAATTTATGAGCGTACCTGCTACCAAGATGCCTTTATCAAAGAGGGCTTTTGAGAATTCATAGCCCACTTCATCTTTATGGAACTCAATACCGATCATCAAACCTTGGCCGCGGATCTCCAAAACCTTATCTTTGTGCTCATCAGCCACTTCCCTTAACCCATTTAAGAAGTATTCACCAACTTCTGCAGCACGCTGCGGTAAGTTTTCTTCCAAAAGTACGTCGATCGTCGCAATGGCCGCAGCACAAGCTAGTGGATTTCCGCCAAATGTCGTAGTGTGCATGAATGGATTGTCGAACCAGCTTTTAAACACTTTCTCATTAGCTACAACAGCCCCTGCAGGCATTACCCCGCCGCCAAATGCTTTTGCTAAACAAATAATGTCCGGAACAACATCATATAGCTCGGAAGCGAACATTTTACCAGTACGGCCCATTCCAGTTTGCACTTCATCCAATATTAATAACGCATCATATTCGTCACATAATGCCCGAACTTGCTTTAAATAACCTTGCGGAGGAAGGATTACCCCACCTTCACCTTGGATTGGCTCCAATAGTACAGCAGCAACATCTTCACCGACCAACGCACAACTTTCAAACGTTTTTCTCATCATATCCACATCACCAAAAGGTACATGACGCACACCTGGGATCAATGGAATGAACGGTTTTCTGAACATGCCTTTTGCCGTTGCCGATAGTGAACCAAGGCTTTTTCCATGAAATGATTTTGTCGTGGAAATGATCGTGTGTCGGTCACTGTACATTTTGGCCAGCTTAAGTGCAGCCTCCACGCTCTCGGTACCGCTATTCGTAAAGAACGAGTATTTTAGATCTCCCGGCGTGATTTCGGCAAGGATCTTGGCGAGCATTGCACGTAATGGATCAAGTAAGTCCTGGCTATGAAGGGCTTGTCTTTGTAATTGATCGGTTACAGCCTTTACAACTTTAGGGTTACGGTGGCCTACATTATAAATACCAAATCCACCTAAACAATCAATATATTTTTTTCCATTTACATCCGTAAAACAGGAATCTTGATCAGACCACTCAACCGAAGCGAATTGTGTGTCTTTAGTGACCGTCTTGCGGTATTCCAAAAACCCTGGGTTTACATGGTCACGGAAATTCTCGACCGTTTCTTTTGTTACCCACTGTGCATCTTCTTTTGAAATTTCTTTTTGTTCGATTAATTGAAGCACTTTTTTAATATAATCTTGGGTTGCTGATTGGTTAGTTTGAGTGTTTTTACTTTCTACGTTAATTGACATTTTTTAATCTCCTTTTTTTTTATAACTTTAGTGGATGGTTAATTAAGATTGCTTCTTTATGAAACTTTGATGCTTACCTCCCTTTTTTCTTATACTTATTAATCAAGCAAGAACCATGCCAAGTTAATTAACCAATAAATTCGCATTTCTTTTTGATAAATCACTCCGATTCTATGCAAATGTGCATAGCGTTATTTCACTTTGCATAATCATCTTGAAAGTCATCAATAGCTCCCCTAATGCCGTCAATAAAAATAAAAGCCGTTGACAAGTGATTTGCATCACTTGCAACGGCCTTTATTCAAAATGCATTGTTTTCGATTTTCTTATTCTGTTCAGCTAACACTTTTTGATACTTCCTGCTCACTGACGATTGACTTATCCCGAGCGCTTTAGCCGCTTTGGTCGTGGTTTTATACTGTTTCATGGCAAGCATGATCAATTGTTCTTCGACATGATCCTGTGCTTCCTGCAGTGGAAGAATTCTCGTAATGATGGGTTTCGATTGTTTAAAGTCACTGCCCACAGGTATGAACCTTTGAATGAAGTCAGCATCGATCGTCTCTTCATCTGCAGAAACAACCAATCTTTCAATCATGTTCTGCAACTCACGAATGTTCCCCGGCCAGGTATAGACTTCCAGTATATTTAATGCATCGGGGGAAAAGTGGTAATTCCGCTGATACCTTTCATTCAGTTTTTGCAGGAAATGAAAGGCTAGCGGCGGTATATCCTCCGGCCTCTCCCTTAAAGGGGGCACATGTATGGGGATGACGTTCAATCGATAGAATAAATCTTCTCTGAACGTGCCCATCTCGACCATTTTTTCCAGACTCTTATTCGTGGCTGCAACAATTTGAACATCAATGGAAATGGGCGTGGTGCTGCCAATCGGAATCACTTCCTGTTCCTGGAGGACCCGCAGCAGCTTGACTTGCAGATGTATGGGCATGTCACCCACTTCATCAAGGAATAAAACACCTTTATCGGCCTGTTGAAAGTATCCTACCTTCCCATTTTTATCTGCTCCTGTAAAGGAACCCTTCGTATAGCCAAACAATTCACTTTCGAGGAGGTTTTCCGGAATCGCCCCGCAATTTATCTTCAGGAAAGGCCGTTTAGATCGCCTGCCCATTTTATGAATGGCCTCGGCTATCACTTCTTTACCTACTCCCGACTCCCCGTTGATTAATACAGTAGATGAAAAATGAGCGATTTTCTTGACTTGGCTGATTATCTGCTCCATTTTAGGACTTGCAAAAACCAACTCTTTATAAAATTGATCTTGTTTTTTGAAAGAGTCCAGTTCTTTCCTCATTTCATTTAATTCCGATTTCAATTGAGTCGTTTCCGTTATATCCCTTGATGCAATGACTATTCGATCTATATCGCCTTTTTCATTAAACACAGGGGTGCCCACGGATAGGACTTTCTTATTCATTTTCGTATCCTGGACAACCGATACTTTCTTTTTTTGGTCAAGGACTAACCGGGTGACCGAAGGATTAAAAATCCCTTCATCTTCTAATTGCAAGAGATTCTTCCCTATATAATCTTTTAAGTCCTTCCCCCAGAATCCTGAGATGATGCTGTTACTATAGCGCAGCAGCTCTCCTTTTTGATTCACTACAAGTATTTCATCATAGATATTCGCCAAAATGGCATTCAAGTCTTTATTCGAGCTTTTTATCAATTCTATTTCCATGGCCATTTCTTCAACCATCGGTAAGTCCTGAACGATGATGATCAGGCCTTCGACTTCTTTTTCATGGTTCAGAATCGGGCTATAGTCGACAAGCACACTCATGACATCAGTAATCTCCAACTGATTCAGAATACTGCTCCTGCTGGTAAACACGCTATGTATATGCTGCTTATTGAAGATGTTCGCAGCAGGTTCATTAATGACTTGATCAGAAGGCTTTTTTATCATCTTCAAGCCTGATTCATTAAAGTTCACGATATTTTTTTCTTTATCAGCCACAAAAATCCCCATAGGAATGGAGGTTAAAATCACATTTAGCAGGTCTAAATTTTGTTTGCTGTCCTGCTTGAATAATTCAGCTAATACATCTTCCCTTTTTACATAACCGGTTAGCAGGCCATCATCCGTTTTTATCAGTACGATAGGTTCACCGATAATTTGAAACAGATGCGGCAAGGAAATGTTAGGGTGCAATTTACAGACATTATCAATCGAAAAAGCATACTGTAAAAGCTGATCGACTGTCGTTATTTTTTCATTTAACGGGAGGTCATCCATTCGGATATACGCAAACACTTGATTCTCTTTCATAAGAAAGAAGAAAGGTTCCTGTATCTCATGAATTTTTTGGTCTGAAAATGTAGGCTGATCAATTGTTATAGTTATGAATGGTCTTATTTTATCATCCGGAATAGATAACACATTTTCACTCTCCTTTTGTAACCTAACCTATATTTTATCACAATTCTGAATTGCAAGATAAAAAATAACATGCACCATACCCAATTTCGATCATTTACTTTTATTCGTTCCACAACAAAAGGGTCCTTTAACGGACCCTTTTGACCTAAAAATATGGAATGCACCATTTATTTTATAAAGGACCACTCACTTTTTCTTAGCCTTTAGCATACCCCTGCTGGTTATGATTAGAGGATGGCCGTCCTCGCCCTGGGCGCTTTTTATAAAGATAGGGAGGCTTCCACCATACCGTCACTTCTCCTTGCCCCGTATGAAATATCACAGATGGGTGAAACGATGAATATGTCCATGACAAGACGTCGAAATAATCAGTAAACTCAGCGCCGGTGCATAATCGGGTACAGAAGTAATGCTGTAAAGAAAATACGGAACAACAATTAATCGACCCATTCAAACGAATGATTAAATTCATCTGTATCGACTTACCTGCAAGTAAATAACCGGAATATGGATTAATAGACTTTTTTCGTATACCCATATACCAAACCTGCCGAAGGAAGGATCTTTCCATAACTGCACGCTGTGAAAAACATCACCATAAAAGCAAGCCAGCAGGCTCCCGGAACCCTACCAAGTGACATATTCTTGCTCATAAGCACTAACACAAGTCGCTGACGCCATGAACGAAAATAGAACAACAGGCAACGCTCTCTTCATTTTCCCATCAGCCATATAACAACCACCCTTGTTTCATGAATACAATAGATTCACTGTGCTTTTTCAAAACGGAATAGCGGAGGGGATTCCGTAAACCATTTTGTCCGATACAGAAGATAGCCAATCCCAATTACCGCCCAGACAATCCCTAAAATCAAGGAACTCATCTCGAGATTAAGCCAAAGGATGAAGACCGAAGCCGCGCCTAAAACCGGGGAAAGAATAGTTGAAAGAAATCCTTTAATCGTTCTGAAGCTTTTGTTTCTTATTGCGTGGACGATTACGCAAATATTCACGAAGGTAAAAGCGATTAAAGCCCCAAAGTTTATGAGGGAAGTGGCCGTAACCAAATCAAGGAATAAGGCAACCAATGATATGGACCCGACAAATATGACATTAAAAAATGGCGTGTTATATTTGGGGTGGATAAACCCAAATAGTTTTTTCGGGATCATTTGGTCACGCCCCATGACATATAGCAACCTAGAAACACTAGCATGAGATGCAAGACCGGAGGCAAGGGTACCGCATAAGGTTCCTGCTAGAAAGAAAGCCTGAAATAACTTCCCGCCAACGAAAAGGGCAATTTCCGGAGAAGCTGCTTCAGGATCGCTAAAACGGGAAATATCCGGGAAAAATAACTGTGTAAAGAATGATGCCGTCACAAATAATCCCCCTCCGATAAGGGCAGTCAAAAAGATGGCCCGTGGTACCGTTTTGGATGGATTCGATGTTTCTTCCGATAAAGTAGTGACTGCGTCAAACCCCAAGAATGAAAAACAAAGGATTGTAGCACCAGATATGAGCGTCGACATTTCCAAATGTGGCCCGATGAATGGCTGAATCGACAAGACCTCTCCAGTGCCTTCTCCACCCATGACCCCTTTAACCACAAGTGCCACAAAAATAACGATGACCAACATTTGAAAAAAAACAAGGAAGCTATTAAAGTTGGCTGCAAGATTAACATTGAATAAGTTAATGAATGTCATTAAAAGGACAAATGCCACCACCCATATCCATGGATATACTTCCGGAAATAGAGCAGTTAAGTATATTTTTGTTAAAATGCCGTTCACCATCGGTAAAAATAAATAATCTAGTAAAGAAGACCACCCGACAAGGAAGCCTAAATGTGGATTAATCGTTTTTTGTGTGTAAGTATAGGATGAACCTGCCTGTGGATAGATTTTCACCATTTTTCCATAACTTGCTGCAGTAAACAACATCGCTGAAAGAGCAATGACATATGCGGTTGGCACATGCCCCCCCGTTTTTTCGGAAACTATGCCGAATGTATCAAAAACAACCATCGGCGTCATATATCCAACACCAAGCAATACGATATGCCATAAATTTAAAGACCTTTTCAGTTTACCTGTTTGCATGTATCATTCCCCTTCCTTTTTTAGCGAGAAAAGTAAACCAACTTTCCTCCCCTCCCTAATAATTTTTGGTCATATTACACTTCGCAATTTTCATACCAAAAAAAATAGTCGATTTTTAACCAAAAACAAGGAAATATGTAGAATGATTTATGCAATAATGAATAATCTATTCAAATACTCATAAATTAAATGAAATCCGATGATTTTTTGCATAAAAAAAAGCAGAAGATATCTGGATATCTTCTGCTCATTTGACTAAATCCCCCGTGCCGAGGTCAAATTACTAGTTTACTTTCGTTGCATTGTATGCTGATACACGGCAAGGCGCATCATCAAATGCCTAATTTAATGAAATTCTTTTATGAAAATCAACAAATTGGAGGTTAATCCTGCTGCCTGCTATCCAATATGTTATAAAGTTCTTCCATCTCATTCGTTTTTGAACGATTCATCAAAAGGTCAACAGCCTTTTTCACTTTTTCCCCATTGAATAAAACATCGTACAAGGCTTCTGTGATCGGCATGTTCACTTCGTACTTCTGGGCTAGTTGATAGGCAGCTTTAGTGGTTCTGACACCTTCAACGACCATACCCATGTTTTCCAAAACTTCTTCAAGCTTTTGCCCTTTACCAAGCATATTCCCAGCTCTCCAATTACGGGAATGAACGCTTGTACAAGTGACGATCAAGTCGCCAATCCCAGCTAAACCTGAAAACGTTAGTGGGTTAGCCCCCATGGCCACCCCTAAACGGGATATTTCAGCCAATCCCCGTGTCATTAATGCCGCCTTGGCATTATCCCCATAGCCTAAACCATCCGTAATGCCGGCAGCCAAAGCAATGATGTTCTTCAATGCCCCTCCGATTTCAACACCAACCATGTCCGGATTTGTATATACACGGAAATTATTATTGATAAAGATGTCCTGAACCCTTTCGGCAGCCTTCATATTCTTTGAAGAAACGGCAACTGTTGTCGGGTGACGGAGACTTACTTCTTCAGCATGGCTCGGTCCTGAAAGAACCACTATATCCTTAAGCCATTCAGACGAAGAGACTTCTTCAATCATTTCCGATATACGAAGCAATGAATCAGGTTCAATTCCCTTACTCACATGAACGATTGTCAATGGTTTATCATGAACCTCTTCAATCTGACCAAGCACTTCCCTGTAGGCTTTGGTAGGAACTGCCAAAATAATTATTTCAATCCCGGCCAGCGCTTCCTTAAGGGAAGAATAACCTTTAATCCCCATAGGCAATTCAATCCCAGGCAAATATTTTTCATTCGTATGATTTTGATTTATTTCATTGATTTGTTTCTGATTATGTCCCCACAATCTCACTTCATGCTGGTTATCGGCGATTACGAGCGCTAAAGCAGTTCCCCAGCTCCCAGCTCCAATCACTGCGATACTTTCTTTATCTTTCACCATGATATAACCACCTTTACTATTTTCTCTGGCGTCCAAAAATTCGTATTGGTGTTCCTTCAAAACCAAAGGCATCCCTAATTCGATTTTCTAAAAATCTCTCATATGAGAAATGCAATAACTCAGGATCGTTAACGAATACAACGAAAGTTGGCGGCTTGATCGCTACCTGAGTCGTATAATAAATTTTCAAACGGTTGCCATTATGAGTCGGTGTCGGATTCATCGCTACCGCATCCATGACCACTTCATTCAAGACATTTGTCTGAACCCGGATAGCATGATTCTCACTAGCCTGATCAATGACCGGTATTAAGGTATGTGTCCGTTTTTTCGTTAAGGCAGAAAGATAAATGATTGGCGCATAATCCAAGAATAGGAAATGGGCACGGATCTTTTCTTCAAAATCCTTCATCGTTTTTTCATCTTTCTCGATGGCATCCCACTTATTGACAACGATGATGACAGCCCTACCCGCTTCATGGGCATATCCGGCAATTTTTTTATCCTGCTCACGAATACCTTCTTCTGCGTTCAGGACCACAAGAACAACGTCTGAACGCTCAATTGCCCTTAATGCACGAAGTACGCTATATTTTTCCGTACTTTCATACACTTTACCTTTTTTCCGCATCCCTGCTGTATCAATAATGACATATTCTTTGCCATTATATTTATAAGGAGAGTCAATCGCGTCGCGTGTCGTACCTTCTATATCACTTACAATGACACGTTCTTCACCTAACAATGCATTGACCAAAGATGATTTTCCTACGTTCGGTCTTCCAATCAAACTGAATTTAATGACATCATCAGCATAATCCTGGCCGCTGAAATTAGGGAAATGTTTGGCCGCTTCATCCAGAAGGTCACCAAGACCAAGTCCATGAGACCCGGAGATCGGGAATGGATCCCCAAAACCTAATGCATAGAAATCATAAATTTGATCTTTCATTTCTGGGTTATCGACTTTATTTACTGCAAGGACAACTGGCTTTCTTGATTTATAGAGTATCTTAGCTACTTCTTCATCTGCAGCCGTTACACCTTCACGACCATTCGTCATAAAAATTATCACATCAGCTTCGTCGATGGCAATTTCAGCCTGCTGGCGGATTTGTTCCAGGAACGGCTCGTCACCAATATCAATCCCACCTGTATCAATAATGTTAAAATCATGTGTCAACCATTCACCAGAACTATAAATCCTGTCCCGGGTTACTCCAGGAACGTCTTCGACAATCGAAACCCGTTCTCCAACTATTCTATTAAAGATTGTCGATTTTCCCACGTTCGGACGACCGACTATCGCAATTACCGGTTTTGGCATTGCTATTCACCCTTTCTGCTACTATATCTCTGTCAAAGTCACGAAATTCATGAATGCATATATTACGGTTGCTTTGCATTATTGATTTTCATCATTTCCTTTTAAAGGAAAAGGCTGTATCTATCATCATTTAAAGGAATCTTTCATCAGTAAGAAAATCCTAACTGATGTTCAGTTAAACTCATCAAGTATTCACGGGCAGTTTGTCCACTTGACGCCCCGGTTCCAAAAGTGACGCGAAGCCAACCCTCCTGCATGCTCAAACTTGATTATAAACAGCCCAAAAAAATGAAGAAAGCTTCGACATACGGCTTCCTTTTTAATTGTTTAGAGCATTTTACGATTTATCTACAGACCTCTAACTATCCTATAGTAACAAATTTCTCGCCAATCAACAATGATTGTATGAATAAAAGCCTTCCAATTCCATTTGATTCCATCTATACATCTGCCTTTTGATAAAGCGGCTAATACTTCCTACCATTTTTCCCTATACCCTTCATTGATTAAAATTCTCTTTTCCTTGTTTCGATAAAAATCTCGATTGGGATATTAAATAAATGTATTGGCCAACCATTTCCAACATTCTCCACAGTATGTTTGCGCCCAGAACCAGAACTGCATTATCATGCCATGCATAAGCAAGGCCCACATAAGGTAAAGAGTGGTAAGCAAGTAATCCAGAATATATGATATCTCCCATGATCATCCCAATTAATAGGACGAACAATCGGTGTTTCCAATTTTTAAAAAGTAATAGGATAAGATAATTCAGGAAAATACACAAAAGATAAGAGGGCTTCATGATGAGCCATATCGGATCAAGCAAAGAAAAAAGTTGAAAGCTGGCATAAGCAAGAGTGATAATAAGACTTCCGCTGATCAGTTCCATCATCTTGATGATTGATTTCTTCCTAATATATACACACATTATAAAGAAAAGGTACGGACCGCTCAAATGAACGGAAATTAATGGAGCCTCCAGTTTGTAGCCCGCTAATACCATAATGGCTAATAGATGAAAAAGAAAATCAAAACGAAAGGGAACCGTTTTCGGAATAAAAAACATGACAATGACCCAAACTATCCATGAAATCCAATAAAATATAATTCCATCCATGCAGCGTCCCCCTTTTAGGAACATTATGGCTTGTTTATTCAAAGTATAAACATAAAGCACGGCATTTAATGAGGAAAACCTTCCCCCTATCAATTAAAAGGAGGTGTGAACATGGGAAAAGATCGGCAAGAGAAGAAATTAAAAGAAAGTAAACGCGTGGAGTCTGACAGGGACCAATCACTTGGTCATAAAGGGGCAACAAGTATGGAAGGCCCTGAAGAGGCACGAAAAAGGAATAGTTAAGTCTTCCTTGAACAAAAAGAAGCATCTCAATTTGTTTCAATTGAGATGCTTCCTTTTGTGGTCATTCATTTAGCATACGCCGAACAATCAATGCCTCTTTGAGATAACCAATGATAGGTATTTCCTTTGATGACTAATTTTGATTTCCTTAGTTCTGGGATATTACCGCACCCGAGTGCAGTCATGATGACCTTCAAATCTTCATGTATGTAATGTATTTCTTTAATCAATTGTTCCAAGCCCAACTCTTTATAAATCTTGAGGAAATGTCCGGCCAACCCGACTCCTTTGGCTCCTAATGCCAGGCTTTTTGTAATTTCCAAAGGGCTTTGAATGCCACCAGACCCAATGACTGAAAGCTGTGGTGAAACCTTAACAGCTTCGACAATCGAAGCAGCTGTCGGTATGCCCCATTCATTAAAATATCCGAGTATTTTTGCACGTCTTTCATTCTCGATTTTAGCAAAATTCGTTCCGCCAAACCCGCCTACATCAATGATCGAAACACCCACGGAATGTAATTGCCGCACCGTTTCCATACTCATCCCAAATCCAACCTCTTTTACGATGACAGGAATTCCGATCGTACTGTTGATTTTTTCTATTCTCGAAAGGGTACCCGCAAAATCCCTATCCCCTTCAGGCATCGTCAATTCCTGGATGACGTTAATATGAATCTGAAGGGCATTGGCCCCGATCATTTCGCTTGCTCGCTTAGCCTGTTCGACTGTTGCTTCTCCACCGAGATTACCAATCAACACGCCATCAGGATTTTCCTTCCTTACAACTTTAAAAGAAGCTTGCTGGCCAGAATCCTTGATGGCTGCCATTTGCGATCCTACCGCCATGGCGATTCCTGTTTCCCGTGCTGCAATGGCTAGGTCACCATTCAATTTTTCGGTTTCAGGGCCTCCGCCTCCGGTCATGGCATTTATAAAAATTGGCGAACTTAATTCAAGTTCGCCAACTTCTGCTGTGAGGTTCACATTATTCAAGGAAATACCTGGTAAGCTTTGGTGAATAAACGAAATATCTTCTAGCCCGGTTTTATTTTGCTGTCCTGTCTTTAGCGCAAATTCTATATGATCTAATTTTCGTTGTTTTCTCTCCAAGGCCATCACCATTATTATTTTATTTGAGTTTTTTCAATTGATCGCCGATCATTTCACCTAGCTGAAAGCCCTTCGATTCCTCTGGGAGCTCATAATCTGATGTGTTGTAATTGGACTGAGGTTCTTCAAGTTCCTTAATGCTCAATGATAGACGTTGATCCGTTTCATTGACTTCCAGCACTTTCACTTTGACAGACTGGCCTTCTTTAAGTACTTCTTGAGGGGTGGCAATATGCTTGTGCGAAATCTGTGAAATATGGACAAGTCCTTCTACCCCTGGAAAAATCTCCACGAATGCACCGAAAGAAACAAGGCGTTTCACGGTACCTTCCAGTGTAGAGCCTTTGGCCGCTTTTTCTGCAATTCCTGCCCAAGGTCCCGGAAGGGTATCCTTAATGGAAAGTGAAATCCTTTCATTATCACGATCGATGGATAGCACTTTCACCTGTACCTTATCCCCTTCTGAAACGACATCGGATGCCTTGTCGACATGCTGATGGGAAAGCTGGGAAATGTGGACAAGGCCGTCTACGCCCCCAATATCCACGAATGCACCAAAATCGGTAATCCTTTGGACCAAGCCTTCAAGCACTTGCCCGCTTTCAATCTTATCCAAAACGTTTGCTTTTTGCTTTTCCTTTTGGTCTTGGACCACTGCCCGATGTGAGAGGATTAAGCGATTCTTGTCTTTCTCAAGCTCAACGATCTTGAATGTTAAAGTTTTGTTTTTGTAATCAGAAAAGTCTTCAACGAAATAGTCTTCTACTAGAGAAGCTGGAACAAAACCACGTACGCCTAGATCTACAACAAGCCCGCCTTTGACGACATCTTTAACTTCTGCCTCAAATACGTCTCCATTTTCAAATTTCAATTCCAGGTCATCCCATGCTTTAAGAGCATCAATTTTACGTTTTGATAGAATGAGAGCTTCTTCTTCGACTTTAATGACTTCCAACTCCAATGCATCACCTTCCGAAACGGCATCTGACGCCTTTTCGACATGCAGGCTTGAAAGCTCACTGATGGGTATGATTCCATCCGTCTTGCTGTTTTCCACATCGACCATGACCTGTTTTTCTTCTACCTTTGAAACGGTTGCCCTAACTTGATCCCCAACTTTGTAATCGTTCACTTCTACCTGGTTCATATCTTCTGTCATTACTAACTCCTCCTTAACCCATGACTGATCAGCAAATTTCCTCTTCATCGGCCACATATTTTATTTAAAGTGGTTCAATAAAAACACTTTCCTAATAAAGATAAAAACAGTTTTTTTAGAGTAATAAAGTTATATTCCTTTTCATCTGCAATAAGGAACAATACCCTTATTTTATAAATTCTAACAAAATCAGAAAATTGTCAAGTATGAAGGACTATTTATGCTCGGAAATCAATTTCCGAATATGGTCCATGATGATTTTTGTAGCATCATCGGCTGATATTTTCTGTTCGCGATATTCGGTAAAATTTATTGGAGGACCGTAAACGACTTTCAACGGACGCAAAAATTTATACGGGCCGATGATTGCACACGGTATGATAACGGCATCAGAACGCAACGCGAAAAATCCAGCCCCCGCCAAGCCTTCTCCCAATTCACCAGTTTTGCTTCTGGTTCCCTCTGGAAACAGGCCAATCGCCTTGCCTTCCTTCAAAAGCTTCAAACCTTTTCTAAGGGATTCCCGATCGCTATTGCCCCGCTTCACGGGAAATGCATTCACTCTTGGTAATATACCCTTTAAAATAGGTGCTTGAAACAACTCTTCTTTCGCCATGAAATGGATATCCCTTGGAGATGTCATACCAACTATGGGCGGATCCAGATTATCAATGTGATTGGCACAGATCAATACTCCGCCCTCTTTAGGGAAATGTTCCTTTCCGAGCGCTTTAACCCTAAACGAAGGCATTAAAATGCCTTTTACTACGTTCTTGGCAAATGTGTAAAAATCCAATGTCATCTTTTCCTCTCTTCTATTAAAGACATGATTCTTTCTGCAACTTCCTGAATCGATAATGAAGTCGTATCGATTTCGATAGCATCCGCCGCCTTTTTCAGTGGCGATACCTCGCGTTCGGAGTCCAGTTTGTCCCTTGTTGCGATTTCTTCCCTTAATTTTTCGATATCTGATGGAAAACCTTTCGATATATTTTCCTGATGCCTCCGCTGTGCCCTTTCATCCACAGAAGCGATTAGAAATACCTTTACTTCGGCGTTCGGCAAAACATGCGTACCGATGTCCCTGCCATCCATGACGACACCGCCATTTTCACCAAAGGTTTGCTGCCTGCGAACCAATTCTTCCCGGATGCTCCGGTGCTTTGCCACTTCCGAAACGGAACCGGTCACTTCATTGTTCCTGATTTGGGCTGTCACGTCCTCATTATCCAAGAACACCAACTGTCCGTTTTCACTAGGTCTTAATTCGATTTCAGTATTGATGAGAACTTTTGATAATGCTTGTTCATCATCAAGAAGAATCTTTTGATTAAGGGCCTTATAGGTAAGGGCCCTGTACATTGCTCCTGTATCCACATATATGTAATTGAACTTTTCTGCGACAATTTTAGCAACCGTGCTTTTTCCAGCAGCAGCTGGTCCATCGATTGCGACTGATAATTTTTTTTCCATAAATCCTCCCAAGAATCCTACAATCATGCTGATTATTTAGTACCCTTTCATTTTATCACAACTAACGGGAAAATCATTAATAAAAGGGATGTGCACTTTCAAAATAAACTTTGTTCTTTTTTTGATCGCTACAGCCATCAACGTTATCCTTTACCTGTAAATCTTCATACAAAAAAAGCGGATCACCGCTTTTACTTTTGGGTCCCATTGAATGTTTCAATGATTTTCGTATAATTATTGCTGGTGACACCTTCATACCTTGAGAGCTTGGTCAAATCAAAGATTTGATCCTCCCTGCTCAAAAGGAACTGGAAAACAAATAAGCAGGCCAATTGGATGATGATCACTTTAATTAATAGTCTTTCAAATGTTTTCATAAGCCGCACCCTCCATCCGTTTATATTAGCAGTATGGATGGAATCGCTGTTTTTCATTCAATCATGTTAAACATACAAGCCTTTTTTCTTTAAATCCACCTGCTTTTCAAATATAAATCTCATTAATGTCTGTACATCATTTTTTGCAGGTTCAAGAAATTGGACGTGCAGCAGCATATTTCCATGCTTTTTCTCCGTTACGCGAATGACTTTGCTTTTCAGCCTTAAATAATGAATCCCACCTGATTTTAACGTAAGCGCCACCCATAGGTATAATTGCGAAACCGATTGAATATCAGTGCCTTTTAAAAGTCTTATCGAAGCTCCGCCTGCACTGATATCCTCCGTTAATGCGCGAAAAGGGGTAAACTCGGAATGTTCTGGATGAATGGCTGTATCCAAGGTTACATCCAGGCGCACGTATTGCCTCCGTTGGATTTTCACAAACGTTTCTGCTTCGGGCAGCAATAACTGCATCATGGGTATTCTACCTTTCACTTTTCCAAGCAATTCTGAATCGAATACATAAACTGCCTGCTCTTCATTGGAAAATGTGACGTTGAACTGTGTCCCATCCATGAGAAATGCAATCTTTCCAGTCCCTACATTAATGGGAAAGTCGGTATAGACATAACCTGGTCCCATTTCGACAACCATACAATTGAACTTTTCTTTCTGTTGTGAGTATTTCGGTTCAAGCATTAATATATCCCCAATTTTGACCATCATCGTCCACGTCCTTTTTGACCGGAAGGGAACTGCATAATATTACCTATGATTTTCCCAAATAATCCAATAATCATTTAATTTATTATGTCATGAAATAAGAAAAAGGGAAAGTGACTAAGCACATTCCCCTACAACTAATGATTCACGATCATAGTTTAAATTAAATTATATTCTCGTATACCGGTTCGGAATTCTTTAATTTTTCCACCTTTTCTTCTTGACCGGTATCTGCATTAATGAAAATACGGTAGGTATCATCTTTAATCGTACCGAGAAATTCATAACAAAGAACTTCTTCACCGATATCATTGATGATTAACGCCTTTCCTTCTTCCATTATTTTAACATTATTGTTGATTTTGTCTTTAGCTTCTTTCTCGGATATATTCGGATTCCCTATTTCCCTGGTTTTATGTGATTTTAAATACTCGTCGGCTGAAAACCCTATAACGGATCCATCATCCAATGCAATTTTGACCTTTACTGAATCTGGATAAATCTTGACGCCATTTTCTGATGTTACAAAATTCAATAATGCGATATTATCGTATTGAGCACTTTCAAATAAATCAAGTGAACTGAAATCATGTTCCTTTAAAAATTCTTCGGCTTTTGTATAGGCTTGATTCAAATCAATATTTGTTTTGTTCACGTCCCTATTATTGATATACCAAATGGGATAGCCGCCTTTTTTTGTCAAATCCATATTCAATTCGGTATCGGAATCTTTATCGAGGATGCTCACACTATAAAATCCAAAATCGGAACCTTTTCCGTTCTCTTCCACATTCACCTTCAAATTCTTGCTTTTTGAGTGTGCATAGTTTTTTGCCGTGGCAATTGCTTCTTCTTTTGTAATGATTTTACCTTGCAAATTTTTGAAATTTTCATCCCTCTGTTGTGCAGAAGTAAAGGTCGGATTCATCTCATTCGTTTCCCCGTACCCAGATACTTTTTTCTCCACAGTCTTTAATCCGTCGATGATCGTGTTATCAGAATTTTCTTTCCCTGATGCAAGAGCCATTTCGACATCCATCCATCTTAAATTGTTTTTAAGGACTAGATACTGCACTTTTCTTAACTCGTCCTGGATGTCCCCGGCCTGTGTGTATAAGGATTGGAGAGTCGCATATTCCTTATCATTCAATGGTTCTTTTTCAAGGTCACGTACCGCTGTTTTATAACTGAAGTCCGCAATTTTGGATAAAAATTCCTCCGTCTTATTAAAAGGAAGCAAGGTCAGTGGCAACTGCCCGACATCACTTTGGGCTTCGGAAGTGATACGCCAAACATCTGTTAAAGCCGGACTTAATGAATAACGTGAATTCATAGCCAAAGTACTGCCTACCTTATCATGCAATATATCCACTTGATAGCTTAAATCATGAAAGGCTCGCTGATACGTATTTTCCGCGTTGATTAATACTGCATTTTTTTCCTTATGTTCTTGATAGCCCCAGAATGCAGTTCCCGCAACAACTACAACCAGCAGGGCAATCACTATATTCCTGATCATTTCCCTTCACCTCTTTACTTACAAAAAATATGTTTTCCGATTCTTTTAATTTGTTCCCTTGACCAGATCCATTTGCTTGTTGCTGTATCGGGATTAAAGTAATATTCTGCATTACCGCTTGGATCCCACCCGTTGATGGCGTCCACCACGGCTTCTTTCGCCCTTTCGTTCGGTGTCAGCCAAATCTGCCCATCCGCAACAGCCGTAAAGGCCCCAGGTTCAAAAATCACTCCCGAAATGGTATTAGGAAAGGCAGCACTTTCCACTCTATTCAGAATTACTGCTGCAACAGCAACCTGACCAGTATATGGCTCCCCTCGCGCCTCTCCATAAACGGCATTGGCCATCAGCTGAATATCGTTTTGAGAATACCCTCCTGGAAGATTGGCTGATGTCGTAGTTTTGGAAGGGGCCTTACCGGTAGCGGCCCCTCCGGAAGTAGATTTATTTCCTTTCGCTTTTACCTGTTTTTCAATGGGGACTCCCCCATAATAGGTGAACTCGTTCCCTTTATTGATCTGTTCGTGAACAAATTGTTTATTGAAATTAGACGCATTCGTCAACTTCTGTTTTGTTGTTGTACCCGCCAAACCATCGATTGGAAGCCCGAAATCTTGTTGAAAGTTTCGAAGTGCCCAATAAGTGCCCCATCCATAGGCTCCATCAATCTTTCCATTATAGTAACCGATGTTTTGCAGGCGTGCCTGCAGTTCAATTACATCATCTCCAACCGCACCTTTTTGAATGACTTGGCCCGAAAAGGCATTTGATCTTGTTTCCGGGTAAATTACGAAACAAATAGTTATACACGAAAACAGCAAAAGCCATTTCCATTTTGACGAAATTCCTTTCATCAAAAACACTCCTCTTTTTCTTGAATTAATGTAATTCTATTTTCTTCTTTACGGGTTTTTTTATTCCCAACATAAAAAAAACGGAGCGGGCAAAATATGCCAGCACTCCGTTTTGATAGTATTCGTCATTTGCTAAGGTAATGATTTTGTGAAAGTTTTTTTGCGTGAAAGTCAGACAACAAACGTGCTTTCTTTACTTTTTTCATGCCTAACCACCATAGATAAATCATGAATGGCATAATAAAGTACACCCAAAATTTTTGGGAAACTAAAATATAATCGTAAACCCCATGTAACGAAATCGGTATGATCAATGCCAATAATAAATAGACTCTATTATTCGAAGCCGAAAATTTCGCCTTGCCCAAATAATATCCCATGATCACACCGAACAAAGCATGACTGGATACAGGTAGTACCGCCCTAAGAAAAGCGTGTTCCACCCCGTTGGCCAACAGGTACAAAATATTCTCCATTGTGGCGAAACCAAGGGAAACTGCGGCTCCGTAAACAATCCCATCATATGGCTCATCGAATGCCACATGCTGATAAATAACATAAATGAGTATGAACCACTTGAAGAATTCCTCAAGCAGTGCAGCCCATAAAAAAGCATTTGCTAAATCAGTATCCAGGATATGTTCGGTTTCGAGCACATACTGTATGAACATAATCGGCAATACAAGAAATACACCGAATAAAAAAGTTTTGACCACAACCGATATCGGTTCGGTTTCATATTGATCTTTCAAATAGAAATAGCTCAGTAGCGCCAATCCTGGCGCAATAGCCGCTGACAACATGACCAGCATTAGCTGACCCTCTTTTCATCTTCATTTCCTTAATCGTACCATGGAATGAAGAAAAACTGAATCCAAGAATCAAGTCTTCCAAATTTTATTTTATCCTTCAGTTCTTAAAGAAGGTCTCATCTATAAGGTTTTCGCTTGCCAGCATGACAGCTAACTTGATTCGAGCCTTCTTGCTGTCATAATCAGCACCTAATATCACACCGCGTTGTTTTAAATCAAATGCGCTGCCTTCATAATCATATGCGGGGTAAACTTTTCCTTCTTCTGCACTTGTGGTCATGATGATCGTAATTCCTTCATCGATTGCAGCTTGTATGGAAGTTACCATTACAGGGGTAACTTGTCCCCTTCCTACACCTTCGAGCACAATGCCTTTCGCACCGTTTGCAACCGCAGCATCAATAAAGAGGCCATCAGAGCCTGTATGGCACTTGATGATATCCACCCTTGGGATAAGATTCTGAATTTCATAACACTCCCTATGTAAAGGTTTTTGATAGATGCTAACGACATCATTGTCAATTATCCCCAAATATCCATAACCAAAAGATTCGAACCCCTGCAAATTGGAAGCATGAACTTTTTTGACGTACTTTGCAGAATAGATCCGCTCATTAAAAACAACCACTACACCAACATCCCTAATAAGATCACTCGCAGCGCATAAAATCGAATTCCTTAGATTGGAATATACATCGGTGCCCACCTCATGAGGAGAACGCTGGGAGCCGGTTAATACGATAGGTCGTTGATCCTTACTCGTGACATCAAGGAAATAAGCCGTCTCCTCAAGTGTATCCGTACCGTGGGTCACGACGATTCCCGTAACATCTGGATCGTCCAATTCCTTTTGAATGGCTGATTTAAGCTGTAGCATTTTTTCAAAGGACATGGACATGCTTGAAATCTGGAAAAGATCAACCACTTTAACCTCGATATCTTTGGGCAATTCGCAAAGTGCTGCCAACTCATGGCCAGTCAATGCACCAGAGGCCAACATACCATTCACAGTTTCTTTACTGGCAATAGTCCCACCAGTGGTTATTAATGATATTTTTTCCATACGGTCACTGCTCCTCATTTAAATAATTCACTTTTCTTTAACAGCCAAATGATAGGCAATCAATCCACCATGAAACCTGCCGTTCTCGATGAAGATTTCGTTCGCATTATTTCCGGCTGCCAGAACCCCTGCAATATAAAGACCTTTAACGTTCGTCTCCATCGTTTCCTCGTTATATGCGGGCCTTCCAGTCTCCTTATCAATAGTAATGCCCATTGAAGCTAAAAAGGAATGGTCAGGATGGTAACCAGTCATTGCAAATACAAAATCATTTTTAATGACTTTTTCCTCATCCCCCACATGATAGATGACGCTGTCTTCCGTTATCCTGTCAACATTTGCATTAAATTCCATCTTGATGGTTCCATTGCGGACTAATGATTCAAATTCAGGAAGAATCCAAGGTTTGATACTTGGAGAGTACTCCGATCCTCTATAAAGGACTGAAACCCTTGCACCTGATTTGACCAATTCCAGAGCTGCATCCACACTTGAGTTTTTGCCCCCGATGACTGCAACATCACAATTGAAGTAGGGATGGCCCTCCTTGAAGTAATGAAACACTTTAGGGAGCTGTTCACCCGGTATGCACATATAATTAGGATGATCATAGTAACCGGTCGATATGATCACATGCAAAGCTGTATACTCCCCTTTGGATGTTTTGACTAAAAACTTCCCATCTTCACGTTTCTCCACCTTTTCCACTTTTTCGAATTTATTGACCCGCAATTCCTTCCTTCTGACTACCTCCCTATAATAGGCTAGCGCCTGATTGCGGACCGGCTTACGGTTTTCGATTATAAAAGCAATATCACCAATCTCAAGTTTTTCACTCGAGCTGAAAAATGTTTGATGTGTCGGATAACGGTAAATGGAATCAACCACATTGCCTTTTTCAATGACCAAGGACTGTATTCCCACTTCTTTAAGAGCGATCGCAGCAGCCAATCCGCAAGGGCCCCCACCTATGATAATGACTTCTTCAACATTCATCTTTATTCCACTGCCTTTCCATGCACTATGTAATTCGTTCGTCTAAAAAATAAAAACTCCTATCAATACATGATAGGAGTTTTTACAAATCATTTCAATGATAATGCAATGAACATGATTTAACTATAAATAAATACTTGATTTGAATCTTTTAGATCCAACCACGGAAGCGAGAAGCTTCAGCCATTTTTCTTACGCCAATCATATAAGCTGCTAGACGCATATCAACACGTCTTGATTGTGCAAGTTCATAAATGTTATTAAAAGATTTTACAAGGATTTTTTCCAGCTTTTCGTCAACTTCCTCTTCAGACCAGTAATACCCTTGATTATTTTGTACCCATTCGAAGTAAGAAACCGTTACACCGCCAGCAGAAGCAAGGACATCAGGAACAAGTAGGATTCCGCGATCCGTCAGGATTTGTGTCGCTTCAATCGTTGTAGGTCCGTTAGCTGCCTCGACAACGATCGATGCTTTGATATCAGCAGCATTTTCTTCAGTGATTTGGTTTTCAATTGCAGCTGGAACTAAAATATCACATTCCAATTCAAGCAGTTCTTTATTTGAAATTGTGGTTTTAAACAATTTCGTTACAGTTCCGAAACTATCTCTCCGATCGAGAAGATAATCGATATCCAATCCTTCAGGATCATGAAGAGCACCATATGCATCAGAAATCCCAATAACTTTAGCACCTGCATCATGCATGAATTTAGCTAAGAAACTACCTGCGTTACCAAAACCTTGAATGACTACCCGTGCACCTTTAATATCGATGCCGCGTTTCTTGGCAGCTTCATTGATACAAATTGTCACACCCTTGGCAGTGGCTGATTCACGGCCATGAGAACCACCAAGCACTAGCGGTTTACCCGTAATGAATCCTGGCGAGTTGAATTCATCCATACGGCTGTATTCATCCATCATCCAAGCCATGATTTGGGAATTCGTAAATACATCAGGTGCCGGGATATCTTTAGTCGGCCCCACGATTTGGCTAATTGCGCGAACATAGCCCCGGCTCAGCCTTTCAAGTTCACGGAATGACATATTACGAGGATCACAAACGATACCGCCTTTACCGCCGCCGTATGGCAAATCAACGATACCGCATTTCAAGCTCATCCAAATGGATAATGCCTTCACTTCACGTTCCGTTACATTCGGGTGAAAACGGATACCACCTTTTGTAGGCCCAACAGCATCGTTATGCTGTGCACGGTAACCCGTGAAAATTTTAACCGAGCCATCATCCATGCGGACCGGTATCTTCACCGTTAATAAACGCAATGGTTCCTTCAACAGCTCAAAAACTTCTTCCGGGTAACCCAGCTTATCCAAAGCTTTATGTATTACAGTTTGGGTAGACCTCAATACGTCGTGTTTTTCTTCTTCATTTACATGGCTATTGCCTTTTGCCGATTCCATTGAAAGTACCTCCTAGAAAATCTCCATATATAAAATTATAATGTTCAAATAGTCCTCTTCATGTGCTAGTATACACCTTCGTTACATTAATGCAAGAGTAAAAATGGGAATTTAAAAGTTGGAAATATTCTAAAAATGAAAACGTTATCATATCAACTGTTTTCTTACTCTTTTAGCGTATATATTCTTCGGCGGAAAGTTGAGACATAAAAGGCAAACCACATTGTTTTTACCATAATGTGGCTGCCTTGTCATCAGCTAAAATGTGTGAGCAAAACATGTATCGCTTCACTTTCGATTATACATGTTCCATATTCATTGATGCGGCTTAGTGTCAATGTAGATGCATGGCCATACTCAGCCGCTAAAGATATGACTGTGTCATAGGTCGTGTCTTTAACATTTTCGATAAGCAAATAATATCTTCCCTCAAAATGATAAAGAGTACTATTAAGCAATCCTTGAAAAGATAATCTACGACATAATTGGACGATATCTTCAAAGTCATTGAAAACATACAGGATATGGGGGAAGTCATCTATTTTCACTTGTAAATCCAAGAATTCCTCTTCGTCGGTCAATAATTCCTCTTCATCCTTTGTCACAATGATTATCAACCCTTGTGCAGGCAAAGAGAAAATTTCAATTGCAATGGAACCACTCATTTTAAAGCTGAGTTCTTCGCACGCTTCCTCGACCATATCCTGAAATAGCTTGTGGACCTTTAAGGAATTCCCTAAAATATCTTCTTTTGTTATGCCTCTATCAATTAAATCATCAAGGGTCAAAAAAATCTTGATTTTATTATTAGTTAATCGCTCCAGCTTCATAAAAAAATGCCCCCTGGTTACCATCTTCATACATCATATGAAGCCTTGGTCGCAGGGTGCATATCCATTATTTCTCTTAAGCAGGCCGTCGCTAACCTTTCAGCCATTCCTCCCATTTCGACTGCGTGTCCCCCATTAAAACTCCGCTGAAGGCCGTACGGTTTTCCTCGGAAATGAAGCTTAGCGCCGCACCGCCAAGACCCACCTTCAAATCCGGGAAATCCTTTATTAATGTTTCAACCAGCCTAAATGTTCCATCAAGATTCTCTTTCAGTGAACATGACATGAATAGGTAAGTAGGTTTTATGATGTTTAAAACGGTGAGAAGGTCATTATCAGCAATGGATTCACCTAAATAAATGGTTTCATACCCTTTCCTCTTCAAAAAAACGGTAAAGACCAACAGTCCAAATTCATGTTTTTCACCGGGAGCACAAACAGTAAGGGCTTTCGGCAGAAAACCATTAGTCGGAATGGTATGCATAACTGAACTGATCCTGGATTTCAGGATGTTCGAAGCAAAGTGTTCATGAGCGGAAGTAATTTCTCCCCTTTCCCACTTATCCCCAATCTGAACCATTATGGAACCAAGTACATCAACTATGGTTTGTTCGATGGTATACATACTGAATGCTTGACTTATCAGCATATGAGCTTTATTTTCATTGAAATTCAATAGAGCTTCGATTAATTCTTCCGATAACTTAATCGCTTGTTCATTCTTACGGTTCGTTTCAGGAACTCCAGGAGCTAGAGTGCCAGTACTTTCGAGAAGTGAAACGGCTTGGCTTATTGTAAAACCTTGCTTTGTTTTATTGATGAGCCACTTAAGGATTTGCAGATGTTTTTCAGTATACAGCCGGTGCCCCGATTCATTCCTGACAGGCTCGATAAATTTATAGCGCCTTTCCCAAGCCCTAAGGGTTCCCGACTGAATGTCCAGCAGTTTTGAAACTGCCTTTATATTATATTTACCTTCTTGCATGGTTTTACAAGGCCTCCAATAACTGTACGATCATTTGTTGAAATTATAGTGGATTTTTCATGGTCTGTAAAATTCCGATATGCTCGATTAATATGAGCCTAATAGATCTTTTCCTCAGCTTCGCCTATTTTAGTGTCTGTCCCCCTTTTCAGGGTGAAGAGGTGCGTTTCTGGCTTTGCCTCGAGCCTTAATGGCACTTCGCTTGTCCCATAACCATTACTCGTCATATATAAACAGTCCCCCTCTTTTTCAATGCTGCCGATCTGATAGGGCCCGAATCCGAATATACGAATCTGTCCGCCATGGGTGTGACCTGACAGAACAAGACTAATATGGTGTTCCGGGGTCAACTGTTTCTTGACCAATGGATTATGGCTCACCAAAATACGGAAGTCTTCACTCTCGCAATCCGACAGGGCAAGGTCAAGCCTATCACGTTCTTCCGATATATCATCAATGCCCAGAAGAGCGATTTTGCTGCCATTTTGAGATTCAAAAGAAACAGCTGTATTATCAAGAATTTTCACACCATGTTTCAAAAGAGTCGCATCCAGTTCATGGAAGTCTCCCTCATAATCATTATTACCCCAAACAAAATAAAGGGGACCAAGTTCTTTTAATTTCAATATATTTTTTTCTACACGTTCTAAGGGAACCCCGCTTTCCCTAATGTCACCGCCGATTATCACCAAATCTGCCTTGTCACGAGATGCCTCAATTAATTTATCCGCAACGATCCTCCGATGAAGATCGGATATAAAAAAGATCCGGACATCTCCAAAGCCTTCAGGAAAGTCTTTAAAATATAAGTCTTGATAAATCACCCTATCTTGCATAGCCGTACGCCACATGTAAATGATCGTGGCAAATGACAGCATAATGATGACTAAAAATAATCCAGATAACCATAACATCTAAGTTAAACCTTCTTTCCATCCTTTTCCTAAACGTACTTTCATATAACCATAAAACCATATTACCCGCAATTAAATATGACTTAACGCGATCATCATTTATTTTCATGATATAAGTTAATATCATAATTCTTCTTCATCATTTCAAAAACCTTATGGCGACTTTTCCATTCTTCCTCTTTTTCCCACAATTGCTTACTTTTATTAATGATTTCACAGCGCAGCAGTTGAAACTCCTTTTCAGCTTTGTCCAGCTTTTTTTTAATTAATACCATATATCCATATAAACCAATTGCTGCCGCCAAAAAGAGAAAATGGCTAAAATGGTCGACGAAAACACTAAACATACTGAAAAAGGAATAGGAATAGGGTACAACGATATAAAAATATAGATAAATCATAAAAAGGGCAGCAACGATCATAGTTGCCCATAAGCTTTGAAGGTGCTTCTTTTTAAGTGCCTCGAATTTTTTCTTTCGATCCACGACATTCTGCAGCATTTGCTTTGTTGCTTGATCCGTTTTCTCATCCAATAAAATGATTGTCGATTCCATCGCATTTCCTCCTCTACTCTTTCAAATCATGATATGAAAAAGCAGAGGAAAAAATGATAAAGTACCTGCCACGTTTACCTTTAAACTGAACTAAGTCATACAATCTTAAAAACACCCTGCCTATAAAGACAGAGTGCCATCGTTATTTCTTGATAGGAATTTTCAATACCTGACCTTTGGAAATTTCATTGCCATTCAGCCCATTCCACTCCCTGATCAGAGCAATCCCTTCCTGTGATTTGTAATAATTCATGGAAATACGAAATAATGTTTCTTCACCTTGAACAGTATGTAAGATAACTTTGTATCCCTCTTTATCCGGATTCGCAGCTTGAACATTTTCGGAAGCCTTTTGCTTTTCTGTTTCTGCCTTCTTTGCTTTTTCGTCAGCTATTTGCTGTGCTTTGGCTTTTTCCTCAGCTTCTCGCTGTGCTTTGGCCTTTTCTTCAGCTTCTCGCTGTGCTTTGGCCTTTTCTTCAGCTTCTCGCTGTGCTTTGGCCTTTTCTTCAGCTTCTCGCTGTGCTTTGGCCTTTTCTTCAGCTATTTGCTGTGCTTTGGCTTTTTCCTCAGCTTCTTTCTTCGCTTTGGCCTTTTCTTCAGCTATTTGCTGTGCTTTGGCTTTTTCCTCAGCTTCTTCTTTTTCTTTCTCCGCTTTAGCCTTTGCCGATTCTTTTTCCTTTAAATCATCTGCAGTAGCTGTAGTTGGAATCGATTCCTCACTAAAGACGACTTGGTCACTTTTCACATCAGGTACAGGCCTACCCTGCATATATGTATAAAGGGTGTAAAATCCAATTGGAAGTAAAATAAAAAATAATGCTAATAATTGTATCATTGGGAACTTCTTCACTTTACTTTTTTTCTTTTTATTCTGGTGGACTTTGCTCCGCTTGGGCAATGAGGACTTGGCCTTCTGACGTTCAATTCGCGAACGGAGTTCACCAGCCTGATCGTTTTCATTTTCATTCTTTTGCACTCGGCTCATTCAAGTCACCCCCTTTCTTGCTAAACCCTCTTCGCTTTTTGTTCCTGATTAAAATACCAAGGATAAAGTCAATTAAAAAGTGAGCGGTTATCGTCACGATGAGATTATTGGTCATTTCAAATAGAAAACCGATAAAGAAGCTCAAAACCAAAACATTTAAAAATAAAAACCAATTAAATAGGTAACGATAATGAACGGCTGCAAAAATTAGGCTCGTAAGAAGCAAACCAAAATGTGTTTGCAGCACTCCGCGGAATAATACTTCTTCACTTATCGCAACCACTAAAGTTACGGCAAAAATCATCGGGTATGACAAATTACTGAAAATGCGTTCGTTAATACCTCCATCATCCTGATAGGAAGATGGTGTCACTTTCATAAACAATATGTCCAATAACACGACAATGACTCCAGCGGGAATTCCAATTAGCAAAATGTTCAGGTCATCAAAGATAAATATGTCGAAAAAAGCTGAACGGTCTTTAAATAAAATAATACCTAAAAAGATGGCTAACGTTAAGAGAATAATTTGCGTAAGAAACAAATTATATAGCAACTGTTTATCTGTAAGTTGTTTAATTATTTCAGCTTGCTTATTTTTCATTGCCATTTTCCTTCTTTAATAAGATATAAGCCAATTCCTTTTTCCAAGTGGAAAAGGAATTCACCGGATCCATCTTCACTTCCGGCCATACATCAGCCATTTTTTCGACATCCAACCCACAAATATCACAGCAGATGGGATTCACTTCCCGTTGCATTTCTCCAAAGTAGTCCAGTATCCCTAAACGGCGACATTCCTGGGCACGTATCCAGTGAAGGAATTTATGCAGCTTTTCCTGATTCCTTGATTTTCTCTTTTGACAATACTCTTTCATCTCTTCCATTTGATTTAGGTTATTGCCCATGATAAGCTGCGTAAAAAACCGGAGCTGGATTTCGTTCAACGAAAAGGATTGGGACAGCTGATCTTTTTCAGCGACGGTCAAATTTGCCATATTTTTGTGTGATGCATTAAGGAAAGAACATACACCATCGATTTGCGAATCCGTAGGCAACTGTTGCTCCATCAAATGCAGGGGAAGCCCTTCATCCCCTTCGCTATATAATAAGACAGCCACACTTTGTTTCCGATCTCGTCCCGCCCTGCCTATCTCCTGAAGATACGCTTCCATCGTGGACGGGATATGAAAATGGACAACATATCTGACATCCGATTTATTCACACCCATTCCAAAAGCACTTGTTGCACATATAATTTTCAACTGGCCGGAAATGAATTGCTGCTGAATGAGCATCCTTTGCTCCTGTTCCATTCCACCGTGATAATAATTGACACTATCGATCCCGTTATCCTGTAAAAACCCAGTGACTGATTCCGCCACTTTTTTAGAGGAAAAATAAATAATTCCGCTTCCGGTAAATTTCCTGACAAGTTCCAGCACACGGGCTAGCTTCTCATCGTAGCTGAACATCCGCTCGACAATAATTGCAATATTTTCCCGATCAACAGATGAGACCATTTCCTTAACCTGCCCAATGTTGAGTTTACCAACGATGTCCCGCCGGACCTCATCGGTTGCAGTTGCCGTCAGGGCAAGAGTCAACGGATTGTTCAATTCACGCCTCACTTCTCCTAAATTCAAATAATCCGGACGGAAATCATACCCCCATTGTGAGATGCAATGTGCTTCATCTATGACGAATAAACCTATGTCTATGGACTTCAAGGATTTTATCACACCGTCCAGGCTTAGCATTTCAGGGGATAAAAAGATAAAACGATAACTATGTAACCGGTCAAAAGCTTTCCTTTTTTGATTTAGCGTCAAAAAAGAGTTGAGGGTCAATACACTTTTTTCGCCCCTCATCTTCAACTGATCTGCTTGATCCTGCATTAAAGATAATAACGGGGAGACAATTAGGACAGTCTTATTTAAGAGATAAGCAGGCAGCTGGTAACATAATGATTTACCTGATCCGGTTGGGAGCATCGCTAAGGTATGACGACCGGACATCAATGATTCAACCACTTCCTTTTGTCCAGGACGGAATTCATTAAATCCGAATTTTTCTTTGAGGACCCGTTCTATGTTCATCATCACTCACCTATTTTCGCAAGTACAAGTCTTATTTGGAAAAAGCTTATTTGTTTATTATCGACCATCTGCTTGATTGCTTTAAGCTTTTTCGTACCAAGTTCCTTAATAGCTTCAGCAATGTCCCTCTCATCCTCGATAGATACATAATCGGAAATCGGAAAATCCTTTTCCGATAAGACAATTTCTACGAGGTGATCTTCGATGGTGTTGACCTTCAATCTGCGGATTCCCGCTATTTCATCCAGATTTTTCCCTTCCTGGATGTATCGTAAAGTTGTATTGGTAGATTGTGTCAATTGAGGATTCCCACTGCTTTTCCAATCATTGGTTAATGATGACAAGAGTGGGTAATCCTTTCCCGATTCCATTTCCGCAAGCATTTGATGCAATGTGTCAAGAAATGTAAAGCGAACATACTCTTCTTCTACCTCTTTCCTTTTTGCAATCTGTTCAAACGTAAGTCCAATCCTGTTTATTCCGGTTAACCTCAATATGAAAATGTCTCGTTTCACATCACTTTGACTTTCTAAAAGGAATACCAGTTCATCATATAGATGTTGGGCAATCACCGTTCGATCCTGACGATTGACATGTAAAAATTCCTTTACGAAGAATTGGATTTTGGGATTTCGTTGAATCGGATAAAAACGTCTTTCATTGTGGACAATATGGGATATGGTTTGAATGAGTAAGTTTAACCTTCCCCAGAAAACCGGGGTTATATTGTTATACTTCCAACCATTTATATACGCCGGAAAAGGATATTTTTTAAAGTAATCGCCTAACATTCCCTCACCTTGCATACTAATTTCATACGCATCTAATCTATCCGTTAAATTAATCATCTCATGCTTAAGTAAATGATCAATGTTTTGATTTAATTGCTGACGGGTAAATCGAGGTATTGTCCCAAAAATATCCGTTAAGCCGAATAAATGGGCATCCTGGATTGTTTGTGACGATTTCTTACCCTGCAGCATATGGTATATAGCATAAATGGAACGTTCGCCTTGAAATTTTTTTATCGCATATAGAATGATGGCCTGTAGATAATTATTCATGGGACTCACATCCTTGTTTCATTTAACCAATAACCCCATTGTAACAAAAAACTGCAAAAATCGCCGTTATTAATGATGAATACAAGGAAAAATATGTGACTAAATGACGAACCACGGAAAGAACCAAATTAATTATTTCGATGTTTTTCGTTGACATTCAGCTATATGATAGTTATTATCAATACAATTTCTATTGAAAAGTTTGGCATTCGGTCTTACAATAAGAAAGAGATAATAATCTGAAATAAAAAGATTATCAGTTGTTAAACAACTTAGGAGGGGTTATATTCATGGCTAAATTTACTATTGTGGATAAAGAAACATGCATAGCTTGTGGAGCTTGCGGAGCAGCCGCACCAGATATATATGATTATGATGACGAAGGGATTGCATTTGTTACCCTTGACGATAACGAGGGAATCGTTGAAATTCCAGATGTACTTATAGACGACATGATGGATGCATTTGAAGGATGCCCAACGGATTCCATTAAAGTTGCTGACGAAGCATTTGACGGAGACGCACTAAAATTCGAATAACGATACAAGCCATTTTCGATCGAGAATGGCTTTTTCTTTTGTCTCATACCAAAAAAACAAACATAAAAAAACAACCGAATATGGATATCCGGTTGTTTTTTCATTTCTATCGTCAATGCCGTTAAGCATTTTTATATAATGTTTGTTTATTGATCCATGTCTGTAATTTAATGAACAGCAACATGAATACAGATGTGATGAGCACGCCTTTAATCACGTTGAAAGGCAAGATTGCCGTCGTAACGAACTTTCTTGACTCTGGCGCCGACATTGCATCCCATCCCATAAAGAAGGTATATGCCGGTAAAAAGACAAAATAGTTTAAAACACTCATGAATACCGCCATGGAAACTGTCCCCGCAAGTAAAGCGAACGTCATCCCTTTTTTTGAATTGATTTTCTTAAATACATAATAAGTTGGCAAGACAAACAGTATTCCGGCTATGAAGTTAGCGATATGCCCCACAGGTACAGCAGTCATGGTCCCAGTCATGACTAAATCCAAAAGGTTTTTAATGAACTCGACTAGAATTCCAGCCATCGGACCGAAAATCAATGCCGCCATCAGTGCTGGTATGTCGCTAAAATCGACATTGAGAAAAGGCGGGAATCCTGGAAACGGGAAATTTAAAAGCATCAATAAATAAGAAATGCTTCCCATCATCGCAAGTGTGACCGTTTTTTTCACTTTGTTCTTATTCATAGTTCTCTCTCCTTCTTTTCCGATCTACCTGAAAAAGAGGTTGGGGTTCCAAAATATGCTGATGCTCAATAAAAAACCTTTAATTCCAATAGAATTAAAGGGATAAATTAAAGGCTACATCAAACAAACGTTCAGCAAATAACTGTTGAAACGCACTCAGGAACCTCCATCTTCTCCCATCCAGACTATACTGTCGGCTTTGGAATCACACCAAATCCTGCCTTGTAAGGCTCGCGGGCTTAGAAGAAGAAATTCCTTCATCACCGCCGGTGGGGAATTGCGCCCCGCCCCGAAGATAGACCTATAAAATTTTTATACTTCCCATTATATCTGAAATTCCTTTTTTTTGATAGCATTTTCTCTCGATTAATGCATTTAGGATGAATATCGATCGTCGCAGTGAATGGTTTAAAACAAATAGCGAAAATTTTTTTATATTATGCAAACGAAGACGAAGCCATTTATATCACGATATTAATCAAAAGATCAGATAAAAAATACTGTTATTAAGCGCTTACATCTAAATAAGCCAAATTGACATAATAAGCATTTCAATTGTAAAATTAACTGAAATTTAAGATAATTCTTTTCCCTAGGAAGGTGTTTAGACGTGTATCGGATTTTAGTAGCAGACGCCATTAAACCAGAAGGACTCGAACCGCTATCAGAGGCATCCAATATTCATCTCATTCAGAAAACCGTAGAGGAAGCTGCAAACGAACTTGATCGGATCGATGCAATTCTTGTGAGAAGTGCAACGAAGGTTTCGGAAGAGTTAATGAACCGTATGCCGCAATTAAAGATTATAGCACGCGCTGGTGTCGGTGTTGATAACATAGACATCCCGGCAGCAACAAAACGCGGGATTGTCGTGGTTAATGCACCTGACGGCAATACCATTTCAACAGCTGAACATACATTTGCGATGATGGCTTCATTAATGCGCCACATTCCGCAAGCTTATGCTTCACTGAAGAATGGGGAGTGGAAACGTTCTTCTTATACAGGAACTGAACTTCGAGGTAAAACATTAGGTATAGTTGGCTTTGGACGTATCGGAGGGGAAATTGCAAAACGTGCTAAAGTGTTTGGCATGGATGTCATTGTCTATGATCCGTACCTGACTGTCGATCGTGCAAAGAAAATGTCCGTAACGGCCCTGCCGTTAGATGAATTGCTTCCTAAAGCAGACATCATTACAGTTCATACACCATTAACGAATGATACTAGAGGATTAATCAATAAAGAAAAACTGCTTACCTGTAAAAAGGGGGTTTATGTACTAAACTGCGCCCGTGGTGGAATTCTGGACGAAGATGATTTATATGAAATGTTAATCGAAGGACGTGTTGCAGGGGCGGCACTGGACGTTTTCGTCGAAGAACCTCCACTTGGCCATAAACTGCTTGAACTGGATAGCGTCATTGCTACACCGCATCTTGGTGCTTCCACGAAAGAAGCCCAATTAAATGTTGCGGTACAAGTTGCCCAGGAAGTATTGACCTATTTTGAAGGAAACCCAGTCTCAAGTTCAATCAACCTTCCAGCCATATCTAAAGAAGTGTTTGAAAAGGTACAGCCATTCTATCAACTTGTTCAGCAAATGGGATCCATTGCTTCTCAGTGCATGAATGAAGGAATTCAGGAAATCTCCGTTACGTATGCAGGAGAATCATTGGATTTCGATACAGCGATTCTTACAAAAAGTCTAATCTCTGGCTTTTTCAGATCAAGAGTCGATGCATCAGTCAATGAAGTGAATGCCTTGTTGATCGCAAAAGAGCGTGGCATAACCGTTGGTGAAAAAATCTCTACGGACTCTTTAGGTTACTCGAATTTGATCAGCCTTAAAGTAAAAGGTGACAACCGTGAATTAACAATCAGTGGAACCTATATCGAAAATTACGGTTCTCGAATTGTAAGTTTGAATGGTTTCAAAATCGACTTTCAACCAGAATCGAATTTACTTTATATCCAGCATACCGATAAACCTGGTGTAATCGGTAACGTAGGTAAGGTCCTAGGTGATCACGATGTGAATATCGCAACCATGCAGGTTGGCCGAAAAGAAGCTGGCGGGGAAGCCATCATGGTTTTGAGCTTTGATTTACCATTAGAAGACAACATGAAACAATTTTTAATGGAAACAGAAGAAATTACATTCATGGCCCGTATTTCATTATAAGTAGAAAAAAGTGCCCGTCCAGCACGGGCACTTTTTCTGTGAATGCAAGGGGCTTTTGCCAACCATAGACCGGGTGTTTTATCACACCTCAATTCACTTGGTTCGGTGCTTTGGGCACCAATATGTCTTCAGTTAAATTCAGCTGGCCTACCTCTTCAATGGGAGCATTTTCAAACTTCACTTTTTCAAAACCAAAATCCTTGGCAATGAAGAGTATGGCTTCTAAAGCTTGAAGGGATTCCTTACTATTTTCAATGGCAACTTGATCTGATAATTGAATGATCACAAGATTTCCATTAGAGCTTATCCTTTCCCATTTCAGGTCATGCGGGATTGCAGGTGAAATTCCTTCGATGTCCGCCTCCCCTTTTCCAGCTTGCAGCGCCTCCTCAAAGTCCTGATAACCCATATTGCTTGGAACAAGGAACCTCGGGGAGGACTCATCCTTTTGGTAAAGAAAGTATGTGCGATTTTTTTGATGAGGTATATCCATTTCTTTTAAATAACCTGCGTGCGCAAACATGGCACCTTGCTTACCATCTGTAGAAAATGTCATTTTCTCTATTTTGTTATAGGAAAGCGTTTCCTCCATCGAATGGAGAAAAAGTGTATCTTCATCCAATAGTCGGCTTTTTTCTTGAAAATCAATATGAGCAGTGGTCATATCGTTTCCTTGGCTGATCTTTATATCAAGTGGAAAATAGTCAGATAGCCCATATTGCTCTTCATCCACATCGGACATTTGATTAACTAACTGATTCAGTTTATCACTTTCGTCATAATGTTTGAGTTTAATCGAAATGGGAACAATGAAATTCATTTGATCATCTGGGACACCCATCGTAATGATTGATGCATTTTTAAGGTCATCTTGATAGATCGCTTGTGCAATTGTTTTTTCCTTTTTCCATTGTCGGGGTTCCATTTCTGAAACCTTTTCTTTAGATTCTATTTCCGCTTGCTTACTCGAAAACTTTTGATTATCCTGCCTATCCGCTGAATGATTTTCTTTGTTACTCGCATCCTGGCGTTCAAGATCTGCCATTCCCTTATTTTCAGATAGAGATAATTTCCCACTACTGCCGCTGTCCTCTTGACTTGTCGTTCCTTTTTTTTCAATAATTAAAGATGATGCCAAAACAACCATTAAGAATAAGGAGGCAACACCCGCAAATAGAGGTATCCAGTGTTTCTTTTTCTTCTTATCATATATTCTCGCAAACACCTCTGCCTTGGTTCGGTCATCTTTTAATTTCGGAAGCTCGCGCAGCATGTCTTCAATTTCGCTTTCTTTCCAACGGGATCTTCTCAATGCGGTGGCCCTCCTTTCCAGATAAATCTTCCATCAACTTTTTAATAGCCTTCAAAGCACGGTGCTGGGTCGTTTTTACCTTACTTTCACTCCAATTCAATACTTCAGCAGTTTCCGTAATGGACAGTCCCTGAATATATCGTAATATGATGACGGATCTTTGATTCGTGGTACACCGGTTTAAGCAATGATAAATATCTTGGATTTCACCGTTCATGATAGCCACTTCTTCCGGAATGGGCTCTTTATCTTTTATCAATTGCCTATCCCAATCAAAGTTAGGAAAGATTTTATCTTTCCACCCTTTTTGTTTCCGAAAGTAATCAATCGTCACATTTCTTGCAATCGAGTACATCCACGTTTTTTCACTGCTTTTTCCTTCGAAGCGTTCATAAGCCTTCATCACCCGTATATATACTTCCTGAACAAGGTCCTCCGATGTTTCTCGATTTTTAGTCATATAAAAAATGAATTGATATATTTCCTGATGATATTTTTCATAAAGATCGTGGAAAACGGAATCCATCATTTCCCCACATCCGTTCATAAATATAGTCGTCAATCCAAAACAAAAGTTACATACTTCGGCTTTAATCTTATTATAAAGTTCCGTTAATTTCCACATATCAGGGACTTCTTATTTTGTTTCCTAAAAAAAACAAAGACAAGTTGGAAAGAAATCCAATTGCCTTTGTTTTTCTCAATTCCTTATGAAACAAGATTTTTTGGCAAGCCACCCGTCATTCAGCATTTTCCATAATTCGAGGCAGGATAAAACTGAACGTCGTCCCTTTATTAGGTAAACTGTTTACCGAAATGAAGCCATCATGGGCATTGATTATATTTTTTACGATTGCCAAACCCAACCCGGTGCCCGAACGGCCGCGGGTCCTTGCTTTATCCGCTTTATAAAACCTCTCGAATACAAAAGGCAAATCTTCTTCGGGAATCCCAGATCCAGAGTCCCTGACATCAATGATCAGTCCCCTTCGATCACTTGTCCTCTGAATGACATCAATGTTACCGCCCGGAGGAGTATGACGAATCGCATTATCAATTAAATTGGTCAAAACCTGTTCAATGCGGTCCGGATCGAAGTGCCATTGAATTTGATCGTCTTGCATGCTGGCTGATATGGTGATCCCCTTTTCTTTAGCCAGCCCGGAAAACTTACTTGTGATCCTCTTTAAATAAGGAGAAATAGGTACGCATTCATAGCTAAGGTTCATTTTACCCGATTCCAATTTAGCTAGATCGAGGAGGTCGTTGACTAAACGGCCCATTCTCAAAGACTCATCATAGATGATGCGGGCCATTTCCACCTTTTCCTCTTCACTGCTCGCAATGTCATCTACGATCGCTTCACTATATCCTTGCAACATTGAAATCGGCGTTCTTAACTCATGTGAGACATTCGCTATGAAATCAGTCCTAAGTTTGTCCATACGTCTTTCATCGCTCATATCCCGTATGATGGCCACCGCTCCCCTAATATTGTCGGCATTTGTATATAGAGGACTGACAATGAATCCCCAATCGCGGCCCTGCAAAGTAATTTCACCGACTTGCTCCTTATCGAAGGACTCTGATTCATCAAAAAGATTCATCAAAACCAATGGGACATTGACATTATCTTCCCGGTTATAGCCCTTTTCAAAGTACCAGGATTGCAGAAACCTTTCTGCTGGCGGATTCGTTTCAAGAATTGTGCCATCTTTATTGAAGGTAATGACCCCATCTGCCATACTGCTAAGAATGCTGGAGAGATGTTCCTTTTCCTGACTAAGTGCATTCATATTGAATTTCAGCTGTTTTCTCATCTGGTTAAACGCTATGGCAAGTTCACCGATTTCATCTTGAGTCAAGATGGGAACCTTTGTATCAAATTTCCCCCGGGCAATCGCTAGCGCGGCTTCCCTCATCTTCACCAATGGTGCATTGATTCTTGTAGATAAAAAGAAAGCAAAAATCGTTGTCAAAATAATGGCGATGCCTGCTGCCAATAATATGAACTGTGTAGTCGATTTTGTGGTTTCTTCCATGGACTCCAACGATTGAAATAGGAAAACTTCATCCTGTTCCCCATTCAATTCAAGTGGAATGCCTACTACGATTGCGGACAATTCCTTATCGTCTGCATCATCGGATAGCGCCATTTCCTTTTTTACAGTCTTTCTTTCCGTAAAAACCTTGATCAATTCGGAATCATTTTTAATGAGTTCCGGCGTGATTTCGAACTCATTATCTCCTCCAATTGATGAGAATACCATTTTGTCATCATTAAGAATGATCATTTTCGTTTCATTGCCTATTAATTCCGAAGCTATTTGTAAAACCTCATTGCTGGACCCCTGATGTTCATTCGTTACCTTAATGATTTGTTCAGCGGTTTTGGTTAAATCATTTTCAATATTTTCAATCTGGAAATTCTCAAAGAATTCGACCAGCAGAACGGTTAAAACAATTAGTACAAATGACACGAGCAATAGGATCGTTGCCCATAGCTTCCCTACAACACTGCCCCATAGCATCAGTCATTAATGACTTCGAACTTGTAACCTACACCCCAAACAGTGACAATCATCTTGGCTGCGTTTTCGGATATGCGGTTTAATTTTTCACGTAAGCGTTTAACATGCGTGTCAACAGTTCGAAGATCCCCAAAGAATTCATAGTGCCAAACTTCTTTTAACAATTGCTCCCGGTCGAAAACCTTATCTGGAGATTTCGCCAAGAAATATAATAATTCATATTCTTTGGGTGTTAATGAGACCTCTTTGTTATCGGCAAGAACACGGTGAGCATCATTATCAATGGTTAGATGCGAGAAGACGATCACATCTTTTGCCGTCGTTTCCGTCTGCATGTAACTAGTGCTTGAAGAGCGACGTAATAAAGCTTTAACCCTTAATACGACTTCACGGGGACTGAACGGCTTTACGATATAATCATCGGTCCCCACTTCGAATCCTTGAACGCGGTTCACTTCTTCCCCTTTAGCAGTCAGCATGATAATCGGTGTCGTTTTCTTTTCCCTTAATTCACGGCAAACTTCGATTCCATCTTTACCAGGCATCATAATATCCAATAAAATTAAATCATACTCATTTTCAAGGGCTTTTGTTAAAGCCATATCTCCATTTTCAGCTTCATCGATTATGTATTCTTCTCTTTCCAAATACATCTTTAGCAGCCGGCGGATTCTTTCCTCATCATCCACCACGAGAATTTTTATAGCATTATACATTATGTAATCAGCCTCCTATCCTATATTCTACAAAATGAAAACTTCCATGACTAATACTTTTTCCTTATAAAGTACGATAAAGAGCCATTTTTTGCATGGCTTCCATGAACCTTTCACCATTTTGTCACAAAAAAAGGCTTCGAGCGCTCACTAAAAGTTCATAAATGCCATTTCACCGAAATATCCTTATTAATGGCATTGACTGAAAAAGGGATCATTCTCTAGAAAAATCGATAAGCCAACTCCTCGACGTTTCTATCAAAAGACCCCCTTCATTTAAATATTACAATACAGAATCAAGCATATGAATGCAAACCAGCAATAACAAGATTGACGAATATCAAGTTAAACATAATGATGGCAAAACCGATGACGGCAAGCCAAGCTGATTTTTCCCCTTGCCATCCCTTTGACATGCGCAGATGCAAGAAAGCTGCATAAAACAACCACGTAACCAGTGCCCAGACCTCTTTCGGATCCCAGCCCCAGAATCGTGTCCAGGCCACTTGAGCCCAGATCATTGCAAAAATGAGGGCCCCGAGAGTGAAAATCGGAAAACCGATAAGGACCGAACGATAGCTAATCTCGTCCAATAAATTCAAATTCACATTTTTAACGATCGGTTTAATCAATGCTGCCACTCTTTTGCGAGCAATCAACCTTATTAAACCATACAAGATGAGCCCAATACCGAATGACCAAAGTACAGTGTTCAGCTTCTTGGCATTGATCAGTGCAGGCATGTCCACCAGTGGTTCAAATCGATCAGTCTCGATAAGTTTCCCTTCATTGGGACCAACCAATGCCGGTAGGTTGAATTCCTGTTTGACCTCGGCTCCGTGTTTATCGACCCAATCAAAATTAGCCTTATAATCCATCGCAGCAAAAGAAGAAGTGATGATGACGAATCCGATGGTGCAGACTAATGTGAACATGATACCTTCAAGCCAGAACGTTCTTTTGCTTGATTGTGTCTGATCGACGAATTTGATTAAATAAATGATGGCAGTAACGAAACTAATGGCAAGGATCGACTGTCCTGCCGCTGCAGTCGTTACATGAATATGAAGCCAATCGCTCTGCAATGCAGGAATGAGTGGCGAAATCTCTGTAGGGAACATACTTGCATATGCGATTATCAATAACGCAATCGGTAAAGCGAATAGCCCAAGGGCAGGTGTTTTATAAAGAAAATAAATTAATATGAAAGCACCGACCAGCATCATTCCGAAAAAGGTTGTAAATTCAAACAGGTTACTTACCGGGGCATGGCCGGCAGCAATCCATCTAGTGATGAAATACCCAATTTGAGCCGCGAAACCGAAAATGGTGATGAAAATGCCCAGTTTAGCCCATTTGTTTTGTTTCTTTTCCTCCGCTCCGCGTTTATCCTTGATTGATCCGCCAAAGAAAAAGGTAGCGACAAGATATAATAAGAAAGCTGCATATAAAAAGTTACTGCTCAATTCAGCCATTTAAAACTTCCCCCTTACTAGAAGATTTCTCATCTTCAAGTTGATCCATTGGTTCGGAAAGTGATGTCGATTCTATCGCTTGTTTTATATCTCTTTTAATACCGTGCCAGTTTTTGTTTGTATGGCCGGCCATTAATATCTCATCATCTTTCCTCTTAATCCATATACGCCGGTGATTCCAATAAGACCCTTGGACAACTCCGATCATGAAAATGATTCCACCCGTGAATAATATCCAAAGCGTTAAATCCTTCCTGACAGTCAAAGCCGTGACATCTTGGGTTTCCACACCATTAAAAGCCATTTTATAAGTGTTTTCCCCTAAAGGCTCCACAGTCTCCTTAATCGCCACGAAACTGACCTCACCCTCTGGCTTATCCGGGGTATGCATTTTAAAGATAAATGCTGGATTATTCGGAATCTTCGATATCGTTCTTGGCTCACCTTTTTCATCGAACTCGAAATCGGGGAAGTAACTGATCAAGTCAACGGAATATCCTTCTTTCAACTCGTATTTCTTTTGTGGATTGTTCAAATCAACCTTTAAGCTTCCATATTTCTCTTCGGTTTTTTTATTTATCAAATTAAAAGACATCGTACTGAGCTCATCCAGTTTATAGTCTACTTGGTAGAGGGCATAATGATCATGTTTCAGAGGTTCATTGACTTTGATTTTATAATCTTTAAGTTTAACAAGGTCCACTTTTTCCCCTGGTAAGGTCTCTCCGTTGCGCTCATACAACGTAACATCGGATTGATAGGTTTTTGCGATCGTACCGGTTTTATCAATTGCAGCACTGTACTGCTCATCTTCATCATTCTCTTTGTCATATACCTCTAAGGTAAATTCATTATTCTGGAGGTAATACTCACCATTTGTACCCGGGATTTCTTTTCTTTCGCCTTCACGCAGCCAAAGTACTTTGTCGATATACATCCCAGGGACAGAACGCAATAATGCTCCAATTAAGAAAATGATAAGTCCAATATGATTAACATATGGTCCCCAACGTGAAAAACGACCCTTTTCGGCAAGTATATGACCGTTCTCCTCACGTATATGATAACGCTGCCTTTTTAGTCTATCCTTTACTTCTTCAAGGTTTATATCTTGGTCTTCAAGCTTTGTCACCCCATAAATCCGCTGACGTTTCATGAAACCGTCATGACGTGTAACCCCTTGTTTTTTTAACGATCGATATAATGGAAAGAACCGATCGATACTGGCAATCAATAGTGATATGCCCAGCATGCCTATGATAATCAGATACCACCATGAACTATACAAGTTATGAAACCCGAGTTCATAATACACTCTTCCGAACCAGCCGTATTCCAGTTCATAATGCTCTGCAGGCGTAGCTGTTGAAGGGATGTACATTTCCTGAGGTAAAATCGTCCCGATGGCTGAAGCGATCAAGGCAATGACAATAAGCGTCACCCCTACCTTAACGGAAGAAAAGAAGTTCCATATTTTATCGATGATCGTTTTTTTATATGTTTGTGAACGCCTGGCACTTCCTTCATATCTCATATCAATAAGCTTGTTGTCTCTTTCGTTACCAAGCACCATTCCGCATTTCCCACAAATCTTTGTGCCAAACGGATTTATATGACCACAATCGCATTTTACTTCTTTCATGTCAAAAACTCCCCAATATTATGGTTTAATTCTCTCCATATGTTTTTGGATGCTCTCTTCTGTCAAAGCTCCGGTGATGATATCTATCACTTTCCCCTCTTTATCGACCAAAAAGGTGACAGGCAATACATCCACGCGATAAGCATTTTCCACTTCCCTACCTTTATCGATCATGACAGGAAAGGTCAGATCATGCTTTGTAATGAAATTATTGACAGCATAGTCAGATTCCCCGACATTTACCGCCAATATTTCAACGCCCTGTTCTTTAAAGTTTTTGTATTGATTGTCCATATAAGGCATTTCGTATTCACACGGCTTGCAATATGTACCCCAAAAGTTCAGGAAGACGCCTTTTCCCTTGTAATCGGAAAGTTTATGCTCTTTGCCTTCCATATCAGTCAAGACGAAATTCGGTGCATCGGATCCTTTTCTCAGACTTTCATTCTTATCTTTAGTGAAGTTCGTATAAAGGGCAAACACTAAAGCTGCACCTAAAAGCAGGAGAATGATGGTTCTGCTAATCAGGCGTCGCTTCTTTTTATCCATAGAGATCCTCCTAAGGCCACACTAAATTTAACCATACCATTATACCATTTAACGCCATGTCCTTTTTATTTACATTTCTGAAGGTTTTGTGACATTCTTTCCTGATTCATGAAGGAAAAGGTATTTACAGGTTGTTTTCCACCACCCATTCTTCCAGGTGAAGAATGGGGTAGTGGTCAACCTATTAATACAGGGGAAAAACCTTTCTTACATTCTCCGCTGTTTAGGTTCGGTCGTTGCTAAAGTCCGCATTAATTTAACTTCATGCGGAGTCAGCTCCCGGGAATCTCCTGCTGTTAAACCGTCCAAGGTCAAGAAACCATATTGTTCCCTCTTCAATTTAATGACGGGATGGCCAATTGCTTCGAACATCCGGCGGACTTGCCTGTTCCTGCCTTCATGTATTGTGATTTCAACTATCGCCGTTTCCTTTTTCTTGTCGGTAGACAATACCCTTGTCTTGGCTGGTGCAGTCTTGCCATCCTCCAACTTGATACCTTTATCCAACTTTTTCAAGCTTTCACGCAAAGGCATCCCTTTCACTTTTGCCACATACACTTTATCCACTTCATGCTTAGGATGCATTAACGTGTTTGCAAATTCCCCGTCATTGGTTAAAATCAATAAGCCCGAAGTATCGTAATCCAAGCGGCCAACTGGATAAATCCGTTCATTGATGTAAGGGAAAAAGTCAGTTACGACTTTTCTATTCTTATCATCAGAAACTGCCGAAATGACGCCGCGCGGTTTATAGAATAGGAAATAAACCGGTGCTTCTTTTTCTAGCGGGACCTCATTAACCTCAACTTTATCATTAGGTCCAACTTTCACACCTAATTCCTTCACTACTTTGCCGTTCACCTTTACCTTACCTTCTAAAATCAACTCTTCTGCTTTACGGCGGGAAGCCAGTCCAGCATGTGCTATCACCTTTTGTAATCGTTCCATCTATCTTCACCCCATAGTATAATCATTCGTTTGTTATTGTCTATACATACACAATCATACAATTATTACATATTGAGAGGCAAAAACAAAAGGTTTTTCGCGAATAAGAGCTTTTCTTTTATTATTACACCAATAATGGGACGGTTAAATGGGTTGGTTTCCATAATGAGTGTAACATAGCTTATTTTTCCATACAAAAAAATGTTTCTTTTGGATGAAAGTTCGTTTCCGTTTAAGAATGGAGAGCTTGACATAGCCGATTGTTTAAGAAAAAAGACAAAAAAAAAGAAATGGAATCGCCCATTTCCCTAGCCTTTAATTCATACCGAAAACCAATGTAACGACGATAACGGCAGCTATGATACCGATCAAGTCTGCCAAAAGACCGACCTTTAGGGCATCACCCATTTTTTTGATCCCGACAGCTCCAAAATAAACGGTCAATACATAGAAGGTGGTATCTGTACTTCCCTGAATCGTGGCAGCCAAGCGCCCAATAAAGGAATCCGGTCCATAAACAGATATCAGGTCGCTGGTCATTCCTAAAGCGGCTGTTCCGGATATTGGTCTAATGATCGCAAGGGGTAAAACCTCAGACGGAAAATGAAGAAGGGAAAGCAAGGGGTGCAGTGATTGTACAATGAAGTCCAATGCCCCCGATGCCCTAAATACTGAAATCGCCACTAGCATCCCTACCAGAAAAGGGATGAGGGAAAAAGACATGCTGATTCCTTCTTTCCCCCCCTCAACGAAGGTCTCATAGGTGGGGACTCTTTTCAATGTACCGTACAGTAATATACAGAGGATCAAAATCGGTATCATCCAAATTGAAATGGTGGTCATCCAGTGCAACATCCTATTCCCTCCCGCTCCTCTTTCTCTTGTAATAAAAATATCGATCTATCGCAATTCCTCCAACTGCAGAAATGGCCGTTGCTATTATGGTCGGAAAAACGATGTCCGTCGGGGAGTGGGCATCGTAATTCATGCGGATAGCAATGACTGTAGTCGGAATCAACGTTACGCTTGAAGTATTGATGGCTAAAAAAGTGACCATCGAGCGGCTGACCGTTGTTTTTCCCCCATTTAGTTTCTTTAGCTGTTCCATGGCTTTTATACCAAGAGGCGTAGCTGCATTCCCCAATCCAAATGTGTTTGCCATCATATTGGAAAGTATATACCCCATAGCGGGATGATTGGGAGGCACTTCAGGGAATAGCCATCTCATGAACGGCTTGAACAAATTGGATAGTTTATCTAACAGCCCCGATTCCTCCGCTATTTTCATCAAACCCAGCCAAAAGACAAGTATGCTCATCAGTCCCAGGCAAAGGGTGACCGCTTCCTTTGCGCTGACAAATAGAGCTTCATTCACCTGATCCATCGTCCCATTGATCATGCCAAAGACAATACCGATCACAAACATCCCGAACCAAATGTAATTAACCATTGCGTCCGATTCCCAATACTGCTTCAAATACCTCAGCCCATGAAGATTGGAATGATTGTTGCTTGAAGCTTTCTTTTGATTCCCCATAAAAAATCGAACGACTACCTATTTTCTTTCCATCAAGATAGATGGATGCTCTGCCGACCACTGCAGGGATTTTCCTTTTATCCTTCCAAGCCCTCTGTGGCTTCAACAATTTCATTTTCACATTGACCAACTTTCTCTCTTCTTTTGTCAGTGGGTACGAAAAATCTTTTTTAATGTAGACATGCCCTTTATATATTTTATTTTCCATATTCTTTACCATGCCTTCAGGTAAAATTTCTGTTGGCTTATAATCCTTAAATGCGGATTCGTACATTTGAATATGATCATTCCAATCATCCGGACCATTCAATGTCACAGCAATCAGGTCATGCCCGTCTTTTGTTGCGGTTGTGACCAAGGTACGTTTTGCTAGTTTGGTATACCCTGTTTTCCCCCCTGTGCAATACTCATACAATTGTGTAAGTAGGCGGTTTTTGTTCTTCCATACATAATCCCATTGTTCTGTGGAATTAGGTGCCCTGTGTTCCTTTGTGCCGGCAATCTTTGCATACGTTTCATTTTGCATGGCATAACGAGTGAGTATCGCCATATCATATGCGGTTGAATAATGGTTTTTCGTATTGTCCAAACCATGTGGATTTGAAAAATGGGTATTTTTCATCCCGATTTCTTCCGCCTTTTGATTCATCATCCACACGAATCCATCCAGGCTTCCCCCAACCTTTTCGCTGATTGCGACTGCTGCATCATTACCTGAACGAAGCATCAAGCCGTAAACCAAATCTTCGAGCTTAATTTTTTCTCCTTCTTTTAAATAAAGTGATGAGCCCTCCGTCCCGAAGGCATTGCTGCTAACCTTCACTGTTTCATCCATTAGTCCCGATTCAATAGCCAAGATAGCCGTCATTATTTTCGTAATGCTTGCTATGCGGTTCTTTTCATGAGCATTCACTTCATATATGACCCTTCCGCTATCCTCATCCATTAAAATCGCACTATGGGCACTTACAGATACATTTGCATTGGCGTTTTGTACGGGTGCCATAAAAGACAACAGGAGAATGACGATACACAAACTTGATAACCCTTTATATGGAAAACGCATGAGTGCCCCCTCGTCTCTTTACTTGTTTTTGTACAAGTTTATGCAAATGGACAAGGGTTATGAATAAAAGAATGTAAACCTTCATGATATCTATTGATTTTTAACATAAAAAAAATCGATAGGGGCCCCTATCGATTTAGTGTTCTATCATACTAATAATGCAGCGATTTCATCAATTTTCTTAGCTCCGAATACCACTTCTTCATCATTGATGATCATGGCCGGCACGCTCATGACTTTATATTTCTTCTTGATATCCTGGAAATTGCTTATATCGACCATTTCAGCTTCAACGTTAGGGTTTTCAATCGCAATGCGCTGTGCACCCACTACAACGTCTGGACAGTAGTGACATGCCAATGAAACCATAACCTTAATGTTCGCTTTTTTACTGATTCCCTTAATTGAATTCAATACGACCGAATCCAATGCTTGACCAGGACCGGCCAAGTTATAGATAGCCAAAATGAAGGAATTCAACTCATGGCCGCCTGGTACACCGTGGTATTTGACGCCACTGTATTCACCATTCGAATTTAAGAGGGAAACGACAGGGAACTTATCTGCATTGATTTTTCCTTCAATTTCCGGACTTTCCCCCTTGTTGTATAACTCAAGATGCAGCTTGTCTCCCAATTCCGCAACATCCAACAAGAAGTCTCGCAATTCGACCGATTTTGGCAAGCTTTCATCGACGATGGACACCAATGTTACTTCGCTCTCCATTTTGCCGAAGATTCCCTTTAATTGGCCCCGTAACGCATCACTTAATAAAGCGCTCTTACCTGCCGGGACAGCAGCCTGTTCTTTTTTCGCCGGTTTTTCAACTTCAGGTTCATCTTTGATTCCTAGGCGATCTTTTTCTTCTTCAATATATTTACCGGCATCCGTTGCTGCAATCGCTCCATCAGATACAGCTGTAATAATCTGGCGCAAGGATTTTGGCCTTAGGTCGCCCGCTGCATAGACACCTTTCACATTAGTCTTCATATCATCATCGGTTAAAATGTAACCGGCATGATCCATTTCGATGTGGCCCTTGAATATCTCTGTTTTCGGCTCATACCCTATGAAAACGAAAACTCCAAACGTGCTGTCTTCTTCCTTCGCCTTATATTCAAATTCTTCTTTAGTCTCATTATTGATGAAACGGGCACTTTGAATCATCCCGTCTCCATATACCCCAAGAATCTCCGTATTGAATTTCACTTCAATCTTATCATTTGCCATTACTTTATCCACAATGGACGGGGCACACGAGAAGCTTGATTCCCGGGCGATGATTGTAACTTTTGTAGCAAAGCGGGTCAGGAATATAGCTTCTTCGGCGGCTGCATATCCTGCCCCGATAACGAAGACTTCCAACCCTTCAAAGAATTCACCATCACATGTTGAACAATATGCTACACCGCGGCCAGTAAATTCCTCTTCACCTGGAAATCCTAGTGTTCTTGGAGAAGCACCCGTTGCAATGATGACGGCGCGGGCATGGTAGTCCCCGCCAAGCGTTTTAACGACTTTCACCTCACCGGAGAAATCCACGCCCGTTACATCAGCTTTAGCGAATTCAACGCCAAAATCCTCGTTTTGAAGCTTCATTTCTTCAACTAACCTAGGGCCCGATATATGACGGATACCAGGATAATTGGCTATTTCCGATGTAGTTGCAGCTTGTCCGCCGCCAGTTCCTTTTTCAAGAATTATTGTTTTTAACTTAGCTCTTCCTGCATAGACGCCGGCTGAGAGGCCTGCAGGTCCGCCGCCAATAATTAATAAATCATAGATTTTTTTCATCTTTTGTGCTCCTTGCTGAGTGATAATACGTGCTAAACTGATTATTTTGAAAAACAAAAGGCACTTATTTTAGGTAAGTGCCTTTTGTCATAAGATCTTGCTGGACGAGTTGTCCCTGTAATCGTACATCAATGCTGGGTATGTCCATTATCTGTAGAAATGGACGAGCCGTTATAAATTAAAGTTTACCTACAAGGTCTAGGCTTGGTTCAAGAGTGGCTTCACCTGGAGTCCATTTTGCAGGGCAAACTTTATCTCCATGTTCCGCTACGAATTGCGCAGCTTGAACTTTTCTTACAAGTTCTTCAGCATTACGGCCAATTCCTAGGTCATTAATTTCGTATGCTTTAATTTGTCCTTCTGGATTCACGATGAAAGTTCCACGTAGAGCCAATCCATCTTCTTCAATCAATACACCGAATTGACGGGATAAAACGTTTGCTGGGTCAGCTAACATTGGATATTGGATTTTACCGATTGTATCAGTAGCATCTGCCCATCCTTTGTGGCTGAAATGAGTATCTGTTGAAACTGAGTAAACTTCACAACCAATTTCCTTGAATGTTTCATAGTTATCTTGAAGATCAGCTAATTCAGTTGGACATACGAAAGAGAAGTCAGCTGGGTAGAAAAAGAATACTGCCCATTTTCCTTTAACATCTTCAAGGGTAACTTCTTTGAATTCTCCTGCATGGTAAGCTTGTACTTTAAAATCTTCAACTTGTTTATTGATCAATGACATAATAAATTCCTCCAATAGCTATTTTTTTATCTGCTCCTGTTTATAAT
>NZ_JANZMJ010000110.1:0-482 GCF_025175645.1 Peribacillus aracenensis
CCCGCTTTCTCCATTTTTTCCATGATTTTCGGAAGAACCGCTTCTGAACTTGCAGTAGAGAAAGCAAGAATCAATTCTTCTTTTAGAAGTTTAATCAACGTAAAGATATTGAATCCGACAAATTTCGCAATAATACCAAGAACGACTATTACAAAGAAAATCATTGTTCCGTAAACAGAAAGCGCTAACTTTCCTAACGGAATTAAAGATTCCAAACCGAATTTGGAAATCGTCACACCGATTAGTGCAAATACACCGATAGGAGCGAATTTCATGACCATGTTAGTTAGGTAGAACATTCCTTCAGCTACACCTTGGAAGAAACGGAATACTGGTTTACCCTTTTCACCGATGGCCGCAATACTAAGTCCAAACAACACGGAGAAGAAAATGATCGCTAGCATATCGCCTTCTACCATGGCTTTAACTGGATTGGATGGCACAATGTGAACGATTGTATCCACGAACGATTCATGCTGCTT
>NZ_JANZMJ010000111.1:0-459 GCF_025175645.1 Peribacillus aracenensis
CCCGTTCCCATTCCGAACACGGCAGTTAAGCTCTTCAGCGCCGATGGTAGTTGGGGGTTTCCCCCTGTGAGAGTAGGACGCCGCCAAGCCATTTAAAAGATCAGCCATCCGGCTGGTCTTTTTTTGTTTCATAAGGTCGTGATAAAATATGAAAACCTTTAAGGCTTTTTAGGATACCTTCAGCTCTGTCTCACTAATGTGTGTATTTTCCTTAAGCAAAACGGACCCTTGAAGCCATTCTTGATCTCATTTTGAGAGAGGGAAATATTTATTGTGAAATGTGTTGACTTTATGCCAGGAAAAGCTTAATATAAATAAGCACCAACTAAGAGAAACGAAAAACTTCATCACTTTCGGCAGATTGCTGAAAGAAATAACTATTGACTTCTTACTATGAAAATGATAAGATGAAATGGTCGCTGAAAAACACAGCGATTTAAAATAAGTTAAAAACTTCGC
>NZ_JANZMJ010000112.1:0-454 GCF_025175645.1 Peribacillus aracenensis
ACCAGGCTGAACTTTTTTTGGTGGATCTTAAGGAAGATACCCTGTATAAGAAACTGGTTGTGACAGTATGGAAGAACCATTTAGTGTACTGCTAGTACGTATACAAAAATTTTTGTAACAAATCTCCTGTCATATGTATTGTTAATCTTTTTTGAGGTGATTCTCCTATGGAAGCAATGATTGAACGGTGTGCTGGCCTAGATGTACACCAAGAAACAGTAGTAGCCTGTGTATTAGATAAAAAGCCAAAAACCTCTATTGAAACTTTTTCAACTACAACAACTGGGCTCTTGGCTTTAAGTGATTGGCTCGCTACCCTTCAGGTATCCGATGTTGTGATGGAAAGTACCGGAGTCTACTGGAAACCAATATGGAATATACTCGAAGGATCTTTTCACCTTGTTCTTGCCAATGCCAGGCATGTCAAAAATGTTCCAGGGCGTAAAACTGATGT
>NZ_JANZMJ010000113.1:0-431 GCF_025175645.1 Peribacillus aracenensis
CCCGTTCCCATTCCGAACACGGCAGTTAAGCTCTTCAGCGCCGATGGTAGTTGGGGGTTTCCCCCTGTGAGAGTAGGACGCCGCCAAGCCATTTAAAAGATCAGCCATCCGGCTGGTCTTTTTTGTTTCATAAGGTCGTGAAAAAATATGAAAACCTTTAAGGCTTTTTAGGATATCTTCAGCTCTGTCCCACTAATGTGTGTATTTTCCTTAAGCAAAGCGGACCCTTGAAGCCATTCTTGATCTCACTTTGAGAGAGGAAAATATTTATTGTGAAATGTGTTGACTTTATGCCAGGAAAAGCTTAATATAAATAAGCACCAACTAAGACAAACGAAAAACTTCATCACTTTCGGCAGATTGCTGAAAGAAATAACTATTGACTTCTTACTATGAAAATGATAAGATGAAATGGTCGCTGAAAAACACAG
>NZ_JANZMJ010000114.1:0-426 GCF_025175645.1 Peribacillus aracenensis
ATCTAGGTTCACCACGACCAGAATCAGCAATCGCAACAGCAATTGAATCTTTAGATACGTCTAAACCAACAAATTTTTGAACATCCTTCATAATATAGGCTCCTTTTCGTGTGTAGCTCTACACTTGGTTTTTTATTTTTGTAGTAACATTATGACCAAGTGCAATCTACGTTAAGCGATGGGAGTCGTTTTCGTTCATTATGACTAACGGGTGCGTTTGCTGAAGATCGGAGCTGTCTTTAAGACAGCTTTTTCGTGCGCCCGGCATGGGTGCAATCTATAGGGTGAAAGTCCCGAACCATGAAGGCAGTAGTAGTGGTTAGCTTAATGCAAGGGTGTCCACGGTGACGTGGAATCTGAAGGAAGCAAGCGGCAAACCTCCGGTCTGAGGAACACGAACTTCATATAAGGCTAGGTATCATTGGA
>NZ_JANZMJ010000115.1:0-357 GCF_025175645.1 Peribacillus aracenensis
TGTCTATAAAAATAAAGGTGCAAGTGGGGTCGACGGAGTAACAGTCGACGGACTAAAGCAATACCTGAAAGAGAACAAAGATGAACTGCGTCAGCGCATCAGAACAAGAAAATACCAACCACAAGCTGCCTTAAGAGTGGAGATCCCAAAAGAAAATGGAAAGATGCGCAAATTGGAATACCAACAGTAGTGGATAGAGTCGTTCAACAAGCCATTCATCAAGTTCTCAGTCCACTATTAAGTAATATAATGTTAAACGAACTTGATAAGGAACTGGAGAAAAGAGGACTAAGGTTCGTGAGGTACGCTGATGATGCCCTTATTTTTGTGAAAAGTGAAAAGGCAGCGAACCGAGTA
>NZ_JANZMJ010000116.1:0-318 GCF_025175645.1 Peribacillus aracenensis
GTTTCTTTTCTGCTTAATAAAGCATAAATCCAATGAAGCAACTTATTCATACAGGCAACGATTGACACTTTGGCAGGTTTTCCTTCTGATTTTTTCTTATCATAGAAAGCTTTAAGCTTTTTGTTCCTTGAACTTCTTATGCCGCAAAGTACGGCAAGATACAGAGAATGACGTAGTCTGCTCGAACCTCTTTTAGTAATGCGATTAATGGTTGCCGTAAACTTACCCGATGAGTGAACACTTGGATCTACTCCAGCGAAGGCAACCAGTTTTTTCGGATGATTAAACCGATCGATTTCACCAATTTCAGAGATAATC
>NZ_JANZMJ010000117.1:0-312 GCF_025175645.1 Peribacillus aracenensis
GTAAGGGAGCGACAGTCAGTGGTGCACCTTGGTCGTTGGAGTCAGACTAACGGATGGGCTCTAACGCACCATAGTTCATCGACCTTCCTCTCCCAGCCGTAGAATCAGTATTGACCGTTCTGAACCAATTTTCATTCTCTGTGGTGAAGCGCTGATTTTTGCGCTTCATGGATGGCTAACGGGGCAGGTTAGTTAAACAAGAAATGATATAATTTTGACATAGAACGAGAACCATGTGATCAAGCCTATTATGAACGGATATTATGTCCTTGTAAAACAGCTAGGGGCATTGAAGGGGTATCTCTGAAAGTT
>NZ_JANZMJ010000118.1:0-283 GCF_025175645.1 Peribacillus aracenensis
CCCTACTAGGATACGGGCGAGTTTTCCACAAAGTTTCATGATGGATTTCATTTTCTTTATCTTCTTCACTTTAACATTATTCGAGTGTAGGGCTTTAAACTCAGGGTTATTCATCACCAGACTCATGGTCGCAAGGAAGAGGTAACGCCGCAGGCGTGATCTTCCACGTTTGGAAAGAACAATTTGGCCTTTCCATTTCCCAGAGCTTGCTTCAGCGAGATGCAATCCTGCATGACGAAGGAGCGCATTCCCGTGAGCGAACCCACTCAGATCCCCAGCTTCT
>NZ_JANZMJ010000119.1:0-277 GCF_025175645.1 Peribacillus aracenensis
AAACTGCATAGAGAAGTCCTCCTTGTTTGATGCTGGGTCAATGGTCGTTGACACTCATGCATCATACAAGAGGGCTCTTTTTCTTTCAAGACCTCGAACATCCTTCTAACAGGAATGCTGCCCCGTTCGTATTATAAGGTCAGCCAGATATTTAAACTGTACCCTATGTAAAGGACATTTTTAAAAAAGGTCATGCCACTTTGAGAAGGTGATTTCTGTATTGAACAGGAGTCATCTTCTTTAAGTTCCATTGATATCTGAAATTGTTATAGTACGT
>NZ_JANZMJ010000011.1:0-151359 GCF_025175645.1 Peribacillus aracenensis
GTGAAAGCGCTTATATTTTTGTTTATTCTAAAGATAAAAAATTATCAAAATATTAAATTGACAATCAAATTATTTTAATTTATCGTTAAGAAAGTAAAACTTTGTTTTCCTTACAAAACATTTCCGTGACTTTTTATCTATCAAAATTATAAAGAAAGGCGGGATTAAGCGCTTAAATGAAAAATCAAAACTAGTACCTTTCTAAAGGGGTAACCGTAATTCACTTATTCGCAATGGTAAGTGTTTTTAGGGAATGCTAAAAAGCGACAAGGAGATGGTATTATGCTAAATGGGCAGAAAAGATGGTTGTTTATTGCCGTTCCAATTTTTTTCTTTTGGTTTTTCGGACAAATTGATAAGGTTGGCATTTCCATCATTCAAACAGATCCTGAATTCTTGCATGCACTCGGTATGACAGGCGATGACAAAAATGCAAAGATCGGTCTTCTTTCTTTTGTATTCACCATTGCCTATGGTGTATCGAATCTTTTTTGGGGCTTCATCATTGATAAATTAGGTGCCCGCAAAACAGCCATCGCCGGTTTATTTGTTTGGACATTCACGATGATTATGTCAGGCCTGGCAAATTCATATGAAATATTTTTAATAAGCAGGGTCATTCTTGGTTTTGGTGAAGGGATGATGATTCCGGTGTCCGGAAAACTCATTTCTAACTGGTTTAATAAACGCGAATTGGGGAGGGCCCAGGCATCTTGGCTTACCGGAAACTATTTAGGACCGGCAATGGGAGCCGTTGTTTTGGTGCTCTTAATATCTTTACTCCACTGGCAAGCAGCTTTCTTTATGCTTGCAGCTTTCAACTTATTTATAAATATCCCGATGTTCATCTTTATGACAAGGAATACACCAGAAGAGCACCCCCGTATAAGTAAGGAGGAATTGGCTTTCATTCGCCAAACGGATGATGAAATTAAAGAAACCGCCCCCTCCGAGAACAAAAGTTTCGCCCAAGATTATCGTTTCTGGATCGTTTGGTTCGGTATGCTCGTATGCTCCTTCTTATTTTTCGGAATCAGCATTTGGCTTCCTACATATCTCATTGAAGCAAAAGGATTCGAAAGGGAAGGGATGTCGAGCATCACTTCACTTTCCTGGCTATTCGCTTTAGGATTTGTCTTGGCATGCGGTTTTCTGGCAGACAAAACCAGACGTCCAAGTTTGATGGCCACGATTCTATTTTCATTGACGGCTGTCTTTTTGACTGTTGCTGTCTTCATTCCCAATCCTATTTTGGCCGGACTATGTATGGGACTGGCAATGGGATGTCAAGGCGGTGTGTTCCATTTAAGTAATATGCTCATGGTAAAATACTCAACACCTGAAACGGCAGGACGGGCCGCTGGTCTAATTGGATTCACGAATATCATGGGCGGCTTTTCGAGCTATATCATGGGATGGCTTCGTGACTTGTCTGGCGGGGATTTCAGTTCATCGATCGCCATGCTGATTTTTACAGCCATCTTAGGTTTGGCAGCTTATTTATTCTCCATTAAGAGAGAAGCCGCAGAGCTGCGCTTATCACCTATACCTGTACAAAAGATACAAGCATGAAGTCTTGTAAAATCAGTTTCGTCACCTAAATTAACAATCCAACCCTTGAATTATCAAGGGTTTTTCTTGTGCCGACTTAAAAGTAAGTCCGTACAATATCGCTCTTTTTTTGCATTTCCCGATAAAATTTCCCACCGCTATTCCGAATCAATCCTTTATTTGTATAAATATGTCGATAGTTAAAATATTCAAAAAATGATATTTTTTTGAATGCCCATGTTATATTGTTAATGGAAAAAAATACTTGTCAAGTAAGGTGAGTGTGTGAATATAGAAGTTTTAATTCTCCATTATATTCAGGAAAAACGTCAAAAGCCTAACCATGCCAATGAATTACTCGATTATATTCAGAATGAATATGTAAACGGGAAGCTATCAATCTTCCAATATAGAAGTCTCTGTCAGGACTTATATCTTCGAGGAGCAAAACAAACGTCTTCTGGATGAAACTGCACCCTTGTCAATAGTCTAACTACTTCCGATTGTGAATGAATTTTGTTTCTGGTTTCCGCAATGACCTCTCGTTAAGAGTAAAACCGGTCATTTTCTCCATCCCCAGTATGTTCCATGACTAAATAAAAGCCTCCGTGACCTGTCACCCCAAGACAGTTCACGGAGGTAAATGTTACTTATTCAGACATTGAGAAATTTTCTTTAATTAAATGAATATATCGAAAATTAAAACCAAACCGAATGCCACGAAGGAAAGTAAGGTTTCCATGACTGTCCATGTTTTGAATGTTTCTTTAACGGTTAGTCCCATATATTCTTTTACTAACCAGAAACCGGCATCATTAACATGGGAGAACATAAGTGAGCCTGCTCCCGTGGCAATTACGAGCAATTCTAGATTAACACCCGTCATATTGGCAACGACCGGTGAAACGATCCCTGCTGCCGTGGTCAAAGCGACGGTTGCAGAACCTGTGGCAATCCGAATCAATCCGGCCACAAGGAATGCAAGAACGATCGGGGATAAAGAAATTTCTTCAGACATGGAAGCAATTGCAGTCCCAACGCCACTATCAATTAAAATTTGCTTGAATCCTCCGCCAGCACCGATAATAAGGATTATGGAGGCTAATGGCAATAAGCATTCTTCCGTCAATTTTTTAATTAGCGATTTGTCCATTCCCTGTCTGTAACCCAAGAAATAGTAAGCTGCAAAACAGGAGATTAATAGGGCAATCACCGGACTTCCGATAAACAATAAGAATTTTTCAATGGATCCCGGTAGCGGCAAATATGGCGCCAAGACAGTTAAAACCATCAACAATACAGGCAAAAGGATGATGAAGAACGAAACTCCAGTCCCTGGTAACCCACTAGACTTTGTTACCACCCGGATCAATTCCGGTTCACCAACAGGAATAACCCGTTTTTGAACCCATTTTGCGAATAGCGGTCCGGCAATTACAGCAGTCGGGAATGCGATGATCAATGAGTACAGAAGTACGTGTCCCATGTTTGCATTATAGATTCCAATAGCTGTCATGGCTCCAGGATGCGGAGGTACCAGCCCATGTACGATCGATAAACCAGCAAGTACTGGAATACCAATTAACAAGATGTTCACTTTGGTTGATTTCCGAATGGAAATCACCAAAGGCAGCAATATTACTAAACCAACCTCGAAAAATACCGGAATGCCTATGATGAAACCAGATAAAAGCATGGCCCACGGCAGGTTCTTCACGCCGAATTTATTAATGAAAAAGTCAGCAACCTGCATACCGGCTCCAGAGTCGGACATCATCTTTCCTAAAATGGTCCCTAAAGCCAATATTCCAATAAGGTGACCAAGGACCGCTCCGACACCCGTTTCATATGCTCCTACAATCTTGTCCATCGGCAGTCCTGAAAAAACCGCTAAAAATAAACTGGCTACAGTCAAACTAATGAATGCATGCCATTTCCACCAGGATACCCCCAAAATAACAATTACGATGGCTATCAGCGTGATTCCTAATAAATATAGATCCATATGTTCTCCCCACCCTATTGAAATCGCTTACAATCAATACGATACAATAATTGGATTATTGTACCGGCTCATTATATGTCACGATGTAGTTCTGTTTAGCCGTGTTGTAATACCCTTCACTGTATTCCATAACATTTCCGTCCCCATCACTGGAAATCCGAATCCTTTTTAATACAGGACTATTGTTTTCGATTTTAAGTGTTTCGCAAATGTGATCCGGAGCGATAGCAACGGCAAATTCATCTCTGAATGTTTCAAGTTTGACGTTTTGGTCTTCCAAAAAACGGTACAAAGAATTGATCTGGAGCTCTTTCATATCTTCTTCGTTCATATCGAGTGAAACATAATGTGTAAAGTAAATATAAGGTTCATTGTCCAATAAATATATCCGTTCGATACTTATGCAATGCTCACCAAATAAAGAATGCAGCTTCGAGTCTGAAGAAAGGTCAACATGACTTATGTTTAACACCTTTTTTAAAATGGAGTGCCCTTCCTCCACCAACAGTTCTGTGAAACGCTTACCTTTGGAAAGTTTGACAATCGAACCATTAGCTATGACCCTAGTGCCTTTGCCGCTTTTCTTTTCAACATACCCCTCTTGCACGAGTTCTTTGATTGCATTACGGACAGTGACCTTACTTACGTTAAATTCTTCTTCCAAAAGAGGCTCAGAGGGAATGTTTGTGTCGATGGCATAAACCCCATGTAAAATACGATCCTTTAATATTTCTTTTATCTGTAAATACATCGGTCCATTTTTTCTGTTCACATTCATTCCTAATCTCCTGCCTTTTATCTCTTAATATCTTCCATTTTACCTTCCATTGCCGAGAGTATCTCCTTTTCGGTTGCCAAAGGAGTATCTCCAACGACAGTACATGCCAGCATTCCTGAAACAGCCGCAAACCGAACTGTCTTTTCAGGGGAATATCCTCGTATTTCGCCATGTAAGATTCCGCTGGTGTAAGCATCGCCTGAACCTATTCTATCATATACAGAAAATGATAGGATATCGGAAAAGTAAAATGTTTCTTCCTTGTATATATACCCCCTCAATGTATGGCTATTATCACTGTTGATTGAACGGTGTGTCCCTGCTATCGACCGAATATTGAATTTTTTCGCCACCTCAGGGATCAACTCGTTTAGCTGTTCTTCCCTTGTGGAGCCTTCAGACTTCATTCCTAAAATGTATAGGGCGTCTTTCTCATTCATCATGACGATATCAGCCAAAGCAAGCATTTCTTCATAATGGGGCTGTGCGTCGGCATAACCTCCCTCCCATAAAGAGGGACGGTAGTTGCAATCGAAACAGACTGTACCGCCTTTTTCTTTGACTTTTCTAGCCAGCACCTTCATACTTTCCCGTACATTTTCCGCCATTGCAAGCGTGATTCCGCAAAAATGGATGATATCCGTACTTTCCGAAATCAAATCCATGTCATAATCGGATAAGGAGGCTGTATTGAAACTGCTTTCCAGTCGATTGGAATATGTGACACGGCTCGCCCGCTGGCCAAAACCATTTTCCAAAAAGTACATCCCCAAGTACTTGCCACCTTTAGAGATGAAGTTCCTTCCAATCCCTAAGCGCTGCAAAGATGAAATCGCGGAATCCCCAAGTGGGTTATCCGGTAACTTTGTCACAAGAAACCCCTCATGTCCGAGCTTTGCCATCGCAGAAGCAACGTTTACCCCCGTGCCTGAAAAGGAGTATTGCAGAGTGCTGGCCTGTGATAGCAATTCATGCCCTGGTACCTGCAAACGCATCATTACTTCCCCGAATGCCACAATCCTTTTAGGCATATTTTTCAACCAATTTTTTTGTTATGGCCAATAATTTTTGTACATCCTCCCCATTCGTTTTTCCAGTCTCTTCATCGATGATGGAAGAATATACATGGGGAATGACTTTAGGCACTTTTGCTTCTAATGCGATTTCTAGTATAGTCTCGAAATTATTTAAATCAATTCCACCTGTTGGTTCCAAAGCAAATCCTTCTTCACCGCAAGCTTTTGCCACAGCACGATATTCATCTTCATGCTTCAGGCCTTTCATCGGGAAGTATTTCAGAGCATTTCCCCCCATATCGCGAACCAGCGCAATGGCAGCTTTAATAGGCACAATGGCCGTTTCACTTGCACCAGCACTTACTGGACCAGTGGAGATATTCACATAACCCGCTTTCCCAGTTGGAGAAACAAGTGAATTTATCCAGCTGTCCTTATTGCCTAAATTGGCCCTCGTAGCACCAACGGCAGGAAAAACCTGGTTAATATGACTGCCTGGATAGTATTTTGCTATTTCTGCGACAACCGCTGCCTGTCTATTATCGCCTGCGCCCAATCCTATTGAAACGGCTTCATCAATGGCTTCCCCGTATTCTTTCATTGCTGTAACACCAGCTTCCACAGTTGGATAATCCTTTGAAAGTACACCAACCAATACATGGCCTTCCGCCGCTTCAAAGACTTCCACTGCATTTTCTACACTATTTGCAAGTACATTTAAGGCTACACGATCATTCAATAACCGTTTGTTTATGTTTGTCATCCTTGTTTTCCTCCTAATATGGCGCTTAATTGTGCTTCAATGACATGTATATCATCACCTTGCAATGGACGCGGATCTATATCGAAAAAGCCTTGCCGTATCCCATAATCACGTGTGTAAATGGCAATATCCCCATTTCTGAGCTGCTCGTTCACTTCCTTCGCCGTCGTTTCCGTTATTAAAGGATCAATGGAAATACGTGCTCTATATATGGCACGGCCGGCTTCATCCTGAACTATCGTTACTTTTACGCCCTCAATGGATTCAAGTGATGTGAGAGCTTGTAAACTAGCTTTTTCATTTTCGCTATTATCCGTCTTGACGAAATACTCATCCAATGCCTGAAGCAGCCCAAAGGTAGTTTCCTTTCCAACCTTCATGCTCCTTCCGATACAGTGCAATTGAACCTTTACCCATTCGATATATTTTTTTCTGCCAGCAACGATACCGGATGTGGGTCCTTCAATGGCTTTTGATCCACTATAAATCGCCAAGTCGGAGAATTGAACGTATTTTTCCAAATCCTCCTCCGCAGCTGCATCGACAATCAGAGGGATATTATTCGTTTTGGCCACTTCCCATGCTTCTTCGACCGATATCATATTTTTCTGAACGGCATGATGCGATTTCACGTATAAAATGGCAGAAGTATTTTCATTTATGGCATCCGCAATATGTTCTGCCTTCCCTTCGTTTGCATATCCAACTTCAACCAATTTCCCGCCACCAAGGTAAATCATGGTTTCAACCGGTGCACCATACTGAACGTTATGGCCTTTCAGCATGATGATTTCATTCTTTTGTATAAGATCTTGATGAAGCCTTTCGCTTTTCCTTCTATTTCCTTCCGTAACGATCGCCGCTACTGAAAGCGCAATCCCACTTGAAGCTGAGTTTACGACGACAGCTGCTTCAGAATGAAGCAATTTCGCTATATGCTGGCCTGACTTATCGACTAAATCAGAAATTTCAACATAATTTTGCCCACCTTTTTTCATCGCGTCCATCACTGTGTCAGTTGGGGCAGAAACCCCCAATATGCTCATTCTTCCGCTTGCATTTATGACTCTTTTCAAGCCGTATTTAGCATTCAATGAATTCTCCATTTATAACCACTCCTTTTACTACAACCCTTTTTTCTGCCATCCTTTTTTCTCCTTCGGAATCCATTAAAAGGGTCGGCTCATTCTTGATCGAGAATAAGGTCAAGTTCGCAATATCCCCAGCTGAAATCCTGCCAAGCTCGGGTTTATGCAACCAAGCTGCTGCATTGACCGTAACGGCATCTATTACTTCGTTTAATGGATAACCGAGATACAAAAATTTTGTAAGCACATTAGCCATATTAAAAACTGGCCCATTCTCTCTGTTTTTCCGATATATATCCGTACTGATCGTATTGAAGCGTATTCCCCGCTTTTTCGCCATTTCTGCAGTTTTAAATGAAAAGCTTGCCGTTCCATGACCTACATCCAAATGGACACCACGTTCAATCGCCTTACTGAGCTCAGGCAGCGGCTCTTCTCTTTCATCAAATAAATTATTCGCTTTACCATTTAAGAAATGTGTAATAATGTCCTTTTCCTCAAGTAATTCAAGGACATCTTTAATATCAGGCGGCCCTGAACCGATATGGACCATTAATGGTAAACCAGTTTCAGCCGAGAACTTCCTAGCGATTTTTAATGGCTCGACACCATTTGGACCAACCACGCTTTTACTTATTCTCGCTTTAAGTCCAACGACAAAATCCCCGTACTTGGAAATTGCCTTCCTTAATTCCACTTCGTCCAGCCATGAAATATCCGATAACTCATCAATCCTTTTCAAGCCAATCCGCGAAATATTCAGAAAGGCGAAAACATTCGTTTTGGAATTTTCACAGCTGTTAACGAGATCAGATATCCTGTCTGCCCCCGTGCTTCCCGCATCAATGACCGTTGTTACACCCGTTTTATATCCAATCTCATCAACGTCATCACCATAAGGATCGAATTCCGGGAAAGCATGTACATGCATATCAATCCATCCGCTGGAAACAAAAACTTTTTGATCATAATCTATTATCTTATCCCCTGTTGCAGTTCCGGGAAATGCGATTTCTTTAATCATCCCATTTTCCAGTATGATATCCGCTGCATTTCCCTCTAACATCTTTACATTCTTCAGAACTAACGTATCTGCCATTTCCCTCATCCTTTTCGGTACATCCTATCGATTGCAAGTACTTTGTATACGGTTACACTGAATTGTGTGAGAATTCATTTCATTTCTCTTTACAAAAATAGATTATCATATTTTTTCGAACTAATCAATATAACGTTATAATGTTTGATTAAATTTACAGAATTTTTAATGGATTATCACTTATTTTTCAATAGTTTCTTCCTTATAATGTAATTTCATTTAGTTTTTTTAAAATTTACCGTTCTATTCTTTACGAATTTTTACAAAATAACGATTGATGTAAGCCTCTACTCTAATTATCCAGAAATAAGGCTTTTAAAGAAAACTATTGAAATAAGTACAATTATCATTGTTTTAAAACTTTTTCCTTAGTTTACTTATTTTATTTGTACTTCCCGTATCCTGCACCGGCATCAGCACTCGCTGGCATTCCATATAGTTTAAGAGCAGCATATTATTCCGGTAAATCACGCTTTTCATCTATCAGTCGATGCTAAGGGTAAAAAACCAAGTTTATCTATATTGCACTAAGTCAAACCTTTCATTGGGAAGCCCTAGTTAATTTAACTACCTGGTTACAGAGGAAATGCTGCTTTCCATAATAATAAAGACCAAGAATGCTATTTTAAAAGCATTCTTGGTCTTGTTATTTGCCGTATTTTATTTGATTTTTACTTATTATGACAACCTTTACTATAGTCCCGTTCATATAATGAAGCCTTTAATTTACCTTTTTCGTTCCTTTCCAATGGATTTCCCTCAAACGGTACTTTTGTAGCTTACCTGTTGCCGTTTTCGGTAATGACTCGACGAATTCAACTGTTGTCGGTGCTTTAAAGTGAGCCATTTTAGAGCGGCAAAAGGTTATGATCTCATTTTCTGTCACTTTTGCATTTTGGTGCAACACAATGATTGCCTTAGGCGTTTCTCCCCACTTATCGTCTGGGATGGCAATGACCGCCGCCTCCAAAACATCTGGATGTTTATACAATACCCCTTCCACCTCTGTTGAAGAAATATTTTCTCCCCCGGAAATGATTAAATCCTTAGCCCTGTCCTGTATTTCAATATATCCATCAGGATAGGTCACTGCCAGATCTCCTGTATGAAACCAGCCATCCCTAATTGCTTCGGCCGTTTTTTCCGGATCCTTATAATATCCTTCCATTACAACATTGCCACGGGTAATGATTTCCCCCAGTTCCTTTCCATCCCAAACGACTTCTTTCCCATCTTGATTGACTACCATCGTTTCCCCATTGAAAACCAATTCAATCCCTTGTCTTGCCTTTATTATTGCTTGTTCGTCCGCCGATTTAGCTTCAAACTCATCCTTCCACTCGTTATATAGGATGAAAGGGGAAGTTTCTGTTAACCCATATACGTGAATCATATTCAAACCAAGGATTTCTTGTGCCTTTTGTATAAGCGCTGCTGCTGGAGGTGCACCTGCTGTTGCCATCCTTGGGCGAACTTTGATATTTGTTTCTTTTGCTTTAGGTTCATTCACTAGCATATTGACGACAGTCGGCGCCCCACATAATAATGTAATATTATGATGGGCGAATAATTTGAGGATAAGAGGGGGATCGACTTTCCTTAAACATACATGAGTCCCGCCTGTAGCCGTTACCGACCATACACCTCCCCAGCCATTAGCGTGAAACATTGGCAGGGTATGTAAGTATACATCGTCATGATTCACTCCAAGGTGATAAATGAAATTAGCGGCGTTCATGTAATTCCCGCGATGGGTTAACATTACCCCTTTTGGTTTTGAAGTCGTTCCACTCGTATAATTTATAGTCAAAAGTTGATTTTCATCGATTATAACCTCTGGCAGTGCTTCATCAATTGCATGCAAAATGAAATTCTCATAGTCTATTCCAGGTAAAGTGGTTTCATGTCCTTCAACAGGCACGATAATGATTTTTTCCAATGAAAGTCTAGTAATGATCTTTTCGATCGGGGCGGTGAATTCCTCATCGACTATCAACATTTTTGAATCGCTATGCTTGATGATATATTCCAAATCCTCTGCAGCCAGTCTATAATTCAATGGAACCATTACCGCTCCCATTTGACAAATGCCATAAAAACATTCCAACATATAATGCGTATTTGGCAACATTACTGCAATATGGTCGCCTTTTTCAATTCCCGAAGAATACAGTGCTTTGGAAAGTTGATCTGTCCGCTGCCCGAATTCCTTGTATGTAAACTCTTTCTCTTCATCGATGACTGCCACTTTATGGGGATAATATTTTACGGCCCTGCGCTTCCAATCCATTGGGGTTAATGGCGAAAACATTTTACCATCTCCTTCTTTTGGGATTCTCTGCTTCTAGTACACTACCTCTGCCTGTTTCGTCATGATGAGTCATTGAGAAAAAATTTTCTTAACTTTTTTGATACAGATTCATTTTCCAAAAGCCGTATCTTCTTTAATGGATTTCTTACATCATGAATCATTGTATAAACCTAACCGTTATACTCAGGGGAATGACTTATTTATTTTTTAATTATTCTGACAATTAATCCCCTAAAAGCAGTGGTATTCACTGCTTTAGTAAATATTAGGTCTTTCTTCTTGGCTGTTTTCGCATACTCTTTGTTGCTATTTACCAAGTAGTGAGGTGTGGTTGATTTTCCCTCCAGATGCTCGCTTTCCGCGGGGCGGGCGGTGAGCCTCCTCGGCGTAAACGCCTGTGGGTCTCACCTGTCCCGCTGCTCCCGCAGGAGTCTCGCACTTCCGCTCCAATCAACCTTAAATCGTTTCATTTTAAAAACAACAATCTTTACGAAAAGAGCCTTCTTCTTTCTATTATAATGGAAACTATAGACGTCAGGAAGACTATATTTTATTCTCTATGCAAGACGATGCATGTTCGGTCAGTTTCCCGACGATTTGTTTGAGCCCTTGCGTTTCCTCTTCATTTAGGACGCCATAAAATTCACGAAAGATCTTGGCAAAACACTTATTTATGGAATGATAGGTTCTCCTTCCACTTTCGGTGGATTGGATAAAAACGAACCGCCGATCATCCTCACTGTGTACCCTCTCAATCAACTTCTTCCGTTCAAGACGGTCAATTAGTGCAGTTCCTGCTGCAGGTTTGATTTTTAAATGATTCGAAACATCTTTAACTGCTATGGATTCAGTCAAGACAATTAATTGCAATGCGCGATACTGTACAGAAGTTAAATCATATTTAACCAAAAAAGGTTCCACCAATTCCTGTGAGAGGCTGCTTAGTTCCTTGATTTCTAGATGTAAATTATACAATTCACTTGAATGCATGTTTGACAATCCTTTCTTATTGACACTATCTATCTAAAACTATAACATAATTAACGTATCAAAAAATTAACCATGCGAATTAAATTGGTTATTGATTTTTAAAGAGAGAGAGAGGCTGCCCATGTCAGCAGAACAACGCAAGAAGATCATTATCCTTATGATCAATATGTTTATAGCAATAGGAAGTTTCGGTATCATCATTCCCATTTTACCAGCATACCTGGCCTCCATTAATCAAGGAGGAACCGCCGCTGGCCTAATGATTGCCATTTTCGCAGGTGCACAACTTATCTTTTCACCAATTGCCGGAAAATGGACTGACCAATTCGGGCGCAGAAAAATGATTATTTATGGATTGGTCGGTTTGACATTATCCATGTTTATTTTTTATGCAGTCAATTCCATTTGGTTATTATATGCTTCACGCATCATTGGCGGGATTGGGGCAGCTTTGCTTATCCCCGCAATTTTTGCTTATGTAGCCGATATCACCACATTTGATCAACGCGCTAAAGGCAATAGTTTAGTATCAGCCGCCATGTCACTGGGCATTGTAGTCGGTCCAGGAATTGGAGGTTTTTTAGCTGACTTTGGCCTGAAGTTTCCCTTTTTGATCTCTGCGCTGGTATCCCTATCAGCTGTAGTATTTTCGATTTTTGTTTTAAAAGAAAGCGAAACGGCACAGGTTACTCAAGGCATGGATGCAAAAACCGAAACGATGGTTCGGAAGATTGCCTTATCCGTGAAAATGCCCTATTTCATTCCACTCATCATTACTCTTGTAATGAGCTTTGGCTTAATGGCATATGAATCTGTCATTGGTCTTTATCTTGATAATCAATTCAATTCAAGCCCTAAGGACATCGCCGTCATGGTTACAGCCACAGGTATCGTCAGTGTAATTGTACAACTGTTTGTCGTCGACCGGATTGTACAGCGTTTCGGGGAAGTGAATGTGCTGAATATCTTTATCAGTGTTGCAGCCATCGGTTTCCTTCTATCCCTTTTTGCTTCAAGTTACCTGATTTTCTTTTTAATTTCACTGGTCATCTTCCTTTCCACCTCCATCTTACGTCCAGTTCTTAACACACTGATTTCCAAGATGGCAGGAAATGAGCAGGGCTTTGCAATGGGTATGAATAATGCATATATGAGCATCGGAAATGTGCTCGGACCTACACTTGCCGGAATGATGTATGATATCCACATCACCTATCCTTTCATGTTGGGCCTTATCCTCTTATTCATTACTTTGATGATTACCATGGCTTGGCAAAAGCGATCTCTTCATGCAAAGGCATTATCCTAGAGCTTAAAAGGCATTTCAAGTTATATATCTTAACGAAACCCCCGAATAGCAGCCGCCATTCGGGGGTTTTCATTTCAAATTAAATCCTCCAATACAGAATATCCACGGTTCAAATACTTCAATCTCTCGAATATTCGCTCCAATTTTATGCGGAACAAATTTTTACGTAATATTCGAATTTACGAGCAAACACTCAAATTCATGCGTAAACCGCTCAAAATTTTGTGTCATATTTGAATTCACGAGTAAATGCGGCAAATTCACGAGTAAATGTATGAATTTCACGAGTATTTGCTCCAAATTCACGAGTAAATGGCATGAATTCACGAGTAAACACTCAATCTCTCGAATATTCGCTCCAATTTCATGCAAAAACAGTTCTAAATCTTGCGTAACATTCACAGTCACGAGGGAAATCATGCATTTGACCAAAATTAAAAGCGGCCTTATTTCTGAAAATAAGGCCGCTTAGCATTCAGTTTTCTCCATTCATATTGTTATGAGGGGAAATTGAATTTCATTTAATATAAATGGCTTTCTTTCCTTTACTGCTTTCAAAAGCCGCATCAATGATTTTAATGACCGATAACCCTTCTTGGGCAGTGACTGGAGCTTTCTTCCCGCTCAATATACTATCGGCAACTGCCTGGTAATACGTTAAATAAGAACCATGCAGTGTTTCAATGGTTTCATGTATCTCATTTTCTCCTTCAACCGTAACCAGCTTCCCATAGAATTCGGGATCATCTGCACCCCAAGAGTCATCCAGCGGTTTTTTCCCCTCACTCAGGGCCGCCTCTTGGCAATCAAGACCGTACTTGATAAATGATCCTTTACTTCCATGCACCTGATACCGCGGTCCATTATTCGGAACGATTGAGCCTGAGTGTAAGATAACTCTCAGCTTTTCATATCCTAATATCACATGGAAATAATCATCCGTTTCTGCATTTTCTTTTTGGGAAAATACATCTGCCCAAACGAATTGCGGCAATCCAAACAAATGCAGTGCTTGATCGATGAGATGTGATCCTAAATCATATAGCATGCCTGATCCCGGGCCTGGTTTTTCCCTCCATCTATCCCTGACCACAGGTCTGTATCGATCATAATGGACTTGGTATGTATTGATTTCCCCAAGCACTCCATCATCCATAAGTTTTTTCACGGTCAAAAAATCATTATCCCATCTCCGGTTATGATAGACACTTAATAGCAGATTCTTTTCCTCGGCAATCTTAATTAGCTCCTCTGCCTCCCAACCTTCCACCACCATCGGCTTTTCAAGGATGACATGCTTCCCGGCCAACAAGCTTTGCTTGGCCATTTCATAATGCAAACCACTCGGTGTCGTAATAACTGCCAAATCAATGGACGCGTCCTCAAGAATATCCTCTAAGCTGCTTACCACTTCCACATCTTTCAGATCTTTTTGGACTTTTTCCTTCTTGGAGCTGACAACTTTCGTTATTTGAAACTGCCCTAAAACACTTAGTAATGGAGCGTGAAATGTAGCTCCTGACAATCCGTACCCAACTATGCCCACTTTAATTTTTCTCATTTTCGTTCCCACTCGCTTTCTTGTTCCTCTTAAACAATTATAAATTGATCATCCGTTCTCTTATATTTCATTGTCCGGGTACTTATCTCTCAAAAACTTGACAGACTGATTAATCAATTCTTTCAATACATTAATATCGATATCTGCCACTTTATTGATGTACACACACCCTTTTCCGGAAGTGTGTTTTCCAAATGCCTGTAACAATTCTTCCCTTTTTTTATCCCCTGGAGAGAAATATAAACTGATTTTTGCTTTTCGAGGGGAAAAGCCTACCAGAGGGGCATCTCCTTCGTGGCCTGATTCATATTTATAATGATAGATACCGAACCCAATGATGCTCGGTCCCCACATCTTTGCCTCATAACCTGTCGTTTTGGTGAAAACATCCAGCAATTCATATGCATCTTCACGCTTTTTTGGATTATCGACGTTCTCAATGAACTCAATGACACTACTGTCAGTTTCTTTGGTTTTTTGTTTATACAAGACCGGAACCTCCCCATACTAAAAGTTTGAAAAATGCAAAAGATATCCCTTGCTCAAAACTTAGTACACTATATGATCGTGTTTTTAGTTTGACGTATATGTATACAGCCTTCATTACTGCTAATATCCTAATTACTCAAATGATTGGCGGACGAGCTTCATTACTAATTCTCCAAGCTTCATGGCAAATCCTTCACTCAATACCCTTATATATTATAGAACATTGATTCGTTTTATTCTATTTTATGAGCAGAGTTAATAAAATCAATATCATAAAAATCTCTACGATCAGAAAATATAATCCTGATCGTAGATTTTTAGTGTATCAGCTATTGCCTCCTGATCTTTTCAATTTCATCAGCTATGAATTGTACTTGTGTCCCTACGATGACTTGAATGCTTTGGGGACCCACGATATTGATTCCAGCAACCCCTGTTGATTTGATTTTATTCTGATCCACAGCTCCCATATTCTCTACCTCCACCCTTAATCGGGTAACGCAGTTATCTACAGATATTACGTTAGCGTCTCCGCCTAAACCTTCATAAATAGCGGAAGCCATTCCAAAGAATTTACTCTCATCATTCCCGCCTTGACTGCTGTCTGCTTCCGCAATCACTCCTCCACCATCAAGCTCATCTTCTGTATCATCTTCTCTGCCTGGAGTCATTAAATTGAACCTTTTTATCAAGAATCGGAATAAGAAATAGTAAATGACAGCAAAAGCCAGTCCTTGAAGAAGTAGTATATAAGGTTCATTTGCCAATGGCAATCTTGAACTTAAAACAAAGTCAATGAATCCTGCACTAAAACCGAACCCTGCTGTCCAATGGAAAGTCGCAGCAATAGCTAATGATATCCCTGTTAATAAGGCATGCACAACAAACAGGGCTGGTGCAACAAACATGAAAGCAAATTCCAACGGTTCAGTAACGCCTGTAAAAAATGAAGCGAAACCGGCTGCGAGCATTAATGAGGCTACTTGTTTTTTCTTCCGTGATTTTGCCGAATGGTACATGGCCAGAGCAGCAGCCGGTAAACCGAACATCATGACGGGAAAGAATCCGGCTTGATACATGCCCGTGGTTCCTTTTATTCCTGTTCCAGCCCAGAATTTACCAATATCGTTAAGTCCAATTACATCGAACCAGAATACGGAGTTTAAAGCATGATGTAAACCTGTTGGTATCAAAAGCCGATTGAAAAATCCATAGAGTCCTGCTCCAGCTGCACCTAATTCACTAATTCCTTCCCCAAATATAACTAACCAGGAGTAGATGAGTGGCCATACGAAGAATAATATAAGGGAAACGAGTAACATGACAACCGCAGTAAGGATCGGGACAAGACGTTTACCGCTAAAAAAAGCGAGTGCATCCGGCAGCTCGACCTTACTGAACCGATTATACATAGCTGCCGCTATAAGGCCCGAGAGGATTCCGACAAATGCATTTTCTATTTTCTCAAATGCTGGATTTACATCTTTTACATCCATTCCTTGCAGCATGGCTACCGAGTCTGTGGAAAGCAATGTCGTTACGACTAGATAGGCTACCAGGCCGCTCAAAGCGGCGGCTCCATCTTTCCCTTTCGACATCCCCAACGCCACTCCAACAGCAAACAAGATAGCCATATTATCAATGATCGAAGAACCCGCTTTAATTAAGAAAGCCGCTAACGGACTTCCCGCTCCCCATCCTGCTGGATCTATCCAATAACCGATCCCCATTAATATGGCGGCTGCCGGCAATACGGCTACTGGCAGCATCAAGGAACGTCCAATTTTTTGAAGATATTTTTTCATCCCGCTTTCCCCCTGACAATTACTGATTTAGGGCAAACCCTATATTCTATTAGACAACGGTTCCTCCCATTTTAGAACTTATAAATTTGGCTTTATTCAGGAATAAAGTCTTAGCGATTTTCTCCTCCTTTGAAAGTGCATTAAAAAAAGAAAAGTCCAACCGGACTTTTCTTTTTTCTCTTATTTATAGAGCAAGTAATTTTTACGAACCTTTTTAAAAGCATCCTGCTTTGCTTGATATTCTTTCATGATTTCATTTACTGATGAACCTTCTTCAATTCTTGACATTACCCATCCATTGCCAATCAATAAATTGAAATTTTTGGCTGCAAGGAATTCAAAATCTGCAGGATATAGATCCTGAATGGTCTTGATGATGTGAAGTCCGGTAGGGACAGCCTTGAATTCCTCTCTATCGGTTATATAAATTTCCACTCCATGGCTAAGTTTACCTGCATGTTTTGAAAATGTAGGTGTAAAGGAGGCTGCCCTGAATTTTACGCCAGGTAACCTTAATGCATTTAATTTCCCAGCAAGCTCATCACTGTTTATATAAGGAGCACCAATCAATTCGAATGGTTTAGTCGTTCCTCTGCCTTCCGAGACATTCGTTCCCTCGATCAAGCCTGTAGCCGGATATACGAACGTAGTGGAAACTGTCGGCATATTCGGTGACGGCAAGACAAAAGGAAGACCAGTTTCTTCATAATCCATATCCCGCTTCCAGCCTTTCATCTTGATGACCTTTAGATCTGCACCTATTTTAAATTCCTTATTGAACAAGGTAGCCAGTTCCCCAACAGTCATCCCATGCTTAAGAGGTATTGGGTACATACCAACAAACGATGAGAATTCAGGTTCAAGTACAGGCCCATCTACCGATTCCCCGCCTTGTGGGTTAGGCCGGTCCAGCACGATAAAGGGGATATCATTTTCTTTGGCTGCTTCCATTGCATAAGCCATCGTGTAGATATAGGTGTAATAGCGTGTTCCTACATCCTGGATATCAAAAACAAGCACCTCGACATCCTTTAACATTTCAGGCGTCGGTTTTTTCGTTTTGCCATATAAGCTATAAACGGGCAACCCCGTTTTTTCATCCATATAATATTCAACGCTTGCACCAGCTTGCGCATCTCCACGCACTCCATGTTCAGGACCAAATAACGCTGTCAAATTAATATCCGGATCATCATTAAGTAGATCGACGATGCTGGTTAATTTAGAATCGATGCCAGTTGGATTCGTAATCAAGCCGACTTTTTTTCCGCTTAACACGTCCTTTTCTTCTTTTAAAAGAATTTCAATACCGGGGCTGACCTTTTGTTTTTTCTTCTCTTTAACAGCGGTTACACTTTTTGAGGAAACGATGCCGAAAGTCAACAGACAAATGGTAAATAGGATTATCATTCTTTTCAAATTGCATCCCTCCCTATTTTTTAATGGGTCTTCCAGATTTAATATCTAATCCATATCCAAATTTATAAAGGCTTTGATTGGGCTTGGTTACTGATGGTATATCGACCGGCAACGTGCCTTTAGGCTTTGATTCTCCAAAAATTGTCGAGATGCCTGCCGGGATATTTGGCTGTCTATAACGCCCATTCGAATACCCTTTGAACCCGTAAACAGCAAGAACCGCTTTCGCTTCTTCAAAGTTTGCAACATCATAAGGGTTTCTTAAACTCATTAAAACAAACTTTTTATCTTTCTTCTTAGCATGATTCATGGCCGCCCTAGGGAAGGCTGTTGCCCACTTCGACGAATCTTGAATACTATCATCTATCACTCCATCATTGACAGCTGGATCGTTTTTGACAATATAGGAACCAGTTATGACAAAATCCGATTCATCAATGAGTCTGGCCACTTGATCGGAAAATGACTTTCCTGAAAAACTCATACCCGTTATTTGGACTTTCTTGATTTTCTTATTATCAGCTAATTCGACGATGCTCCTGGACATGGATTCAACTTGATCATCAAAAGGAGCAAGAATTAAAACTTTATCATTCTTCTTAGGTTTGAAAGGCAATATTTTGTCTTCATTTTTCAAAAGAGTGATGGCATCTTCCGCCATTTTCCTTTCTTTTTTCAAATGATCTTCATTCCCAACCACTTTAAGCGCGGTTTCGATCTTTTTATCGATCGGAGTGTCATCAGGGTTTAATATCCCTCTCTTCACTTTCAGTTCAAGTATCCTCGTTACAGATTGATTGACTTGACCTAGAGGAATTTCCCCACTTTCCACTGCTGCCTTCACTGCATTGAATACAGAGGTTATATTCTTTTCCATTTGAAGCGAGTTAACCTGTGCAGGCATCAGTGCAATATCAACGCCAGATTTCAGGGCAAGGACCACAGCTTCTTCCTGTCCGAAGTTGTCCGCAATGGCATTCATATTCAAAGCATCTGTAACCACAACACCGTTAAAACCCATTTCCTCACGTAATAGACCCGTGATGACCTTTTGTGACAACGTTGCAGGAACCATTATTTCTTGACCGTCTTTTTTACTGATATACTTAGTGTCATCGAAAGCAGGAAATTGAACATGTGCTGTCATCATCATATCAACTCCACCATCGATGGCCCTTTGGAAAGGAACCAACTCAATGGAACGCAAACGTTCTTTATCATGAGAAACAAGGGGAAGACCATAATGACTATCGACTGCTGTATCTCCATGGCCGGGAAAATGCTTGGTCGTCGCTATCATGTTCTGATTTTGCAACCCTTTTATCGTCTGAATGCCAAGCTTTGATACAAGTTCCGGATCTGAACTGAAGGAACGAACGCCAATAACAGGATTTCCTGGATTATTATTGACATCGACAGACGGCCCGAAATTGACATTTACGCCAAGTGACGACAGTTCCTTGCCAATGATTTCTCCAGATTGATAAGCGTAACTCTCATTTCTGGCTGCACCAAGTGCCATATTACCAGGAAGGTTCGTTCCAGTTTGAAGGCGAGTTACGATTCCTCCTTCCTGATCGATCGTTATGAACAGCGGCAGGCCCGGGCTTGCCTTTTGCAAACCATCTGTTAGCCGAACCGTTTGTTCGGTATCGACTACATTCTCAGCAAACAAAATCACACCGCCCAGATGATATTTTTGGATGATGCTTGCAACTTCTGAGTTCATTTCAATAAACCCGGTCGCCTTCGCTTCTCCTTGTTTTTGCCAATTACGAAAATCCGGCATTAGCATTTGACCGACTTTTTCATCGATTGTCATGTTTTCTACGATTTCCTGGATATCCGATACAGATTTTTCATTCTCTGATCCCTTTGCTGTTGCATTCCCTCCCAAAATGGATAAAACAAAGAATAATGCGATTCCAGCAGGGGCACATATCCTTTTTATCATTTAGTGTTTCCTCCCTTGTATACTTTTTAGTTCCGTTAGCAACAATTCCATATCCACTTTCATGAAGGGGGAAAAATGAATGGAAATGAACTATATAGATCCTATAAAGAAAACAAGGCAGCAATGGAAACCCAGCAGCCGCCTCTTTTAATAAGCCTTCATGAAATATATCCATTTACCCGCTGTATAATCGAATCAAATGGTCACTCAATTATAAGGTTTATCGTTTGACCAGGCTTTAGAAGGGACAGCAAGGGAATATCTTCTTCTATAACTCGACCTATCACATTAACACGGTGATTTGCCCCTAGGTCTCTCTTGCAAATTTGGACCTCTCCCCGATACCTTCCGTAAGCATCATTGTCCATCGTTATGGATCCAAGGCTGCGTGCAACTGTATTACTCGGCTCAACATTTGCTGTGACCCGGGTATTCTGCATCCGGAAAACATCTTGAGAAACATCTGGCCTTAATTTATACTGACCGCTTTGCAAGATTCGGGATTCCATTCTAACAGTTAGAATATTTAGATTTTTATAGGCGGTTAGATTCTCAAGCAGATTATTCTCCGTTCCTTGGTCTCCAACGTAAACTCCTTCCACATGCTGAATCAGCTCAATACCGGCAGCGTAAGGATTCATCAACCTGTGTTTTTCGAGTGTTGGAAGACCCTCATGAAGGGGACCGCGTTTGCTTCCTGCACCTGGGATGAAAGCAAAGATCGGTATGCCGTATTTCTTGAACATTCGATTTTGTTGATGAAAGAACCCTTCCTCAAGGCCCGTTTCAGGCTTCGGATAAAAGTTGTGCCAAGCTATCAGACTTTCCGTTTCCACACCGCCCCCAAGTATGGCTAAAAGTTCTTCTTCATTCAATGTACTTGCATTTAGTGAGAGCGAAAACACCTTAGATAAAGATATGACCGTTTCTTTATCAAACCCATCATCAAGGCGAATACCTTTAATACCTAATGGCCATAAATCCGTGAATTTACTAATCCCCAAATGATCAAGCGTGTTTAATGAGACATCTGCATGGATTTCCATTCCATAGTCCTCTGAAAGCTTTAAAAGCGTAATCATCCTTTTCACGAGATCACCCTTTTCTTCAGGAATATGAAGCGAGGTGAATGCTTTTTTCACTCCCAGGTTAGCAGCATGGATGATTTGTGTTTCTGCATGCGGATCTTGTAGATAAAAAGAAATTCCGATCACTTGAATTCAACCGCCATTTCATCTTTGAATCCAAACAAATACGTAAAAATAAAACCTGCTATATAGGAAATGAACAAGCCAGCAAGGAACAGTCCGATTTGGTTTGGATGAACTAAAAAGGTAAGCGGCAGTCCGGACACACCGATGGACGACGTTGCGATTCCGAATTGAGCTTGGAAGGCTCCACCTACTCCTGCACCTAAACATGCAGTTAAGAAAGGCCTCCCCAATGGCAGGGTCACTCCAAATATAAGGGGTTCACCTATACCTAGTATCCCGGAAGGAAGGCCCCCTCCAATAGCTCGCTTCAAACTTGCTTTCTTGGTTTTCATATAGATGGCAAATGCCGCTCCAACTTGGCCCGCGCCGCCCATCGCCAAAATGGGAAGCAGTGGATCATCACCAATCGAATTGATCAATTCTAGATGGACAGGCGTTAAACCTTGATGTAAACCAGTAATGACGAGAGGGAGAAAGGCCGCACCAAGCACGAATCCAGCTACGACACCACCGAAATCCAAAACATTCAATAACCCAGTCGTAATCGCATCCGATAAAAACCCTCCTACCGGCATAAATATAATGTAAGTGACAATCCCAGTAATGAGTAAAGCGATGGTTGGCGTCAAAATGATATCCAGTGATTGAGGAATGAATTTCCTGACCTGTTTTTCCACCAAGGCTATGAAAATAGCTGCAAAAAGGACTCCTATTAACCCACCGCGACCGGGGAGCAAATTTTCACCGAACAATGAAATGTCGCCGACGGCCGGGTTTATGACCAAGATACCTGCAAGTGCACCAAGTGCAGGTGATCCACCGTATTCTTTTGCTGCATTGGTCCCAACCAAAATCCCCAAGTAGGCAAACAGCCCCGATCCGATAACGGTTAAAATGATGGCTAATTGCGATTCAGCTGCAAGCCAGCCCGCTTGAACGATTGCTTTTGTAATGCCGGTAATCAAACCTGATGCCACTAAGGCGGGAATTAAAGGAATGAAAATACTTGCAATCCTGCGTAAAAAAAGTTTAAACGGTTTTGCGTTTTTCCTATCAATCTCAGATTTATTCTTCGAGGCTACTTCTTTTAGGTTCAAATCGCCAGAGGATTCCTCCAGAAGCTTTTCAAATTCTGTATGAACCTTGTTCACCACGCCTGGTCCGAGGACGATTTGGATCGTTTCCTCTTCAATGACGCCAAAAACGCCTTCCGTATTTTTTATATCTTCCAGTTTCACTTTCGAACGATCGATTGGCAGTACCCTGAGTCTGGTCATACAATGTGCAGCATCGGCAACATTAGATGCCCCACCTAATTTCCCCAATAACTCTTCTGCTAAGTTGGCGTACTTATCCCCCTTACCCATTCAAAAGCCCTCCCTTTGTCAAATCTCGTATGAATCATTTATATCGATCTGTCATCGATTTAATGGCAGACCTGGTGTTATCGATATATTGGACAGTCTCTTCATATTGTTCTGAAGCCATCCCCAAAAACAAAATGTCAATCATATATAATTGCGCCAATCGTGAGGATGTTGCTGCACTTCGAAATGGTGCTTCATTCGAATAGGATGTATACATTGTGACGTCGCACAAGGATGATACCGTTGTTTGGCCATAATGAGTCAGCCCGATTGTCTTGACCCCACGTTCCTTTGCCAGCTTCAATATATTGATAACTTCAAGTGTTTCCCCTGAAAATGAAACGGCAAAAACGATGTCATTTTCATCAGCATTTGCAATCAGGGTTGCAACTAAATGCATATCCGTAAAAGCCGTTGCCCCTTTATTGACGCGAAGTAATTTTTGCTGAGCGTCAGCAGCAACTATATTCGAAGCACCCACACCGCAAAAGTGGACGGTTTTAGCATTCAGCATCAGCTGTATCGCATGTTTGAGATTATCGTGATCGATTATTTCAGATGTATCCCTAATGGACTGAATCGAATTACTCGTTGTTTTCTCCACAATCCGATACAGTGATTCGGCAGGCTCGATATCCCGATAACCCTGTTCGACGGTTTTCATCAAATCTCCAGCAATCCTTATTTTCAAATCTTGAAACCCTTTTATTCCAAGCGATTTACACAACCTAATAACAGCGGCCCCGCTAGTTTGGGCAGAGGTACTTAATTCCTGTACAGTGCTATTCACAACTTCATGAGGATTTTGTAGTATATATTCTGCTAGTTTTTGTTCTGATTGCGGCAGCTTGCTCAACATCGTCTGTATGATGGATAATCCTCCTGTAGCCATTGCTTCCCTCCTTAATCTTCATGGATCGAGATGGCTTTTCTGACATCTCCATCCGCATTCTCCAGTAACTCCATTGCTTTTTCATAATCTGTTGCCGTTTTTATCATGACAATCGCTGGTTTAACTTGATTATTTGCCTTTTCAAGTGTATTCAAAGCTTGATCATATTCAGCATTCGTTACAGTTTCTATGATGCTTATTGCACGGTCCTTCAGTTTTTGATTACTGACATTAACATCGACCATCAGATTTTCATAGACTTTTCCCAACCGGATCATGGTTGCAGTTGAAATCATATTGAGTACCATTTTATGTGCAGTTGCCGCTTTCATTCTCGTGGATCCTGTTAACACTTCCGGTCCGACCACCACTTCGATCCCTATATCAGCTGCTTCCGTGATGCTCGCGTTTTTATTGCATGATAATGCCGCCGCTTTAGCCCCAACTTTTCTCGCATAACGTAAAGCCCCCCTCACATAAGGGGTACGGCCGCTAGCCGCTATGCCAATAACCGTATCATTTGCTGTAAGTTCCACGTCAATCAGATCACATTCCCCAAACTCTTCTTTATCCTCTGCTCCTTCAACAGCCCGAACAAACGCCTTTTCCCCTCCTGCGATTATTCCCAGCACCCTATCAGGTGGTGTGCTGAAAGTCGGGGGACATTCCACGGCATCCAGAACGCCGAGTCTTCCGCTCGTTCCCGCTCCGATGTAAATGAGTCTCCCTCCGTTCTTTAATGATTCACAAGCCCATTCAACTACCGTTTCAATCTCTGGCAATACCTCCTGGACCGCTGCTGCCACTTTAAAATCTTCCTTATTGATTGCAGAAATGACTTCCATCGTATTTACACTATCGATATTCATCGTCTTTTCGTTCCGTAATTCAGTCGTTAATGAACGCAAATGTTCCTCCATAGACAATTAAATCCTCCTATAAACAATTACTTAAATATAATTTCATTTATTAATAGAAAATAATGAAATTATATTTCATATTATATTCAATGATAGCGTTTTCATTACTCGGATACAAGATATTTTGTAAAATTTGTTAATTATCATGTTTCTTTCCTCAAACTCCAATGCCGACGAACTCCTTATTAAATAAAATATGAATCTATGGCCGCTTTAGGAGCCTACTATTTTTAGGTGTAGATTTTTTCAACAATAAAAAAACGTGCACCGTCCTTATGATCAGGAACGATACACGAACAAATATTTAACAAAATGTTAAACTAGTCTACTATCCGGAACCAGTTAACGGACAGGAACTACTTTCCCTTTTTCTACTGCACCGACGACAATCGTTGATGCAAATCCCCCATTTTCATCAATCGAGGGAATATTGTATATTTTTTGATCTGGCCCTATATTGGAAAGTCCATCTTGCATATGTTTACGGATGGCCTTCGCATCATCAACGCTGCCTGCAGATTTCATCGCTTCCACAAACGCATACATGGCGATATAATTCAATCCTACTTCGGAGCTTGGATCTTCCTTATAATTCTTTTGATATTTCTCAACGAAAGCAGGCACTGCTTCTTCATCCGAGTCTATCAGCGGCAGAACGCCAATCGAGCCTTCCAATGTTTCATATGACCCTGCAATCGGCTTCATTTGATCCAGCTTTGCTTGATCCATGATGATGAAACCGCCCTTAAATCCTAGCTCCCGAGCTTGCTTCGCTACTTTTGCCGTAGGTTCCGAAGCACCACCGATAAATAGAACATCAGGGTCTTTTTTCAAGGCATTGGTGACAATTGTAAAGAAATCGGTTTCTTTAGCAAAATCAATCGAGGAATTATAAACGACTTTTCCGCCTTGCTTTTCCCAATGTGGAAGCACAGCTTCGGTCCAGTCTTTACCGTATTGCGAAGATGTTGGCAAAGCGGCAATTTTCTTGCCGAAATGTTCCATTGCATATGTTGTAAAAGGTTCGATATACCCCTCGTAATTCGGTGGAATCCGAACGGTTAAGGAATTTCCGCTCTCGGTCACTGCCGGCTCACTCGTATATGCCCCAATGATGAATTCCTCTTGTTCATTAAAAACCTGAAGTGCCAGCACACCTCCGCTATGAGGCGTGAAAATGATCGGCGTATCATATTCCTGAATCAATCGTTTAGCATTCGACCCTGTTTCATTAGGTAAGTATTTATCATCCAACGATACTAAATTCAGCGTGTATTTCTTACCATCTACTTCAAACCCGCCAGCATCGTTAATTTCATTCACGGCCATTTCGACACCATTCAATGTCCGTTTCCCATATAAGGCTGCTGCCCCGCTTAAAGGACCGCTAAAACCGATGTTAACGACATTTTCACTTTTGCCTTTACTGCCACTGCTTGATACAGGGCTATCCCCTTTATTGCAGCCGGTCAAAACAGTGATGATTAGCAAGAGAAAAACAAGTAATACTTTCAGTTTTTTCATAATGATCCCCCATTCAATTTTTCAGGCCCCAATATATGCTTTCCTTACTTCATCATTTGCTAATAACTCACTTGCTGTCCCTTGAACGACAATTTCCCCATTTTCAAAAACATATCCTTTATCTGCAATGCCGAGAGCGGCATTCGCATTTTGTTCAGCTAGCAGGACCGTGATTCCTTCGCGATTTATTTCTTCGATGACCCGAAACATTTGCTCTACAATAAGTGGAGCGAGTCCCACCGAAGGCTCATCAAGCATCAACAATTTCGGTTTTGACATCAAGGCTCTTCCAATTGCGAGCATTTGCTGTTGGCCTCCGCTCAGGCTTCCCGCTTCATCATGATGTTTTTCTTTTAAAATCGGGAATAAGTGATAGACGTATTCCAAGGAATCCTTAATCTCCGCTTTCTTCTTTCGGTGCACATAAGCACCCATCCTCAAATTTTCCGAGACAGTCATCTGTGGAAACAGTTTACGTCCTTCGGCACACTGGACGATTCCTTCCCGAACATTCTTATCCGGGGCCCGGCCCCCTATCGGCATGCCCAGAAAATGAATTTCCCCCTTGGACAGCTTACTGATTCCGCTTATGGAACGAAAAGTCGTGCTTTTTCCTGCCCCATTCGCTCCTAACAAAACAACGATCTCCCCCTTGGCAACTTCGATATTCACATGATTTATCGCAGTGAAACTCCCATAATTCACGACGACATCCGTTAACTTAAGCACTGGCACTACCTCCCAAATAGGCTTTAATCACCGCTTCATTTCCGCGGATTTCCTTAGGTGTGCCCTCGGCGATTTTTTCTCCGTAATTAAGGACCATGATGTGATCTGCCAAGTTCATGATCATATGCATTTTGTGCTCGATTAAACAAACGGTCAGTCCCGATCGATTCAATTTTTTAATCAGTTCTGTCAAGCCTTCCGTTTCATCCGGATTGATTCCCGCAGCAGGTTCATCAAGAAAGATAATTTCCGGTTCCGTCGCAAGGGCAAGAGCAATGGCTGTCCGTTTCTTTTCCTCCTGGGAGATGCTGGAGACCATTCTGTCAGCCGATTCCGTCAATCCAACAATATCAAGTACCTCCATTGCCTTATCCCTGCATGCCGCTTCCTCCCGTTTTAATCGTTTCGTTCTTAGAATGGCGTCCACCAGATTTGATTTGGTTCGCAGTCTATGTCCGACAATGACATTATCCAATACGGTCGATTGATCAAAAAGGCTTGTCGTTTGAAAGGTTCTTGAAATTCCGAGCCCCGCTATTTCATTTGCAGGAAGTTTGGTGATATCAATCCCCTTAAAAAGGACCGTCCCAGAAGTTGGCCGATGAAAGCCGCTGATCAAGTTAAAAAAAGTTGATTTCCCTGCACCATTTGGTCCGATTATTGCATTGATTCTACCTTTCTCAATCGTAAAATCCACATTATTTACGGCCGCCAATCCTCCAAATCGCTTTGTCAAATTCCTCGTTTCGATTAGCAATTTCATCCCTCCTCAGCTTTTATGTGCATTTCGCTCCTCACCCCGGACAGCTCATTATCTTTTCGCTTTCTTTGCCAATCAAAAAAGGCACCTGCGATTCCGCGCGGATAAAAGATAATGATCACCGTAAGCAAAGGCCCGAATATCAACATTCGATATTCTTGAAGGAATTGCAAATTCTGCGAAAGGATTACTAGCAATAAAGTTCCTACCAACGGGCCTGAGAGTGTCCCAATTCCACCAACCAATAAATACATCAATAGATCGAACATGATGGCAGTTGATCCGATATCAGGTCCAATGAAACGAATGAATGAAGCATACAAGGCACCTGCCAATCCTGCAAAGAATGTGGATAGGACAAATGCCGTTAACTTATTCTTCATTGTGGATATACCAATCGTTTGAGCAAGGTCCTCACTGTTCCTGATGGCCATATACGTCCTGCCTGTCAACGAGCGTATAATTCGATACACAATTAAAATCACTGCAAGCAGGAAAATGAGGACTAGATAATATTGGGATGCTGCCGTATCGAATGTGATCGGCCCTATATTTCCAGGAGCAGGTATACCGATCAATCCCCTAACCCCCTCTGTAAGTCCCTCCCATTTATCGATGATCAGGTATATAATGTAACCCACACATAGGGTATAAATCGCAAAAAAGTGTTCCTTTGTCCTCAGCGCGATCAAGCCGATCAAAAACCCAATTGTACATGTGATTATACATGCCACTACAAGTGCCAGCCAAAAGTTCATTCCTGCTTTTACCGTCAGAAGGCCTAGTGAATATGCTCCAATCGCAAAAAAACCAGCATGTGCAAGCGAGAGATATCCAGTATAGCCTGATAATAGATTGATTCCATATACAGCTATCGCCCAGATGAACGAAAGTGTCAGCATATGGAGATAATAGTCGTTTTGCGCGATAAAGGGGAATGAAAAAGCAAAGATGATAAGTGCGATAATCCCATTTCTTTTTGTTAATACCTTCACGCTACCTCTCCCCCTTGGCAAAAAGACCTGTTGGTTTCACGGTTAATATTACGACTAAAAGAATGAATGCAATGATGTCCTTATAGTCATTTGAAATATAAGTTGCGCCCAAGCTCTCACTGAAACCTAGGATATATCCACCTACAATCGCCCCCGGTATGCTCCCCATCCCTCCCAAGATGATAATGACGAATGCTTTTAGGATGACTAAATGCCCCATTCCTGGAAAGACAAGGTTAATCGGTGATGCAAGGGATGAAGCGATCGCTGCTAATCCACCCGATATCATGAAGGTAAGCATCGCGACTTTATTAATGTTGATTCCCACTAAAGACGCCCCTTCACGGCTTTGGGACATCGCTATTATCGTTGAACCGGCATAAGTTTTCTTAAGGAAAAGGTAAAGTAAAACCATCACTGCGATAGCTGACACGATGATCAATAATCGCTGAAGCGTGAATGTCAGGCCCATGATATTGACCACTTGGCCGTATGGGGAATTCATTGTATGGAAGTCGGCACCCCAGACAAATTGGGCAAATGCTTCAAGAAAAAGGAGAATTCCGATTGCTGCAATCTTATCGTGCAATGGAGGTGCCTCCCTTAACAGGCGGAACACGAAACGTTCCAAAAGGACTCCCAACAAACCAACAACGATAATGGATACGAACATGGCAATCCAGTAATTGGCCCCATATAATGTCATCATTGACAATGTGATGTATCCACCCAACATATATAGGGCACCGTGGGCAAAGTTCGGGATATGCAAAATTCCATATACTAACGTCAATCCCAGGGCAACAAGACTATATACGCTGCCAATCGTCAAACCATTGAAAAGCTGCTGGATCAAAATTTCCATTTACTTCCTCCTTGAAAATTATTGAGTTTCACTTTGCTGTACCATCCCCTGTACCGCAATCCTGTCCATATTTTGAAAGCATACATCTGCGACGAAAAGCACCTTCACTTATTTCCCCACAGGCTCAACCTCCCGGAGAGGAACAGCAAGTTTTATTTCCCTATATTTTCAATAACAGATATAGCTTAGGGTGTAGCTCAAAAAGCCCAACGATCAGTTGTTAGCGCTTTCATTTTTGATGACCACTTAATTTAATTGGATATCATCATAGTTTCATTAATAATACTTAAGGATTAAGTGGTATGCTGACAAGCATATGCTGTTTTTAGGGATAGCCAATGATTCCATCCTCTCTTTAATAACGGTTTACCCATGGTATTTCTGGTTCGTTCACCCCTTTCCCCCCGCGCCTTCTATAGAAGGATCATTCCGTAGATTAATTTTCTGTTATCTGTTATTCCTGTTAGTTATCTGTTATTCCTGTTAATAAATGCAAGTGCCGTGCCAAACATTAAATCACTGTCAATAAGGCTATTCACCAGTCAGTGAATTCATTATTGAATTGTAAAAATCAAAAGTATCGATTCCATATGGGATGTCCGTCATTCACTATTGACTGAAAAAGTCATTTCTGAATCAATAAAAGAATTATTTGTAGACATAAAATGAAAAGGATTCAAGAATCTCCTTTATAACTACAATCATTTCACGCAATAGCAGGTGAAAGACCAACTTTACAACCAATAAATTTCTAAAAACCCAAAAAGTAATAAAGCCAGTCCCCCAAAAACGCGTACATATAATTAGGAATTTCAGTCAAAAAAACAGCACCTGCATTGTTGAATAATGTCCAACAATGCAGGTGCTGTTCATACTTACCTATTCTTTTCCACTGACCTTTAATCGATATTTTTTAAGTTTCCTCACAATTGTTGCCTGGCTGGAATCAAGGGCTTCCGCGATTTCATATGTAGTTTGGTAGGTTTGAGCCGCTTTCGTCAAGATTTCCTTTTCGGCCCTTTCCACCGCTTCTTTTAAAGTTAGGGTAGCATTGAGGTCCGGCTGATTCCGGTTTTCCGGCTGATATTCTTCCGGAAGGTCGTTAATCGATAATATTTGATTATCCGTCAGCACGACGAGCCTCTCCACTATATTAATCAATTCACGGACATTTCCTGGCCAATCATGTTGATAAAAATACTCCTTCAACCGCGAATCTATTTCTTTTGAGAATTTATATTGTTCGTTTGCCTTTGTTAAAAATAAGTCAATCAATGCCAAGATATCCTCTCTTCTTTCCCTTAAAGGAGGAATTGTGATTGGAATGACATTCAGCCTGTAGAAGAGATCTTCGCGAAAATCACCCGATTTGACCATCTCCGATAAATTTCGATTCGTGGCTGCTATTATCCGAACATCGATTTTCTTTGGCTTTGTACCTCCGATTCTTTGAATCTCCCTTTCCTGAAGCGCACGAAGCAGCTTCACTTGAAGTTGCAAGGGAAGTTCACCGACCTCATCCAAGAATAAAATCCCACTCTCTGCCAGCTCAAACATCCCTGGTTTGCCTTTTTGATTGGCTCCGGTAAATGCCCCTCCTTCATATCCAAAAAGCTCGGATTCCAATAAATCGGCTGGAATTGCCCCGCAATTTATTTTGATGAAGTCCCCTTTTTTAGATCGGATGCTCCGATTATAAATATTGCGGGCAAGGACATCCTTTCCAACACCCGTTTCCCCCAGAATGAGTACGGTCGCATCGATATCCGATATTCTTTCAGCAATCTCATAGATCATTTTCATTTTATCACTGACAAATACGACTCCATCCTTGCTTGTTATCTTCCGCAGTTTCTCAATTTCCTGCTTATATTGATTATTCAGCTCATTAACTTTCGTCAACTCATGCATCAGTTCATTTAAATCAGATAAATCCCTTATATTCGTAACGACTTGCTCTATTTCCCCTTCGGCATTAAAAACGGGACTTCCAGTAATCAATGTTTCCTTTCCGGCAAAATTATCCTGTACGACCGATACCGTTCGTCTCAGCTTCACTACCTTATGCGTCACCGAAGCATTCAAGATGCCGCGTTTAATCAATTGGTCCACCGATTTGCCGATATAATACTCTTTTGGTATGCCAGTGATCCGTTCAATAGCAGAATTGGTATAAAGCGTGACTCCATCTTGATCGGTGATGTATATCCCATCATAGGAATTTTCGATAATGGCATCCAGAGCGCGATTCAATTTATCCGTTTTATGAGCATCAATCAATAATTCGTCCAAAAATTCTGTTTCACTGCCTATATATAGATTATTGTCAGTACCCATTTGTTTCATTAATAAAAATAAATACCGTTTATCATGCAGCCTTGCAGCTGCAAGCCTTTTATTATCTAGAAATTGCCACTCATCGAATTGTTCGGTTAGTGTATTATTACCATTCTGTCTTAATGACTGATTAAAATAGGTGCCCCAATCCTTTATCCGATTTGCAGAATCCACGACCAGTGCAGGAAAGGTCCACTCTTTGAGCAAATTAATCTGAGAATCCTGTTTCACTTGATTCATTACTATTCACCGCCGCAAAAAGAATTCTTTTTAAGTACAATTCTGGATAAAATTCGAAACTCCTTTAAAATTGTCGAATTTCGCTCCTAAAAAAAGTAGTGATGAAATAATTTTCATCACTACAGACTTTAGACAAATTAACAGAAGATCAGTTTGCCTACAGTTTTCTCCATAAAAAAATTCTAGTTGATTTCAGAAATCCGCTCCCTTTCCGCCGACTGTCTGCCAAGCCTCATCAAAGCAAGCGTCTGTGGGGTCTTGGCTAGCCAGTTATTCGGCAGTAGTGCCGCAAATTTCTTCAATCTAGTGAAAGTTTCATAAACAGTAAAATACCTTGTTCTAAATTCATGGTTCGGGATGAGCCACTCCAAACTCCCTTTTGTAGACAGACAGGAAGTGATGAAGTAATTTTACCTTACCTCAGTAAGTCTTAAAAATAACCTCTCCACTGATTGCTTCCTTACCTGTCTGGTTAGTGGCCGCTACATTGAAAAAATATCTATCCCCATCTTTTTCTTTTAGATCCGCATGAAGAGTTATGACATCATTCAAGAAAACCATTCCTTTGAAGCGAATCTTGTATTCTTCGATAAATCCAGTTTCATAAAGATTACTGAAAAGCTTTGCGAGGTTTCCCATCGTCCACATTCCATGTGCGATGATACCGGGAAGACCAGCATTCTTTGCTTCCTCATCAATGGTATGAATGGGATTGAAATCACCTGATGCGCCTGCATATTTAATGAGGTCCAATCGCGTTACAGGCGGAAGCTCGATTGAATGTAACGAGTCACCAATATGAAGTTCCGTTAATGTCGTCACTTAATCATCACCATCCTTCTGATCGTTTCATTTAAAATGACAAGCTGTTCAGCAGTGAAGACAATTTCCCCATTCGCATCCGCACCATAATTTTTAAAGGCTAGAAATCCCATTTCCCCTTGTTTCCCTTTTTTCTCATAATAGTTTTTCACTTCCGTATAGCAGGTGATTTCTTCCCCTACCTTCAGCGGCCTGTTATAGCGATATATCTGCTCACCATGAATCAATCCTTTATTCGGGAGATTTAAACTTTCTATCGTCCCAAAATCAAAGACCCTTGGAAAAGTTGGTGGAGCTATATTCGTTCCGTACCTTGATTGCCTGCCTATTTCTTCATCAATGAAAATCGGGTGGGGATCACCAATCGATAATGCGAATTTTTTAACGGCTCCCCGTTCAACTATATTTTTAACGGGGTTGGATCGTTTTCCAATACTTTCGTTGAACATAACATCCCGCCTTTTCCCTTAATTTTTTGGACCGCCCGCAACATATAAAACCTGCCCACTAATGAATGAGGATGCTTCATCGGCAAAGAATGCAACAGCATGAGCAATATCACTTGGCAAACCGCTTCTTGCAACCGGAATGCTGTTTGCCCTATCCTGGATGAACTGCTCAAAACTCACTCCCACCCGCCTAGCTGTTTCTTTCGTCATTTCGGTTTCGATAAAACCTGGTGCGACCGAATTAGCCGTTATCCCATATTTGCCAAGTTCAATCGCCAGTGTTTTTGTTAACCCCTGAAGCCCGGCTTTAGCAGCTGAATAATTAGCCTGACCGCGGTTACCTAAGGCCGAAGTGGATGATATATTGATGATTCTTCCGTATTTATTTGCAACCATATGCTTCTGGGCGGCACGTACTGCATTGAAAGTACCTTTTAAATGCACATCCATTACCGTCTGCCAATCTGAATCGGTCATTTTGAAAAGTAGATTATCCCGGATGACCCCTGCATTATTCACGAGAATATCAAGCGAACCGAATGTATCGGCTATTTCTTTTATGGATGCATCCATCTCTTCGGAATTGACCACATTGGCCACTTTGGTAAAAATGGTATAACCCTTATCCCTTAATTCATTACCCGTTGATGTCAAAACCTCTTCGTTGATATCGATAATCGCCACGTTTGCGCCTTCACTGGCAAATAGTTCGACGATCGCCCGGCCAATCCCCCTGCTTCCACCTGTAACTAAAGCCGTTTTGCCTGAAAATCTCCCTGTCATAATCGTTTCCTCCCAATCTATTATAAGAATTGTCCTAATTTAACATGCCCCTTAATCAAATTTCGGGAAATGATCATACGCTGTATTTCATCCGTACCATCATAAATCCTCCAAAGCCTGGCCTCACGGTACCAACGCTCGATGGGTAGCTCCTTCGTATAGCCCATGCCTCCGTGTATCTGCAATACGCGATCAACGACCCGATTCCCCATATTGGCTCCATAAAGTTTAGCCATTGAAGCTAAATGGCGATTGTCTTCCCCATTATCAAGTGTAAAAGCCGCATTCAATACGAGCCATCTTGCAGCTTCGACCTCTACGGCCGAATCAGCTATTTGCCATTGAATGGCCTGGCGCTCCGCGATCGGTTTACCGAATGTGACTCGTTCTTTAGCGTATTCTATAGCCATTTGCAGTAATCTTTCTGCAGAACCGACAGCGCGTGCGCCCACGATCCATCTTGCAAACCCAATCCATTCCAAGCCTAGTTGATAACCGCCATGCACTTCCCCTAAGATGTTTTCTTCGGGTACCCTGACATTATCAAAAACTAAACCGGCCGGTCCCCATTCTCCCATCGTATTGATATACTCTGATCTCCAGCCCATATCACGGTCTACAATGAAACAGGTTACCCCTTCCGTTCCGGTTGCTTGATGACGTTCTTTGTCGGTTATAGCAATGACCATGACAAAATCGGCATCATTTCCTCCGGTAATGAAAGTTTTTTCACCGTTAAGCACCCATTCGTTCCCTTCTTTTACAGCCGTCATTTTAATATTTCGCGTATCTGACCCAGCCCCCGGCTCCGTCATGGCAAAACAGGACTTTTTCTCACCGTTAATCGTAGGGATCAGATATTTCTGTTTCTGTTCTTCATTTGCATAATAAAGTATGTTATCAGCCGAACCTCCAAAGCTGAATGGTACAAATGTTTTTGATACTTCCATCAAGACAATTGCCATCATAAGCTGCCCTAGGTCCGCCCCTCCATATTCCTCCGGGGTATTGATGCCCCAAAACCCAGCATTTTTTGCTTTTTCCTGTAAATCTTTCAATGTCCCCTCTGGTAAACTAGGTTTTCCTGCCATTTCATTGCGAAGCACTTCATTTTCCAAGGGAATCAATTCATTTTCCACGAACTTGCGTATTGTTTTTTGTACCATTTTTTGTTCATCCGATAGTCGTAAATCCATCTTAACCCCTCCGCTTTCCAATTAGACTAGTTTTGATATTTTCTCTTCAATTGTCCGGTAATGATATTTTTTTGGATTTCGGATGTGCCTTCATATATTCTAGTGATTCGGGCATCCCGATAGAAACGTTCAACCGGATAATCCTTCATGTATCCCATCCCGCCATGAATCTGAACGGCCTTATCAGCGACACGATTATATACTTCCGAACCATACAACTTAAGCATTGCCGCTTCTTTAATGATTTTTTCTTGCTGATCGACCATCCATGCAACCCGGTATGTGAAGGAGCGAAGTGCCTCTATTTCCATTGCCATCTCGGCAATCATATGGGATACGGCCTGATGATCAATGATCGGGACATTGAATTGTTCACGTTCTGTGGCATATTTAGTAGATAGGTCGAGCAGGTATTGGCAGGAACCCAAATTACGGGCAGCAAGGCCTGCGCGGCCATTTGCAAGGATCTTCAATGCATTTACATACCCTTGGCCAACCTCCCCAAGTACATTTTCGGCAGGAACCTCGCAATCTTCAAAAACCAATTCGGCCGAATGTGAGCCTCGAAGACCCATCTTCCTTTCCAGGCTGCCAACTCTAAAACCCGGAAAATCCTTTTCTACTATGAATGAGGTGATTCCTTTCGCCCCTTTATCTTTGTCCGTTACAGCCATAACTGTAAAAATATCAGCTACATCTGCATTCGTTATATAATGCTTGGTCCCATTTAGAATATATTTATCACCATTTTTAACAGCCGTCATTTTGAGATTCGTTGCATGGGACCCAGCTGCAGGCTCAGTTAAAGCAAATGCGCCAATTCTATTACCGCTTGCCATATCTGGTAGATACTTTTCCTTTTGCATTGCATTGCCCATTTCAACTATCCCCACCGTCCCTATACCGGTGTGGGCCCCTATCAGAGTGGTATATCCATTATGGGTTTTGCCGATTTCCTCATATAAAGCACATTTTCCCACCATCCCGATTCCGAGCCCGCCATACCTTTCCGGGATACTAAGTCCGAATAGACCGATTTCCTTCGATAAATTTATTATGGATTCCGGGATATGATCTTCATCCTCTATCTGCATGGAAAATGGATCGATTTGCTCTTCAATAAACTGGCGTATATTTTCTTTTAATAGCAAGATGTCTTCATCTAAGCGAAAGTCCATTTGCATTCCCCTTTATCTGCGAATTAGTGTTAACGCTTTCATAATTTATCCGAATAAGCGACATGTTTTTCTTGAAGTTTGCGTTTTAAGATTTTACCGACCGCCGTCTTCGGAAGTTCTCTTTCAAATGTGATTGCTTTTGGGACTTTAAAGGCAGCGAGCTGCTTTCGGCAATAATCCTTCAATTCGTTTTCAGTTATTCTTTCATTTGGTTTTAGAACTACCGCAGCTTGTACCGTTTCACCGCGATATTGATCGGGAACGCCAAAGACGGCAGCTTCCAGAACCTTAGGATGGCTGTATAGTATATCTTCAATTTCAATTGGGTAAATATTGAAACCGCCAGCGATGATCATCTCTTTCTTCCGTCCCACAATGTAAAAGAAGCCATCTTCATCCATCTTGGCAATATCACCGGTATGCAGCCATCCGTTTTGAATCGTCTGCCGCGTCTCTTCCGGCATGCCCCAATAGCCTTTCATTACCTGTGGACCCTTTATGACCAATTCACCTGGTGTATCAACCAAAAGGGCAGGCTCCCCTGTAATACTGTCAATGATGGCGGCATCGGTATTTTGTATAGGAATCCCGATACTTCCGGATTTTTGCAGGCCGCTAACTGGATTCCGGTGAGTGACTGGTGACGCCTCGGACAGGCCATAGCCCTCTGCAATCTTTGTTCCACTCAATTCGTTGAATCTTGACAGTACATTCAATGGCAATGGTGACGAACCCGAAACGCAAGATCTCAATGTATCCAAATCAAATGGATGGGATTGGTAATATTGTAATAAAGCAATATACATCGTCGGTACCCCTGGAAAAATAGTCGGTTTAAGATTATTGATGATATCGACGATCTCCGTCACCTGAAACCGTGATACAAGAATTAATTCCCCACCATTATAAAACGTCAGGTTCATTCCTGAAGTCATGCCGTAAACATGAAATAATGGGGAAACGCCAAGTACCCTTTCCTTCCCCTTTTGAGTATTGATTCTTGAAGCGGCTGCACTTTGCAGCGTATTGGCAACAATATTACGATGGGTTAGCATCGCCCCTTTAGAACGCCCTGTCGTTCCTCCTGTATATTGGAGAACGGCGACATCTTCGGCAGGTTCAATCTCCACAGTGAAATCCGCCTCTGTTACAGATAGTAGCTTTTTTGTCATTTCACATTTGCCCATTTCCAGCGACACGCTCAACACCTTTTCAACATCGGTTTCAGCTAAAATGGCTTCAACTATTGGCAATAAATCGTCGAGCACAATGATGTGCCTTGCACCTGAATCTTTCAGGACATGTATTAATTCGTTCGCCTTATACATTGGATTGACTTGGACAACAATGGCTCCAATCAAAAGGGTTCCAAAAAAACCAATTGGATATTGGGGACAATTGGGAAGCATAAGAGCCACACGATCTCCCTTTCCAACACCCTCATCAACAAGCAAGCGTGCACATCTTTTCACTAACTTCCCCAACTCTGAATATGTATACCTCTGCTCCATGTACGTAACCGCTGTTTTATTCGAATATTGTTCGACTGATTGATAAAATAGTTCTGTCAAAGACATTTCAGGAATATCAATCTCAATTGGATTTCCGTGCGGGATATGCTTTTTCCAAGGTCTATCCATTGGTCCTCCCCTTTCTTCATTCAAAAAATAAAGAAGTCATACTAAACAATATGCAAGGAGTGTGCCAAAAATAAATCGTTATGTTTCATGGATTCAATGAATGGTAAAATTCAAAATTGAATTATTTGCTGTCCTCTTAATAATATTCGGTTCATAATACTTGAATTTAAATTTGACTCAATAAGTCATTTTTGAATTGATTGATTAAATTCGTAAAAGAAATCAACTTGTAGTGCGGGGCAGGTGCGGATTTTTTTCTGGAAGGATATGACTAGTCATTTAAAGGAAAATAAACGGGATGCTGATAAGATTAGCATCCCGTTCAAAAAATGATTCACTGCTCTATGGCGGAGTCATCTTCCAATGATATTTTCCATAATTCTTTCGCTTTCCCACTAACCGTTTCATCAAAAACAAATGACCCATTCGTATACCGATCATGATTTTTTAATGAAGCGGCATGAATCGTTTCAATGGTTCCCTTTTCAGAAAGAATGAATAGACTGTCGGTTTTGTTAATGATATCGAAACCAATGACCCTATGAGGATTCGATTTCAATTCCCTCAAGACCACGACACCGCGTTTTGCCCGGCTCGTTTTTTCAAACTCGGTTAATTTCATTTTCTTTATGGCCCCGCGCTGTGTAACGATAAAGATCGATTCTTTACTATCCTTGGCCAAAACCTTTCCGCCAATGACATAGTCATCTTCTTTCAAATTAATCCCTTTGACTCCCGCTGCCCGGACACCGACAACACTTACTTCTTCTTCATCAAACCATAAACCGTATCCGTTATGAGTAACTAGGAAAAGGTCAGCCTGGCCATCGGTATGGTGGACATCGACCAGTTCATCGTCACCTTTTAAATTGACACCAACCAGCGGTTTTGAATGACGCTGGGCTTTATAAGAAGCTAATTCTGTCTTTTTCACCATACCATTTTTCGTGATGAACACTAAGAATTCCGGCATGGTAAAATCTTTGATTGGAATCGCTTTTATGATTTGTTCTTCCCTGTCGATTGGAATGATGTTCGCGATATGCTGACCGGTTTCCTTCCAGCGAATATCAGGAAGCTGATGAACTGGACAGTATAGGTAGTTCCCTTTGGATGTGAACAGCAACAGGACATCTGTTGTATTCATCTCCAGCCTCTGGAGCAGGCGGTCGGAATCCTTCATGCCAAAATCAAGACCTCCTGATGCTGCATATGATCGTAACGATGTCCGTTTGACATAGCCTTCTTTCGTCACGGTAACCATCACGTCTTCACTAGCAATCAAGACTTCAAGATTGATTTTGATTTCTTCAATTTCTTTTTCGATTTTGGAACGCCGTCCGTCATCAAAGCCCTTTTTAATGAATCTAAGTTCTTTTTTAATTACTTGAAGAAGAACTTTTTCACTGCCAAGAATCTTTGTCAATTCCTCTATTTTGTTCTTCAATTCCGCTGCCTCTGCTTCAAGTGCTGTAATATCCGTATTTGTCAGCCTATATAATTGCAAGGAGACAATGGCTTCAGCTTGCGCTTCTGTAAAAGCGAATTTAGCAATGAGGTTATCTTTAGCATTCCGTTTGTCTTTAGATGCCCGGATGACAGCGATGACCTCATCTAATATGGATAAAGCCTTCACTAAACCATCGACGATATGTGCCCTGTCATGTGCCTTTTGCAACTCATAACGTGAACGGTTCACGATTACCTCTTTACGGTGTTCGATATATGCATCGAGCATTTTAGGCAGGCTCATCAATGTTGGCCGTTTTTTATAGATCGCAACCATATTGAAATTGTAAGCGATTTGGAGATCGGAATTTTTGTATAAATAATGCAGGACTCCATTTGCATCTGCTTCTTTTTTCAGTTCAATGACAATGCGCAGTCCTGTACGGTCGGTTTCATCCCTTACTTCGGCAATGCCTTCCACTTTCCGGTCTAGACGGAACTCATCCATCTTCTTGACAAGGTTTGCTTTATTGACTTCATATGGGATTTCAGTGATGACGATTTGCTGCTTGCCGCCCCGAATCGTTTCCACTTCCGCCAACCCGCGAATGATTATTTTCCCTTTACCTGTTTCATAAGCCTTACGAATGCCTTCAATTCCTTGAATGATACCGCCAGTAGGAAAATCCGGCCCTTTAATGACCGTCATTAAATCAGCGACTGTCGCTTCCGGTTTATCGATTCGCATAATGGCAGCATCAATGACTTCACCAAGTTGATGTGGCGGGATTTCAGTGGCATAGCCGGCTGAAATTCCTGTAGAGCCGTTTACAAGCAGGTTAGGGAACATTGCAGGTAATACAATGGGCTCTTCCGATGTATCATCAAAGTTCGGTACGAAATCGACCGTCCTTTTTTCTATATCCCGCAGCATCTCGGAGGCAATCGATGAAAGCCTTGCTTCCGTATACCGCATCGCAGCAGGAGGATCACCATCGATACTGCCATTGTTTCCGTGCATTTGGACCATGACCTTCCGCAGCTTCCAGTCTTGGCTCATCCGAACCATTGCCTCATAAACGGACGAATCTCCGTGAGGGTGATAGTTACCAATTACATTACCGACCGTTTTTGCGGATTTCCTGAATCCTTTTTCCTGGGTATTTCCTTCGACATGCATCGCATACAATATCCTGCGCTGCACCGGTTTTAAGCCGTCCCTAGCATCCGGAAGTGCCCGGTCTTGGATAATATATTTACTATAACGCCCGAAGCGGTCACCAATTACCTCTTCAAGCGGCAAATCTCGAAACGTTTCTTCAAATACCATCGTTAATGACCTCCTCTTCAATCGACATATTTTCATTATCTAAAATATTCGATTCCTCTTCGAGACCAAAAGCGACATTGGCTTCAATCCACTTACGACGCGGTTCAACCTTATCTCCCATCAACGTTGTCACACGTCTTTCTGCACGGGCACCATCATCGATCTTCACACGTATCAATGTCCTTGTTTCCGGGTTCATGGTGGTATCCCATAATTGGTCGGCATTCATCTCACCCAGCCCTTTATAGCGCTGAATCATATAGCCTTTCCCCACCTTGTCTATCGCTCCCTGAAGTTCTTCGTCACTCCATGCATATTCAATGACTTCTTTCTTCCCGGTCCCTTTGCTCACTTTATATAAAGGGGGCAAGGCAATGTAAACCTTCCCTGACTCTATTAACGGCTTCATATAGCGATAAAAGAAAGTCAGCAGCAGCACTTGGATATGGGCACCATCCGTATCGGCATCAGTCATGATGATCACTTTATCATAGTTAGTGTCCGGCGTGTTGAACTCCGCCCCGACACCTCCGCCGATGGCATGGATGATCGTATTTATTTCCTCGTTTTTAAAAATATCGGCTAGTTTCGCCTTTTCCGTATTGATAACTTTACCCCGTAATGGCAGTACTGCTTGGAAACGGCGATCCCGGCCTTGTTTAGCGGATCCCCCAGCAGAGTCCCCTTCTACAAGATACAATTCATTCCGTTCGGGATTTTTCGATTGAGCTGGTGTTAATTTCCCAGAAAGGATGGCATCGGATTTCTTCCGTTTCTTCCCGCTTCTTGCGTCCTCACGAGCTTTGCGTGCGGCTTCCCTTGCTTGGAACGCTTTAATCGCTTTTTTAACCAATAGGGTACTCGTTGTCGGATCTTCTTCAAAAAAGTAGGCTAAGTGCTCTGATACGATGGAATCGACTGCAGAACGGGCTTCACTGGTTCCAAGCTTGCTCTTGGTTTGTCCTTCGAATTGAAGAAGTTCTTCAGGGATACGTACTGAAATGATTGAAGACAAGCCTTCACGTATATCGGTACCTTCGAGGTTTTTATCTTTTTCCTTTAAGAGCCCCATTTTTCTGGCATAATCATTAAATGCCCTTGTCATGGCCGTTTTTGCACCAATCTCATGGGTGCCTCCGTCTTTTGTACGAACGTTATTTACAAAGCTTAAAATATTTTCTGAATAACCATCATTGAATTGAAAGGCGAGTTCGACCTCTATCCCATTTTGTTCCCCTTCCAAGCTGACTACACTATGAAGGGTCTCTTTTTCTTCATTTAAATAATCAACAAACGCTTCAATTCCATTTTCATAGTGAAAAATTTCATTATGGTCGTTACGCTCATCCGTCAATTCTATCTTCATGCCTTTTAAAAGAAAAGCCGATTCGCGAAGACGTTCACATAAGATATCATAATTAAAAGTCGTCACCGAAAATATTTTTGGATCGGGCTTGAAGTGGATTTTGGTCCCAGCTTGATTCGTTTTACCGATTTTCTCCAATGTGGTTTCTGGCTTTCCGCCATTGAAAAAACGTTGTTCGTAAATGAACCCGTCCCTTTTGATCGTCACGACAAGCCATTCAGACAACGCGTTAACGACCGAAGCACCTACTCCATGAAGCCCTCCACTCGTTTTATATCCGCCTTGTCCAAATTTCCCTCCAGCATGAAGAATCGTCAAAATGACTTCAGGCGTCGGTTTACCTAATTTATGCATGCCAATAGGCATTCCGCGCCCTTTATCCGACACACTTACACTGTTATCTTTATGTATTTTCACACTTATTTGGTCTCCATATCCAGCTAAAGCCTCATCTACGGAGTTATCTACAATCTCGTACACTAAATGATGAAGTCCGCGTGCATCAGTACTGCCGATATACATACCGGGACGTTTTCTGACCGCTTCGAGTCCTTCCAGTACCTGAATTGCATCATCATTGTACTCGATTGTTTTTACTTTCTTTGCCACAGAAATTCCCCTTTCCTTACTAAACACAATTTCCGGGCCAAATCATACTGCAATGAAATGACTCACTAGCTTAACAAATTCATTAATACGTTAATATCATATAAAAAGTATAATACTTTCCCGAACAAAGAACAAGTGTTCTATTATTTATCCTTTTTATTAGCGTTTGCACATTTGTGTGGAACAAAACGTATCATAGCTACCATTCTAATTGTAGCGGTAATTTTTCATTTGGCAAATATACTTTTATTATTTTAATCAAATTAAGCTTTAATGGCCCAAATTTACCGATCGCTCGGTGCCCGCTATGGCTGCCTTTTAGTTTTTTCTACGATTAAGATACAGCAATGCCTAAAAAAAGAGCGGAAGTTCCGCTCTTCATATTACTTGGTAAGGGCGTGTTCGACTTTTATGCATCGATTCATGATGACAGTATATCCTTTTTCTTTCAAAAAATTATAGGCTTCTTCATTTTCCACCCCAAGCTGCGCCCAAAAGATATCTGCATCGATTTCTGCAAATTCCTTGGCTATCTCCGGTAGGAACTCTGAACGGCGGAAAACATTGACGATATCGACGTGCCCTTCAATATCTTTCAGAGCTTTAACTGCCTTTACACCCAGCACTTCAGATATAGCAGGGTTTACCGGGATGATTTCATATCCGCTTTCCTGCATGGCCTTTGATACCATATAAGAAGTACGCTCAGGGTTATTAGATAAACCAACGACAGCGATGCGCTTAGATTTTTTTAACATCTTACCCATTTCTTCCCTGCTCGGATTTTCTATCATTCATTTCAATCCCCTTTATAATAAAATGTAATATTTGACTAAAGAGTATTCCTAACAAAGGTATCTACAGACAAAAGCTGTTTATTACCATTATTAAGAAAAACCATTATACAAGAAAGAAAAAGTTTCGAAAAGGCATGACTCACTTAACTTTCTTATGTTCATACAGACTACCACGTATTGTAACAATTTATACAAAGAGGCATCCTTCATTTATATTGACGAAAATAAGGAAGGCTAAACCTTTCACCCTTCATGAACTTAACGTATATCAAAAGATGTAAGTTCATCAAGGAATATTCATTTTTTTAATGGATTTTTTTTGGACAACCGTACCATTTTGTCACGAAAATGTTACAATAAGAGAAGCTTAACAGGTATTTTAAGGCTGTTTTTAGCTATTTCTACACGTTTATTTTTGAAAAAGGGATTAATCGACCCTTAAACGTGATAAAAAAAGAAGATTTTTCTTAAAAGAAAGGGTAATAGAATGCTTACATTTATCACTATACTGGCTGCCTACCTGATCGGCTCGATTCCTTCCGGTTTAATAATTGGTAAAACATTTTACAAAATCGACATCCGGGAGCATGGCAGTAAAAATCTGGGCGGGACAAATACCTTCAGGACACTTGGTGTCAAGGCAGGGCTAACCGTTACTATCATGGATATACTTAAGGGTACCCTAGCAACTTATCTGCCGTATATGCTAGGCGTGGACATGCATTTATTGCTAGCCGGAGTTATTGCGGTCATCGGTCATATGTTTCCCATTTTTGCAAATTTTCGGGGCGGAAAAGCGGTGGCAACTTCTGCTGGTGTCATTCTTGCTTATGAACCTTGGTTTTTTGTCTTTGCCGTCATCATTTTCTTTATATCCTTATACATATCCAAATATGTCTCGCTTTCATCCATGATTGCTTGTCTTCTTGCTCTCATCTACAGTTTAGTTTTCCATATTGATGATCCGGCGCTCATTATTGTAATCAGTTTAATAACGATCTTCATTTTTTATCGGCATCGCGCAAACATCAAGCGAATTATCGATAAAACTGAACCGAAGGTAAAGTGGTTGTAAGATCAAAGTGAAAATAGGCCCTTATGCATGGGCCTATTTTCCATTCTGCAATTCATTAGCCGTGTTTTTCAGGATTCAGGATACCGGCATGCCTTGAAACCTTTTCAGTATCGTTTCCGATTTCCGGAATGTTTGACACTAATCCCTGAATTCCCATTTCCTTTTCTGCAGAATCGGTTATATTCCCTTTGATAACCCCGATCATTTCATTAAAAATATTTTCTCTTGACTCCAATTCTTTCTCTCCTGCTTGTACCGCTTCCTTGACCCTTGGGATGGAATCAACAAAATCTTTCATTTATTTATTTGATGTTTGCACGATTGCATCTATTTCAGCTATCGTTTTTTTAGTCTGTTCTGCAAGTTTCCTGACCTCATTTGAAACAACTGCAAATCCATCATGTTCGCCTGCACGTGGCGCCTTGATGGCTGAGTTCAATGATAGTAAATTTGCCTGGTAGTCTAAACCCTGTACAAGCTTAACAAACTCGGTAATGCTTAGGAAAAACTGGTTTAATAAAACGAGATTTTCTTCAACATTTTTCATGAAGATAACAAGGTTTGTATCTTTTCCGTTAGGATCTCTGCATAAGATTCTGCCCCTCTTCAGCCAATGTTTTGGAACAAAGTGATTGTTCAGCGCGCGTTGCGCTCTGCATTTTGACATATTGACCGCTTTCTATCCATTACTTAACGGAAGCAATGGATGAATGGTCAAGTAAGGATTGAATAATTGTAGAACAGAGGCTACACTGGAACTAACTATTAAATACCGTTAGGAGAAAGTGCCATGAAACCATTGCAAATATCACCGGAAACCGCATTAAAGTTATCCAAGTCACTAAATTTGCCTTTAGAGCAAATCATGCATATGCCTACACCCGTCTTGCTGAGAAAGCTTGCCGAAGCAGAAGCAAAAGAAAATACAAAATAGCTGCAGAGGAATCTGCAGCTATTTTTGTGCGTACTCATATGTGTGCGAAACGGCCTTTCGGAGTATATCTTCAAAGGCGCTCCATCCTGCCCATTGATTTTGAACTGAGCAATACCCAATTTCGCCGTATAAATATTTCCTTTTCAGCCCTTCTAAGGAAACCTGCCGCTATCTTTTATAATGTAATTAACCATCAGTTTGAGCTGTTCGAAACATCTCATCTCCGTACTCCCTTTTGCAGCTCCGTTTCCACAAATCAGCATCTCCAGATGGTATTTTGCTTTTAGCTTTAAAATTTTCCGTATTTTGCTTACCCTATACCAATTCCCCGAATATTCCAGGCATCAAAATAGGCAAAAAACCGCACTTGGGCGGTTTTCAATTGGTAAAAATCAATTCTTTTGCAAAATCAGGCAATGGCTTCTTTTTGACTGATATTAAGTGTTCATTTTCATAGGTACAGGCAAATTGTAGTGATGGTTCATCCTGTAATATATCTTTTAGATAATGCTTTATGTTGGACACAACTTCATTTGACTCCAAAACCCATTTAAATGGCTTCCAGGCAAGTTCCCCTTCATCACAGGCAGATAGTCTGCCCCCAGCATCTTCAGCTCGGTAAACATACATTCCGCCCGTCTGATTCCATGTCACGATCCCTCGAAAGGCCATCCCCTTTACCTTCAATCCAGTTTCTTCAAGAATTTCCCGTTCCATCGATTCATCGATGGTTTCACCTTGTTCTATTTTCCCACCTATACCATTCCATTTATGCCTATTCGGATTCTTTTGGCGAAATAGCATCAACACTTCAACTTCGTTGGATCTTTTTCGAGTTATGAAACAAATATTATATATAATATCCATGGTTGTTTCCTTTCTGAAACGCACATTATTCGCATCTATTTCATAATTACTTTATACTTTAATAACGAACCTCTAGGAAGGAGAATTAGTATGAAACTGACCATTTCCGATCAAGCAGCCAAGTGGTATATTGATGAGCTGGGGCTTCAAGAAGGCTCTCATTTGCGCTTTTATGTAAGATATGGCGGGCATAGTACCGTCCAAAGCGGCTTTTCATTAGGTATCATGCAAGAAGAACCTGAAACAGCAGCAGCAGTAACAACTATGAATGAAATTAATTTTTATGTAGAAGAAAAAGATTTATGGTACTTTGATGATCATGATTTACTCATTACTTTTAATGAAAAACTGACTGAACCAGAATTCCATTATGAAAAAAGTGCCTGACAATAAAGCAGCGGTGTTAACTGCTGTTTTTTCTTGTTCAATCGAGCAGGCGCTCTTTTATATCTTCCGCCCTTAAAATTTCCGCTTGCTTGTCCCCTAAAAGATCGAAATGAGAATAGCCATCCTTCCTGTGGTGAATCCATTCTTTTTTTAGACCGTATTTCTTACCCCACTCCGATAAACGCAGTAAATCTTTGCATCCCACTTTAGTAACCGTCTTGCAGCCAGGAAATCGGTCATCCAGCCAATAATGAGTTAAAAAAGCTATTTGACCTTGATCTATTTTCTGCTTCCAGGCTACTACGTCTCCCCGTTTAATCCCAAAAGCCATTTCTTGATCACCTCAATAAATATTATTAATCCAATTCATCCTGCTTTTTATTTTTCTCATAGGCCTCATGCCATTCAGGATACATGCGTTTAATGGATATTGGGCGGAAGCTCTCCTTTTTAACGCATACGTGAGAAGAATGACCTGTAGCCGCCACTTCATTTTTCCCATTAACGATCTCATACCCATAAATGACCCGTAAGCCGTCATACTTTTCAATCCAGGTTTTAACTTTTACCTTATCACCATATCTAACCGGGGTTTTATACGAAGCCTGAATATCCATAACAGGTGAGATGATGCCATCCGCTTCCATATCAGCATAATGAAATCCTAAATCATTTATCAACTTTGTCCTGCCCAGTTCCATCCATATCAAATAATTCGCATGGTAAACAACACCCATTTGATCTGTCTCTGCATACCGCACTTCAATTTCGTTTTCAGCTATGAACATTTTGTTTCCCCACTTTCATTTCTATTGCAATAAACATTCTACCATAACAAATGCGCAATTTTCATTTAAGCTGTCTTGATTGACTGCCCCTGCCATGAAAAACTAAAAATAAAGAGGAGAAAGATTTTGCGCCTCTTTCTCCCCTTTACTTAGTTGTTTACATATTATCGTTACTATAACCGCTTTCCCGTGCTTCTTGCTCATCTTGCATTTCTTCCTTCATTCCTTCAATGCTCTTTCTTCTTCGGTCATTTTTGGCCTCAATTGCCTGTTTCTCCACACCTGAAGAGAATGATAACGTTTCATTTGCAGCGGTTATGTTTTCTTCTGTATTTTGAATTGCATCCTGAATTTTTTCAACATTATCCAAACGGTTATCCTGATTGTGTTTATTTGAGCCCATTATATTTTCACCTCATGATTTTTTATTTACATAATATTATTACGATCACTTTAGTATAACTTGATTATTCGCCTTTAGTTTGAATGACCTGAGGATGTTTCCCGGATTTGTCCTGCATTTTCTTACCGTTATTCCCACCCGCTGCTATTGGTTGTGTCCCTAAATGGCTCGGTCTAAAGTGTTTGGAATCTTTTTTTGGATTACCCATTCTATCGCCTCCTTCTCTTATCATGGATAAAAAAGAGGAAATTCATGAATGCCAGTTTTTGAAAAAGCCATGAAAAAAGAGCCAGCACTTTGAAGGGACCTTAATGGCACTGGCTCTTTTTAATATATCTTGCAAAACTTATTCAGCCTTTTGCATATGTTTTTTTTCAAGACGTTCCTCAATTCTCTCCATTTGTTTAACGTCCATCAATAATTCCTTTTTGTTTTCTTTTATTAATTCTTCAAATGTCCTTTTTCTTTTTTTCATGCTTTTCACCTACTTATTTTAATATACTATTCAGTATTGCCAAATTAACGTAAAATTATGACTATATGGTTTCCGTCCTTAAAATTGTCATAATTATCAGATTTTTAAATCCGATTAAGTTCCATTTCTCCACTCTTTATACTTTAACCCTTTTTCCATAAATAATAACCATAATTTTTTAAATTTTTAGATTTTCTAATTAAATTTTGACAACTTTGTTAACATACGATAAAACGGAACCTCATAAAGGTCCCGTCCAACTGTAGTCTAATTTCGGTAAAAAGCCAATTGACCCACCTTTTTGTTTTGAAAAAACGTTCCCGTTGTTTTTCAGATATCTGCTCCCTTACCGCCGCCTGTGCCAAGTGACGCTAATTTCTTCCATTCTGAAAGTACTTCATAAAGTTTCTCTTACTGCATACTACTGCATACTATTTATATTTCGTTCCATATCTTTAAGTTGCATGGCTGAAATTACCTTATTCCTGATAATGCCTTCTTTGTCTATGAAGTAAGTTGTTGGAATGCTAAGAATCCTGTAACGCTCATTCACTGGATTCTTGGCACTTTGACTGTCCAGAGGAATTGTAAAAGTAATTCCATTATCCTCTACAAATGCTTGTACATCGTTTTCGGGGTCAATATTGACGGCTAGGACGACCACATCATCACCAGCTTGCTGCGCATATTTCTCCATATCCGGCATTTCCTTCTTGCAAGGCGGACACCACGTTGCCCAAAAATTCAACATTACCTTTTTACCCTTATAATCAGATAATTCAACTTGTTTCCCATCCAAAGTTTTCAGGGAGAAATTCGGTGCTTTAGCTCCAATTTCCAATCCGCCCAAAGCATCTTTTTCGTCATTTCCCTTCGGTTCATTATCCATTGCCTGCACGATCGCTACCGTAATAAGTGATAGTAAGGCCACCGAAGCAATAATTTTTTTAAGCATACTCGTCCTCCTAGTCCCATTACAATACAAATATTAGTCCATTCCCAGAAATAGAACAACTTCCCTATTCCATCTTAACAATAAAAGGACATCCGGAAAAGTGTAATTCATTCAAATCATATCATGATATCGCTTTGTTTCAAAAACTTGACACACAAAAAAGCGGTAAACCTGACAAGTAGGTTTACCGCTTCCTAAAAGCTGAAATTAGCCTTTTAATTTATTACGTAATACCATTTGAAGGATACCACCGTGACGGTAGTAGTCGATTTCGATTTCGGAATCGAAACGAACAAGCACATCAAATTCTTTTACGTTTCCAGCTTCATCAGTAGCTGTAACTGTTACGATATCACGAGGTTTAACTGTTTCGTCGATTTTAACTGCGATCGCTTCTTTACCAGTCAATCCAAGCGTTTCAGCGTTTTCGCCTTCTTTGAATTGAAGTGGAAGAACACCCATCAATGCAAGGTTAGAACGGTGAATACGTTCAAAGCTTTCAGCGATGACTGTTTTGATGCCAAGAAGGTTAGTACCTTTCGCAGCCCAGTCACGAGAGCTTCCCATACCATAGTCTTTACCAGCGATGACTGCAAGACCTGTGCCATCAGCTTTATATTTCATACAAGCATCATAGATAGCCATTACATCGCCTGTTGGCCAGTAAGTTGTGAATCCACCTTCTGTACCTGGAGCAACTTGGTTACGGATACGGATGTTTGCGAACGTTCCGCGCATCATCGCTTCATGGTTACCACGACGAGAACCGTAAGAGTTAAAGTCACGCGGTTTCACACCGTTTTCACGAAGGTAGATACCAGCTGGTGTATCTTTACCGATTGCACCTGCAGGAGAAATGTGGTCAGTTGTAACTGAGTCACCGAATTTACCAACTACACGCAAACCGGAAAGTGGGTTAACTGAACCAGGTTCTGGTGATAATCCTTCAAAGAATGGAGGATTTTGAATGTATGTTGATTTAGAATCGAAAGCATAAATCGCTTCGTTGCTAGTTTGGATTTCGTTCCAACGTTTGTTATCGTTGAATACTGTTTCGTATTCTTTACGGAATAACTCAGGTGTAACTGTTGATTTAACAGCAGCGTTAACTTCTTCTTGTGAAGGCCAGATGTCAGCAAGGTATACATCGTTACCGTCTTTGTCTTTACCAAGTGAATCGTTGTTTAGATCAAAGTCCACAGTTCCAGCAAGAGCATAAGCTACAACCAAAGTAGGAGAAGCTAGATAGTTTGCTTTCACAAGTGGGTGAATACGCCCTTCAAAGTTACGGTTACCTGAAAGCACTGATGTTACCAGTAGATCTGCATCAGCAACAGCTGCTTCGATTTCGTCAGCCAATGGACCTGAGTTACCGATACATGTAGTACAACCGTAACCAACCACGTTGAATCCTAATTGGTCAAGGTATGGTTGAAGACCAGCATCACGAAGGTAGCCAGTAACAACTTTAGAACCTGGTGCCAATGATGTTTTTACATAATCTGGAACAGTTAGGCCTTTTTCAACTGCTTTTTTAGCAATAAGACCCGCTCCAAGCATTACATATGGGTTAGAAGTGTTCGTACAGCTTGTGATTGCAGCAATTGCAATCGCACCTGTTTTCATTACCGTTTCTTTACCATCGGCAAATTTAACAGTTACTTCTTTATCCAATTCAGAATTGTCCATGCCGAAACCTTGGTTGCCCATAGGTGCATTGATAGCGTCATGGAAAGATTTTTTCATTTGAGAAAGTGGAATCAAATCTTGCGGGCGTTTAGGGCCTGAAAGGTTTGGTTCAATTGCTGAAAGGTCGATTTCCACAACATCATTGTATGCTGGATCTTCGTTTTCAGGAGAGTAGAACAATCCATTTTCTTTGCAGTATGATTCAACCACTTTAATTTGTTTTTCATCACGGCCTGTTAAGCGCATGTAATCGATCGCTTCTGCATCAACAGGGAAGAAACCAACTGTAGCACCGTATTCTGGAGCCATGTTAGCGATTGTTGCACGGTCAGCAAGTGGAAGGTATCCTACTCCTGGGCCGTAGAACTCAACGAATTTACCAACTACGCCGTGTGCACGAAGAACTTGTGTTACTTTCAATGCAAGGTCAGTAGCCGTTGTACCTTTAGGAAGTTCGCCAGTCAGTTTAACACCAACCACTTTTGGAACTGGGAAGTAAGAAGGCTGTCCAAGCATGCCTGCTTCTGCTTCGATACCGCCGACACCCCAACCAAGAACACCAATACCGTTGATCATTGTAGTATGTGAATCTGTACCGAAAACAGAATCAGGGAATACTTCGAAGTCGCCGTTTGGAGTTTCAACAGCATGAACCACGTTTGCAAGGTACTCTAGGTTGACTTGGTGAACGATACCAGTTGCCGGTGGAACTGCACGATAGTTGTTGAATGATTTTTGAGCCCAGCTTAGGAACTGGTAACGCTCTGCATTACGTTCGAATTCAAGATCCATATTGGCATCAAGGGAATCCATTGTACCTGCTTTATCAACTTGTACAGAGTGGTCAATTACAAGGTCAACCGGGATTTCCGGGTTGATTTTGTCAGGGTCCCCACCAAGTGCTGCGAAAGCATTACGTAAAGAAGCTAAGTCAACAACAACTGGAACACCAGTGAAATCTTGAAGGATTACACGTGATGGTTTGAACGGAACATCTATATCTTGTTGCTCGCTTGTTCCCCATTTAGCAAGGTTCGCAACGTGTTCTTTTGTGATTACTCTTCCGTCCACTTGGCGAAGTACCGCTTCAAGTAATACTTTAATGGAATATGGAAGGCGTGATACTTTGCCGTCCCCTGCTTTTTCAATAGCGTCTAAGCTGTAGTAGTTGTAGCGTTGCCCATCAATCTCAAAGGACTTACGCGCTTGGTATACGTCATTTTTCGTCATGAATATTACCCCCTATTAAACTGTCAGAACTTATTCTGCACATAAAAGTAAAACCTGGTTCACTGAAACCATGTTTACTATAAATATAAGTAAAAAAGTTAGTTTGTCGAATTTTCTCTCTCTTCTCCCACCCTAACTCTTCCTTCAACTTAATACTAATATAGAAATGAGTATAAGTAAATAACAAGAAAGTTATTGTTTTTGATAAGTTTCTCTTATAGAAAAAAATTCCCCACATATTAAAATGCATTTAGGAAGCCTTGCCCATATGCATTTTATTGAAAATACCCCAATTTGCAGCCTGATAAATTATTCCAGCAAAACATATTAGTACTTCATACATAATCATTCAACATTATCGCATTCTATGGGTGGAGGTGTCGAAATGACAAAACAAAAGTCAAATCATGTTATTCCAGGTATGAATGCTGCAAAAGCGCAAGGTAATGGAGCAGGTTACAATGATGAACTGGGAAATGAACCGCCATTATCGGAAATGCAAAGGCAAAATAATAAAAAAAGAAAGAAAAACCAATGATTTCCCTCATTTCTAGGCTTTAAATCGGATAGGCTTTTTGAAATGGCAGATGTACTGCATTTTTCAAAAAGCCTATTCCATTCTAAAATCAGGAAACGCATAAGTGAAACGCGAAATACTCACGATGATGGAACCTGCCACTCAATAGTCCTCTGAATTGACCTCATTGACGATTGCCTGAATATCCTGTTCGAATTTTTTCAATTGTTCTTTCTGGTGTTCGGAAGCGGTGACTAGTGCAGATTGTATTTGCTGATAGGCCTCGTTCACTTCCTGCTTCACATGTTTCAATTCCGTTCCGTAATTCGGTGCGCTCTTCTCAATCGATGAGTATACATCAAATACTTGTTGATAACTTTGCTGGGCTTCCTGGAAAGTCCTTCGCTTATCTTGTTTATCCTGCATTTGGTTCAGCTCCTTATTTAGTGTCCATCCATAGCATGTACGAGGTTTGCAAATATATGTATGTGAATAAAATTTCACGGACTGATTATCTTAAGAGATAGGAGGGATCGCACATGAACAAAAACGATGGTAAAGATATTCGAAAAAATGCACCTAAAGGAAATAACCCAGGTCAGCCTGCACCGTTAAGCGGTTCTCATAAGGTGAAAAATAGACAGCACTCCCGTCAGAAGCACAATAGCAGTCATGATATGTAGGCTGCTTAAATAATTGTTCCAAAAAAAGCGGTGCCGCCCGGAAAAGGCAGACACCGCTTTCGTTTTATGTTTGTGAAGCACATAAATCACAAAAGGAATTTTCGATTTCTTCCTATTATAAGGGCCACTGATTTTAGCGTTTTAAGTCTTTGTCATTCCATGATTACAGTTCAGCCAATATAACGATGATATAACGTTTTTGCTTCGGAAATATCTTTTGTTCCATGAATCAACGCCCGCCCATCTTTAAAAACGACCAACCGATGGGTTCCGATCGTAAATGAAAGTAAATAAGGGTTCCTGACGATCTTACCACCTTGTGCGAGAAGATTTTTTTCGATTTCCGCTAAGTCTCTATCAAGATTCATCGCCGGCCGAATCTGTACAGAATCCCTTCCGCATAAAACGGCTGTTTTCGTTCGATTTGAATAGGAGAGATGGGGGTACGTTCGATTTACCCCGCATGACAAACAAGAATCTTTTTTTAATTGCGCTACATTTATGGATGAATATTCATTTTTCCAAAGATCAAATGAAACGATTTTGTTTCTTAGTGATTCAAAATCTTCCACAAGGATTTTCAATGCTTCCGCCAGTTGATGGGCAACGACCGTTTGAACAGCAGGGCTGATGATTCCCGCCGTATCACATGTCAGTCCTCCAATTGGAACCGTTTCCAGCAAACAATTCAAACATGGTGTCGCCTCTGGGATCATCGTGTAACTTATCCCATAACTCCCTACACAGGCCCCGTAAATCCAAGGTATATTATATTTTTGCGCAGTATCGTTTATAAGCATCCTGGTATCGAAATTATCTGTGGCATCCAATATTAGATCCACGCCTTCAACAAGCTTAGACAATTCATCAACCGAGACATCCGCCACTTGCGATTTTACGATAACGTCCGAATTTAGCGCAGTCAAACGATTCTTTGCTGCCACTGCTTTCGGTATCCTTTTTTTAGCATCATCTTCACAATAAAGCTGTTGTCTTTGAAGGTTGCTCCACTCTACATAATCTCTATCCACAATGGTGAGCTTCCCAATTCCTGCTCGTACAAGACCTTCTGCACTTCCCGTACCGAGAGCACCCGCTCCAATCACCAAAACGTGTTTTTTGCGAATTTTCAATTGCCCTTCTTCCCCTATGGGGCCAAAAAGTTCTTGACGTGAATAACGTTCATTCATCCAATGCTCAATCCTTCAACTGGGCTGCTTGCTATCGCGTAATCATTTTTCGCGATTCTTCCTGCTTCATACCCTAATCGACCTGCCTCAATGGCAAGTTTCATTGCTTTCGCCATTTTGACGGGGTCTTTTGCTCCGGAAACAGCAGTGTTAAGCAATACACCATCCGCCCCTAACTCCATGGCGATTGCCGCATCGGAGGGCGTTCCAATCCCTGCATCGACAATTACAGGTACCTCAGATTGTTCCATGATGAAGCGTAAGTTCAGTGGGTTTATAATGCCTTGACCAGAGCCAATTGGTGAAGCGCCAGGCATGATTGCATGGCACCCCACTTCTTCCAGGCGCTTAGCGAGCAACACGTCATCAGAAGTATAGGGTAATACGGTGAATCCCAGTTTCACTAATTCTTCAGCAGCTTTTAAGGTTTCAATCGGATCAGGCAGCAGTGTTTTTTGACAGCCAATGACTTCTACCTTAATCATGTCACATAAGCCAGATGCCTTTGCAAGTTGGGCTATGCGCACTGCCTCTTTGGCAGTTTTAGCTCCTGCTGTATTGGGAAGGAGTGTGTATTTTTTTAAATCAAGCTTTTCTAAAAAATTGGGCTGACTGGCTTCAAAAATATTCATTCTCCGGACCGCAAATGTTAATATTTCCGTCTCCGAAACCTCCACTGATTGCTTTTGAACATCGAAGTTTGGATACTTTCCTGTACCTAATAACAATCTTGAAGAAAATTCATAAGAACCTATCTTTAACATATCATCCGCCTCCTACAAAATGTACAATCTCTACCTTGTCTCCATTTGACAAAATTGTTTCACTTAGACTTTCTTTTGCCAATATTTCATCATTCAATTCAACGATCACCACTTTTTGATGTAAATCAAAGTGTTGCAAAAGCCCTGTAACTGTTGATTCATCAGCAGGAATCCTTATTTTTTCCCCGTTAATAATCAATTCCAATTCATCCACCTCCATTATGAAAAAAGAGTCTGTGTCGAACGATCCAATCGAAAATCGGACCATTCGGCATTTGTCTTCCTTTCTAAAAGATCAGCAATAAGTACACCTGTAATTGGAGAAAGCAGGATGCCATTCCTGTAGTGCCCCGTTGCAATGAAAAGTCCTTTGCATCCTGGATGTTCACCAAAGTACGGCAAGCCGTCCCCAGTTTGGGGGCGTATACCTGCCCATGTCTTTTCCAATTCGGTTCCTTTAATCGCCGGAAGCAATTGCGTTGCCTTTTCTATTAACGTAGAAATCCCGTCAAGACTTACCTTTTGATCGAAAGTGTTCGCTTTAACCGTTGCCCCGACAATGATCCTTCCGCCAATTTTGGGTACAAGATAACAGCCATGTGAGAAGATTGTCTTTTCAAGCAATGGACGATCGGTCCGGACGGAAAAGCACTCACCCTTTACTGGATAACTGTCGAGTCCCATCCCTGATTTTTCAAGGAGAAAAGCACTCCAAGCCCCACCTGCCACGATGACATTTTCACTTGAAAATCCACCTATGTTCGTGACCACTCCCGTCACACATCCGTTTTCCGTAACTAAATCGGAGACATGAACGAATTCCTTTATGTCTACACCAAGGGCAGCTGCAGATTCAGTAAAAGCGAGCGATAGCCTAGTGGCAGAAACTTGTCCATCCTTCGGAATGAACATGCCCCCCTTAATCCCATCCGATAGAAGCGGTTCCATTTTCCTCATTTCGGCAGTGGATAGCCATTCAGCCTCAAGTCCCGCATCTTGCTGGACTCTGATCATGTTCTTCAACTCGGCTACCTGATCATTCGTTAGCGCCACCTTAAACATGCCCTTGTTCACTAATTCGATGTCTATTCCACTAATGTCTTTTAATTCTTCCGCCAGTGCAGGAAACATCCCTCTGCTTTGGCTTGCCAATGTAAAAAGCGGGTTATCAGCATCCAACTCGGATTGTGCCCCTAACATCCCGGCTGCAGCACTGGATGCTTTACTGGCGAGTCTATCTTTTTCCAATAAAAGGACCTTTTTGCCTCGTTTGGCTAATTGAAAAGCAATGGATCCACCTATTACTCCTCCCCCAACAATGATTGCATCATATATGGAATTCATCTTATGTCTCCTTCCCCAAAGACTTCGAATATTCTTTAACGGCTTTAATCGGATTTTCAGCTTCAAGCACACCTGACATGACGGCAATTCCGCGTGCCCCCGCATCCAGTACGACTTGGCAATTGAAAGGTGTTATTCCGCCTATCGCAATTATCGGAAGATTGACATTTCTTGTGATTGCATGAAGCTCCTTAACTCCCTTAGGAGGAAGTCCGATTTTTGAATCCGTTTCAAAAACATGTCCATAAATCGCGTAATTGGCTCCTTTGCTGAATGCGGCTTTCGCTTCATCCATGGAATGGATCGAACAGCCAATATTCATCCCTGGAAAAGCTCCTTTTACGACTCCCGCATCTAAACTATGAAAAGCCAATTGCACACCAAATACTTTGTGTACCCAGGCTACATCCATCCGGTCATTAATGACGATCTTAGAAAGCGGAATCTTATTATCATGTAATAGGGTCACTGCTCGATAGAGTTCCGATGCACTCATTTGCTTTTCCCTTAGATAAAAGAAATCAACATGTTCCTGAATGTTTGAAGCGATCTCGACAAACTTTTCAATTGGCTGTTTCCCAGTAGAAATAATATGCAATTCATGTGCATTCATACTAAGAACCCCTAACTAGTAAAATTACAATCTCATAAAATCAAATAGATACTAATGGGAATTGAATCGATAGATAAAAGCCGGCCAACAGCAGGATGATAAAATACAAAATGAAACCATGATCCTTTTTTGAAAACCCAAATTCATAATAGTATGTTCGATTCCGAGTGTCTGTAAATCGCTTTGCCTCCATCGCAACCGCGATTCGGTGAGCACGTCTGATGCTTCCGGATAACAACGGGATGGAATAGGCTTTCATCTTAAAATATACCGATCTTATCCCTTTTCCCCTTTCGAAACCGCGTACCTTCATCGCGTTTCGTATCGTTTGGAACTCCTCCATCATGATGGGAATCAGCCTTAATGCCGCCATGAAACTATAGGCATATTTCGGTTTAAGCTTCACTTGCTGCATTAACGAATAAAACAAGTTCACTGGCCTTGTCGTTAAGGAAAAAGTTAAACCAAGGGCCGCAAAGAACAAAGCTCGAAAGCCTACAAGTATTCCCCTCATGAAACTTTCTTCCGTTATCGATATTAGGCCCCACTCAAACCAGAGCGTCTTACCTTGCCCGAATAATATCATTGCGGAAGAGGTGGATATAAAAATGAAACAAAAGGGAATCGATAAAAGTAAGATTCGTTTTATCGAATGCCCGGTAAAAAACAAAAATAAAAGTAATACGCCAATGGTGATATTCATCATATAATTCAGGTCATGAATGAATAACGCCACGATGCATAACACAATCAGTACACCAAGTTTAAGGCTTGGATTAATTCTATGGAGCCATGTTTCTGTATTTGAAACATTCATCTACATGACACTCCTTTTAAAGTGATAAAACTTCAGTCTCCAAAAATCCGGCCTGCGCAATGTTTTCATCACTTATTACGTTTCCGTCCTTAACCGTCCAGATCCTGGTAGCAAAGTTTTTTGAAATATGATCGTCATGAGTTACCATGATCACTGTTATTCCGCGCCTTCGATATTCCTCAAACCATTCCAGTAATGCAAAGGTATTTTTCGAATCTTGGCCAAAGGTCGGCTCATCAAGGAGAATGATTTTTTTATCTATTACGATTGAAGCAGCTACGCTTAGGCGACGCTTTTGACCCATTGATAATTGAAACGGATGTTTATCCCGATGTGCCATGAGGCCGAACACTTTAAGCAATGTACGGACACTCTCATCTATTTCTTGTTGAGGCCGTTTGTCAATCCGCAATGAATAGGCAATCTCTTCATATACAGTATTTGCAACGAACTGAAACTCAGGATTTTGAAAGACAAACGTCATATGATTTGTTGGATTTTTCACCCTTTTAATGGGGGTCCCCATTAATTCATACTTACCATCCGTTTTTATGAACTGCATCAGTGCATGCAAAAGTGTGCTCTTTCCCGCGCCATTTTCTCCCCTGATTACAATCCATTCCCCTGAACGAACCTTCAGCTCTTCAATCTTGATTTTTTCCTCTTTATTCCGAAAACCGCTAAATCCTTGCACATACATAAGGAGTGAATCATCTGTAAATTGGTGTTCACGAATGGGTGCATGCTCATTTACATATTCATCCCAAACACCTGGAAACCATATTCCATATTCTTTCATTTCATTTTTATATTGTGAAAGAATGGTGTCTTTTGGACCATCAGCCATGATTTGACCGTCATCATTAAAAAGCACGATTCGATCGATGAATTCTAAAACATGGTCAATTTTATGCTCGACGATTATAACCGTTTTGTCTCGGCCAACTTCCTTCAACAAGTCCCAGATTTCTTTTGTTCCTTCTGGATCAAGCATGGCGGTTGGTTCATCCAAAAATATCACTTCTGGTTCAAGGGCCAATACTGAAGCGATTGCCAGACGTTGTTTCATCCCGCCTGATAATGTTTCTATACTTGTATGGCCTAGGTTCAATCCTACTTTACGGATATGATATTGGATTTTCCCTTTCATTTCATCTTTAGGGACGGAAAGATTCTCAAGGACGAAGGCGATTTCCTCATCGGCAAATGGCATGCAAAACTGACTATCAGGGTCTTGAAAAACATACCCCCATGAAGAAGGGCATTTCATTTCTTCAACTATCATCGGGACTTCGATGGAATTCGGAATCAATCCGCTTAACACTTGCAAAAGAGTGGACTTACCACATCCTGACGGTCCCAACAATAGTACCTTTTCTCCTTTATCAAACGATAAGGATAGGTCCTTGAAAATCAAAGATTCATCACCGGGATATTTCATTCTTAACTTCTCAACAGAAATGATTGGTTCCATGGCCCTCAACCTAATTTTGATCCAGTTCTGCATAATCTTTATTTGAAACCGGACGAACAAGATTGGTTACTCCTGTCGCTTCCAGGACTTTAACTAGATAATAGGCAGTCATACCTGCAAAGAAAATGGAACCCACAAACCTCGCTATCATGAATAAAGATAGATTCCAAGTAGATAGCGCACCAATTTCCCCGTATGCAAAATCCATTAGTACGGATGCAAGGCAGGAAGCTACCGCAGCTAAAACGGCCACCGAAATATTGAATTTTTTATATTTGAACGCCATGAACACCAGTTCCGCGAACAAACCTTGGACCACCCCATATAACAGTACGGTCAGCCCCCAAGGAGAACCTAGAAAGAATTCCCCGGAAGCTGCAGCAATCTCCGCCAAAAGTGCCACACCCGGTTTCCGTAAAATTAAAAAGGCGACGGGACCAGCTATAAACCACATTCCATAAATAAGTTGATCCAGATGTAATCCTAATGGTTTAGCGGAATAGTAAATCGAACCCCAAAGGATATAAACGATTCCAAATGCTACCGAAATCACGATCGTGACTAATATATCCGTTAATTTCAATCCTTTTTTCATTATTTCATTCTCCTTTATACTTCCAGTGTTTCCTGGTGCACAGGCCATGTCTCTAAACGATAAGCCATTTCCCAAAATGAGTATTCATATTGGCTGCTAAGGATAAAATGCTCTTTCATTCTCTCCTTATCTTCGTCCGTTACTTTTTCAGCAATCTCATCAAGCCTCGCAATTTGTTCTTCCACCAAAGTGCGGAACCACTCTCCTCCGTACGCCGCTATCCATTCTTGATAAATCGGCTCTTCGGGTATGCAACCTTGCAGCTTTTCACCTATTTCATAATATAGCCAGTAACACGGCAAGATGGCTGCAATAACATCACCTAAATGTCCCGAATAAGCTGCACGATACATATGGGAAGTATAAGCATAAGCGGTCGGGGCGGGTTTGAAATTTTCCCTTTCTTCTTTTGTGATGCCTAATCTCTCAGAGAAATTCTCATGAAGCTTCAACTCTGCTTCATATGTTCCTTGTGCATGGCCGGCAAGCCTGCTTGTTGTATGTAAATCTGTAGCTTTGACTGCCCCTAAAGCTTGAACCCTGGCAAAATGAGATAAATAATAGGCATCTTGCATGACATAAAAACGAAAACATTCCAATGGCAATGTGCCATCTCCTATTCCTGCAACAAACGGGTGATTAAAACTAGCTTCCCAAATATGATCAACTTCCCGACGGATTTCCTCTGAAAACTTCATGTCCATTACCTCCAAATAGTATTTTTCAATGAATCTTACAGAAAAAAACTTTTATCACCCCTTTTTTTTGCAAACAAAAAACCACTTTCTTAAACGTAAAGAAAGTGGTTGTACTTGAAAAAATACAGAAACGTATCGTTCCAGACCCCACTTCCCTACGCTGGTATAAACCAGATCAGGTTCTAAGGGTCTTAAAGTCATACTCTAATCTCAGCTTCTGCGGTAAAATCAACTTTTACCTATAAAGCACCCCTAGTGGTACAAATTGTATATTTTATTTTCATTTGCCTTTATATTAACACGATAAATCCAATTGTCAAACGTTTTAGAAAAATTTTCAACCTAATGCTTTAGGTTTACTAGCCTTTCAATCTTGCATAACCACCCAACTATATTGATTAGACCATAGTTAATCCACCATTTACGGAAAGTGTTTGCCCCGTAATATACCCTGCATCTTCCGAAACGAAATAGGCAACAGCACTGGCAATGTCCTCTGGTTGAGCTAGCCGGCGAAAAGGAATCGCTTTTTCCAAGGCACCTGCTATACCTTCATTATACGAGCCTATTTCTTGAAATAGAGGTGTATCTGCTGGACCTGGTGCAATACAATTGATGTTTAGTTTGTGACGTGCCATTTCTCTTGCTATCGTTTTTGTGAAGGCAATCACCCCTCCCTTAGCAGCCGAATAAACTGCCTCTCCACTTGATCCTACTCTAGCTGCATCAGATGCAATATTTACTACCTTTCCGTAACCATTTTCAATCATGAGAGGTAAAATTTCCTTGCAAGTATGGATCTGCCCAAGTAAATTAATATCGATAATCCTTTTCCAAGTGCTAGGATCACTTTTTAAAAAAGGTTCCACCTTATCCCAGCCTGCATTATTAACCAATATATCTATTTTATGATAATGATTCACTGTTTCTTCAACGGCCTTTTTAACACTTTCTAATTTGGTTACATCACAATGGATCGCCCTAGCTTCAAAACCCGAATTTTCGATTAAAGAAACCGTTTCCTCAGCATTTTTATGATTTATATCAGCCACGATGATGTTAAAATTGCAAGAAGCCAATTTTTTTGCAATCTCTCTGCCGATTCCGCTTCCGGCACCGGTAATAAATGCGATTCTTTTATTCATCGTATTTCCCTCCACTTTCACCATTTAGTCAATATGGATTTATTTAAACTGCTTATATCTTGTCGACTAACTTTTCATTTATCATTTCCCGGAGCCGGAATTTCTGGATTTTCCCGCTTGCCGTACGAGGAAAGTCATCCATTATTTCAAGAAGTTCAGGCCAATATTGTTTGGCCAAACCCTTTTGCGAGAGAAATTCCTGCATGGAATCCATCGTGATCGGGCTCTTCCCCGTTTTCATGCTGATACATGCACATGCTTTTTCCTGAAGACGGGAATCTGGAACTGCAATAACCTGAGCGCTAGAAATATCCGGGTGTTCATACAATACATTTTCTACATAAGCGACTGGAATATTTTCACCGCCACGTATGATTATGTCTTTGTTTCTTCCAGAAATTCGAATATATCCTTCTTCATCAATGAATGCCCGATCACCGGTAATGAACCATCCGTCACTATATTCAGCTAAAGTATCCTCGATCCGTTTAAAATAGCCGACAAAAAGAGCCGGACCCCTTACTAATAAAGAGCCTTCTATATTCGGGGCACAGACCTCCCCTTCAAAATCTACGACCTTTAGTTCCATTCCCGGAAACGGAGTTCCGTCGGTATTCGTCAGTTTTTCTTCTGGATCTTCAAGTCTCGTCAAGGTTACCAAGCCATCTTCCGTTTGACCCCACCCTGACAATATTTTGAACGGGACTTTTTCCATGGCTTCCTTTACTAAATGCCTGGGAATCGGGGCACCTAAAGCTACGAAGACTCGTAGCGAATTAAGGTCATACCTTTCTATCCCCTCCATTTGAACCGTATCTTGCAGAAAAGGAGTAGCTCCGGCCGTAAACGTTATTTTCTCCCTCTCTACCCATTCAATAAACTCTTTCGGATTCCAAATGTCTTGATAGACTCCCGTACCTCCAATATGTGTAGGGAGCCTAACTCCATAACCAAAACCTGTTTGATGGGCGAACGTTGACGCCATGAAAAGAACATCATCGGATGTTAAATGTAAGCGGTCAATCCAATAATTCGTTGATATACAAAGAGTATTATGGGTATGCATAACTCCTTTTGGACTTCCTGTGGTTCCCGAGGTAAAGATAATTTCAGTCACATCATTGGGGTCAAGTGTGATTTCATCCAAAATGGATGAATCCATCCGGTCTTCCCAAGGTTCCTCAAATAAAGAGGAGAACAGTTTCATCCCATTCGGCGCTCTGTCACCCATCACGTATATATGTTTCATTGATGGCCATTGATGACTTAGTCTTTCAATCATGTCAGGGTAATAAAACCCACGGAAATACTCTGGTACAACAATCATTTTAGATTCTGCCATCCCAACCATATAGCCAATTTCCCTATCTCGATAAATTGGTATCAATGGATTGCTAATGGCACCGATTCTTGTAACAGCATAATGCATGATTATAAATTCATTCCAGTTAGGCAGTTGAAAAGAGACAACATCCCCCTTACCCAATCCTATATGCAAGAGACCCAAAGCGACCCGATCGACCAACTTACCAAGCTGTTTGTAAGTAAAACTACTTTTTTTATCGATAATAGCCATCTTATCTGGATGCTTTACTATAGCATCATTCAAATAATCCAAGATGGTACGATTCGGCCAAACGCCTTTAAATTCCCCCACATACTCCTGAGTCAAAATCGTCTCCAATTTCACCAGTTTTCATCCCCCTCATCAACCTCTGAATTTTTTAAAATCTACAGGCCTCTTTTCTAGGAAGGCATTTTTTCCTTCTTCCGATTCTTTTGTATTGTAAAACATCGCTAAACTGCCCATCGATAGTTGAGAAATCCCTTGAATGTTGGCACTATCTGCATTAAAGGAATATTTGAGCATTTTTAGCGCAGTAGGACTCTTATCAAGGATCTTTCTTGCCCACTCCTCTGCTGCCTCGTGCAATTGTTCCGAGGCAACGATTTTATTCACAAGTCCCATTTCTTTTGCTTCTTGTGCAGAATATTGTTCACATAAATACCAGATTTCCCTTGCTTTCTTTTCTCCGACAATTCGTGCTAAATAAGCTGAACCAAAACCTGCATCATAACTACCGACCTTTGGCCCACTCTGGCCAAATTTTGCCGTGTCAGAAGCAATGGTGAGGTCACAAATGACATGCAGGACATGCCCGCCTCCGATGGCAAACCCATTAACCGCTGCAATGACCGGCTTAGGAATGTTGCGGATCGTTTGGTGCAGCGTTTCGATTTCCAGTCCCATTCCGCCTCCTAAACCACCCGAATGATTATATCCTCCTTCTTCTCCCTTTTCTTTTTGATCTCCACCTACACAAAATGCTTTCTCACCTGCTCCCGTCAGAATCACGATACCAACACGATTATCATCCCAAGCGTCCCGGAAAGCCCAAATTAATTCCTGAATGGTTCTGGCACGAAAAGCGTTATAAACTTTAGGTCTGTTCATTGTTATCTTTGCAATCCCACCATTTTTTTCATAGATTACATCTGTTAATTCCATCGTTTTCATTCCCTTCATTATCTTAGTGATTTGCCTTGTATCCCATCATTTCACCGTTAATTACAAACTTAATCGGTACCCAATACGACTGTGAATAATTTCAGTTTCTTCGTATTCAACAGAATGCAAAAATACCAATCCATTGGATTAATGAGAACGGAACTCCTTTCCTATAATGTCCTTTGCAATGACCATCATATTGGCTTGAGCAGTGCCATCACCAATTTCCAACCCAATCACATCACGCAAGCGTTGCTCAAGAGGCATTTCCTTCGTATAAGCATAATGACCATTCAACAGTAAACATTCATGGATAGCTTCTACACTATATTTAGGACCTAACCACTTAACGGAAGCCGATTCTTTACTATGATTCAGCCCTTGGTCACGAAGCCAAAGGCCTCGGTAGGCTTGCCACTTAACCAGTTCTAATTGGGTATGGTGGGTCACAAGGGGGAAGGAGACCCCTTGATATGTCGCCAACGGTTTACCAAATGAATGCCTGATTTTTACATATTCGATGGTTTCATCAATACTTTGGGAAGCGGTGCCCACACATTGCAGACCTATTAACAGCCGACTTAAATCGAACCCATTCATCACTTGGGAAAACCCTTTATTTTGAAGACCGATCATATACTCTTCCGGAATCTCGACATTTGTTAAATATATCGAACCTCTTCCAATGGGGATATTCCCCATGTCCGTGTACCCTCTACATTCTACACCCGGAATATCGGCAGGTACCATGAAAGCACTTATCCCACGATTTCCCCATTCAGGTTCCGTCTTTGCAAATAAAACAAAGGCATCTCCACACATAGCTAAACTTATTCCAGACTTTTCTCCATTAAGCACATACTTATTTCCTTTATGTACAGCTGTTGTTTTAATTCCGCCCGCATCCGTACCGGCGGAAGGCTCCGTAATGGCAATGCCAACAATTTTTTCACCACTTGAAATTTGGGGAAGCCACTCCTTTTTCAGTTCTTCGCTAGCGTGATTATTGATAATTTCACCGATTAATGCATTCAACATCACCGCGTAAGTTAGATTGAAATCACCACGACCTATCTCCTCAGCAGCTATCCCCGTTGTCACACAATCCGCACCGCTTCCGCCATATTCCACTGGAATCCGAAGGCCATTCACGCCAATTCCTCCTAGCTTTTTCCATAAGTGTTTTGGAGTAATCTCTTCGCGATCCCATTTTGTATAATGTGGAAGCAACTCTTCCTTCGCAAATTCTTTCAATATTTTACGAAAATAATCTTGCTCTTCCGTAAAAGAAAAATTCAGCACATCATTCCCCCCTTGATTAATTACTAATTTATCTGAACCATATTTAGAACATTCTACGAAACATGAAACCTCTTACATGACAAACTATCATTGCAAGTTGTGTGCCAACTAGAATTCGCTACAATTTTGGCTATAGTTTCCAAAACCTTTCGCATCTTTGCATTTTTTCTCATTTCTGCAAAGCAAAATTGCGAAACTTCACAAAAAAACACACACTTTATAAGTGTGCCCTAATGGTTAACCTGATTACATTTCATTGGATGATACTGCTATTTCAATTTGTATTTGGCAATTTTCCTATATAAACTAGCAACATGAATTTTCAGCTTTTGAGCTGCTAAAGAACGATCACCTTCCGAATCTTTCAATGCTCGCTGAATGGCGGATTTTTCAGCATTACCTACAATTTCATCCAACGTACCGGACATAGAATTATCCATCGATGAGGGAACCTCCAATATGAAATTAGGTGTAAAATATAAAGAATCCAGAGTTAGAGTCCCTCCATCTACGATATTCATTCCGCGTTCGATTATCGCTTTGATTTCACGGATGTTACCAGGCCAATCATATTGGATAAGCCAATCTTGGAGTTTAGGATCAATTTCTTTCACATTGGACCCTAACTTGTTATTGAAATGCTCGATGAAATGATATGCCAGAGGAAGAATATCTTCGTGCCGCTCCCTTAAAGTAGGAATTTTCAATTCAAAAACATAAAGTCGATAATATAAATCTTGGCGGAATTTCCCTTCTTGAATAAGGGTTCTTAAATCTCTGTTCGTCGCCGCGATAATACGTATATCAACATTTTTAGTCCCCGTCCCCCCTAGTCTTTCCACTTCCCTTTCCTGTAAAACTCGTAATAGCTTTCCTTGAGCCTGATAAGGCAATTCAGAAATCTCATCTAAAAACAACGTACCATTTTGGGCTAATTCTATTTTTCCTGGCTTACCTTCTTTTTTCGCCCCGCTAAAAGCGCCAGCTTCATAACCAAAAATCTCCGATTCAAATAATTCATCTGGAATCGCGGCACAATTTACCGGCACAAATGGCTGTGCTTTTCTTGTACTCAAACTATGGATCGCTTGGGCGAAAAGTTCCTTTCCCGTTCCCGTTTCCCCTGTAAGCAGGACTGTTGAACTGCTTACAGCTATTTTGGCTGCCAGTTCTTTTACCCTCTCTATCTCCTTACTCTTTCCAACAATCTCTTCGAAGCTATATCGACTTTGAACCACGGAATTTTTCTTGGGTTTATTCTCCTCCAAAGATTTGGCAAAATACACCAAATCGTTGTATTCCAGTTCGTCTTGTCTGATGATTATGGTATAAATAGTAATACCTTCTTGTCGAAATACCCTTATAAAACAAGAGTGTCCACTGATCACACCAGAAAACACATGTTTGTGGGCAAGACCTTTCAAAGAAAAGTTGGAAGAAGTATGAATGACTCTCTTAATGGACTTTCCTATCAAATCAGTCGGCATCATCATGAAATATTCATAAAAATCAGCAGTTGCGCCTATAATTCTTCCATTTTCATCTACTTCAATTGATCCCCAATTCCTTATGACGTTTTTAACATTTTCCATTCACATCACCTAATACCTTGATTACTTAAAACAAAGATTACAACTTGACCCTTAATGACTTCAATTCCTGCCTGATTAAAGCAAGTCACCTTTTGCGTAACCCAATCTCTATTCAAATTAATATCAATGACCTCCAGTTCCGCTGAAATCATGTCGCCTATATGTACTGGATGATAAAAGACCAATTCCTTTTGTAAAAGTATACAGGCACTACCAGGGAGCTTTTCACTGATCACTTGAGTGATAAGGCCTTCCGTTAACAAACCAGGTACAACCGGCTTGCTGAAATTACTTTTCCATGCTTCTTTATTCACTTGATAAATCGGACTGTAGTCTTTTGTTAATTCATTACATAATTTTACGTCAGATTCTTTAAATGTACGCTGCATACTAGCAACCTGGCCAATGAACAAATCAGTGATTGTTAAACTCATAACACCGCTCCTTATTTTTTCAGAATATTCAATTTTAATATAATACTAACTATACATAACTTTCCAATCAAATACTATAAAATGGGAGTTCGTTTGTGGTTTTACTCGTGAATTGTTTTATTTACCAAAAATCGCCTATATGTCAGGGGAAAGTCTGCATGCTGTCCACTGACATATAGGCAATCTATTAAATAACACGATTATACATTCGATGTTGTTTCTAGTTTTATATTTTCCTCGATCTGCGGTTTATCATAGTTGCCATACTTCTCTTTCACAACGAGTAACGCCAGGGCAGCCACCATGCTCGGAACTGTGAAGGCCATGAATGCATTTTGTGGCGAATAGTTTGCAGCCAACAATAATCCTATTAATGTAGGGGCCACAATCGCTCCAATTCTACCAAAAGCCAAGGCCCAACCTATCCCCGTGGTCCTTATCTCCCGCGGATAATACTCGGATATATACGTATTGGCCAAATTCATCGTGCCCACTGTACAGGCACCTCCAATAGCGATCAGAATATATAATGCTACTACATTTGAGGTCAACCCTAATATGATAAAACAGACCGTACCTATGGCACAGAGGGATACAAGTACTCTTCTATGGCCTATTTTCCCAACTAAGTACCCTCCAATTATCGATCCGCCAATTTGTCCTATTCCCGATATAAGATTGAAAGATAAACTGGATGAAAGGCCGTATCCTGACTGCTGCATGATTTTGGGTAACCATGTATTGAGTCCGTATACCATAAGTAAACAATTAAAGGCAGCTACCCAAAACGCAAAAGTGCTAAGAGTACGCTTATTTTCAAAGAGCTTCTTGACTGGAAAGCCTTTTGCCCTTTCTTGGACTTTGGCAAACTCATAATCGTCCGACTCATTATAGTCGCCGTCTGGGTCAATGCGATTCAGGATTCCAGCAAGCTTTGCTCCTTGTTTTCGGATAACATAATAGGAAAGCGATTCAGGAAATTGTTTAATAAAGAATGGCAGTGCCAGTAAGGGAAGCGCCCCTATCCAATACAAAACCCTCCAGCTCATTTGTTCCATCACATACATTCCAATTAAAGAAGCAAGTATGCTTCCGATAGAATAACCACAGTACATGGTGGTTACAATGAGCACCTTATTCTTTTTGGGTGAGTATTCCGCCATTAAGGAGATGACATTTGGCATTAATCCTCCCATTCCCAGTGCTGCTATAAATCGCATAACCGTGAAAAAGGCAGGGTTCGGGGCAAAACTTGAAAGTAATGTAAAGACACTGAATATACATATACAAGTGGCAAGCACCCTTTTTCTCCCTAGTTTATCCGCCAGGGGTGCAAAAATAAGGGCTCCCACCATCATTCCGAACAATGAATAACTTGCCATTCCGCCAGCTTCGACGGGCGTCAAGCTCCATTCCTCCATCATCAAGGGTAAACCCACTCCGTACATGGCTATATCAAATCCATCGAAGGTAATCGCAAACAAACACCACATAAAGACCATTAAATGAAAACGGCCAAATCTACTGTTACCTACCACTTCCGAAGCATTAACTTCACGCAATTAATTCCCTCCCCTTTGCCATATTATGATATAACATGCAATGTCAGTTTCCCTAGTTCACCGTAATCTGCTATTATTTCATCGTTTGCCTTTATGGAAACGGCATCTGTAATTCCGCCTACCAATACAATCATTCCAGCCTGAATGGAAAGTCCTTCACGGCTAATCATTTTTACAAGTTCCACAATCGAGTGAATCGGATGATCGAGTACAGCTTCTCCAAGACCCCTCTTTTGCATTTCACCATTTTGATAAAGCGTAACTTCTGCTTGAGCCCAGTCCGTGTGGTACGGAGAATAAGCTTGATTGCTAAGCAGGATTTTTGCTGAGGATGCGTTATCCGCTACTACATCGGTAAGTGTAAAAGAAAAATTTTTATAACGGCTGTCAATAACTTCTAGTGCAAGAAATACACATTCTACAGCCGGCCAGACATCTTTCGCCGTTATATTTGCACCTTTCAGTTCGTACTTGAACAAAAAGGCAAATTCAGGTTCCACTCTCGGATGAATGAGTTCCCCAACTTTTAATACTGGTTTAGTTAGTTCCATTGCAGATGTCAACCTGCCATAGATTGCTTCCTCTACCCCTACTTGCTGTTGTTTGGCTTTGCTCGTCAAGCCCATCTTCCACCCGATGAATCTGTTATCACCATTGATCGTCTCATTTATGCTCAACTTCTGAATTTCATATGCTTGATTTACCGTTAGGTCAGGATTGGATAATGTAAGCTTATCCATTTCACGTCCGCTTTTTTGCGATTCGGCTACCCGTTTTGCTAGTTGATCTAGTTTCATCTTAAAGTTCCTTCTTTCTGAAACGCCATTTGCTCAGCCACTTCAATTATGGTATCTTCCTGACCCCCAACCACTTTTTGTCGACCAAGCTCCATCAAAATATCCCGGGCATCAACTCCATACTTTTTTGCCGCTTTATTCGCATGCAATAAAAAGCTGGAGTATACGCCACCATAACCCATGATTAAACTCGAGTCTGTTATTTCCTGGGGCTTGGGCATGATTGTATTTCCAACAAACTCCGAAAGATCGAGCATTTTATATAAGTCAATTTCGGTACGGATACCCATCCTATCCAGAACGGCAACAAGCACTTCCGTCTGGGTATTACCAGCACCTGCGCCGAGACAGCGGATGCTGCCATCGATTCTATTCGCCCCTTCTTCAATTGCCATAAGCGAATTTGCCACAGCCAGCGATAGGTTATTGTGAGCATGAAAACCGATATCGATATTCAGCTTTGATCTTAATAACCGGATCCGCGTCTTCACATCTTGGGGCAAAAAAGATCCTGCGGAATCAACAACATACACAGCATCCGCTCCATAGGATTCCATTAGAAGGGCTTGTTCAAGAAGTTTTTCCGGTGATGCCATGTGAGACATCATTAAAAACCCGATTGCTTCCATACCGAGATGTTTCGCTGCTTCCAGATGTTGCTTCGAGACATCCGCTTCCGTTACGTGGGTTGCAATCCGCGCCATTTTCGCCCCAACTTGTGCAGCTTCCCTTAATTGATCGATAGTCCCTATTCCAGGGATTAAAAGTACTGAAATAACCGATTTGCCTGCAGCTTCAACAGCAGCTTCCACCAATTCAATATCATTCACTTTTGAAAAACCATATTGTAAGGATGATCCTCCCAGGCCATCTCCATGCGACACTTCAATATAAGGGACACCTGCAGCACTAAGTTTCCCAGTCATGTTCTTTACTTGATCGAGAGTGAATTGATGTGCCACTACATGGCTCCCATCCCGCAATGCAACTTCAGTCACCAATACATCTTTACGCAAATGAACCCCACCTTTACAGTTCCGATTACCTTTTTCAAACAAATTGTTCGAATTGGCTTTTAGCGATCTCTTCCCCTACTTTTACAGCTGAAGCAGTCATTATATCCAAATTACCTGCATATACGGGAAGAAAATCCCCTAACCCTTTCACTTCAAGAAGGACTGTTATTTGTTTCCCATCAAATATTGGATTTGTCTTCAGGCGATATCCTGGAACATATTCAGAGACTTTTTCCGCCATCTTAGTTATGGACGTTGTTATTTCTTCCACATCAAAGGAATCCGATTGAAGCAGACAATGAATGGTATCCCTCATGATGAGTGGCGGTTCGGCCGGATTTAGCAGAATGATAGCTTTTCCTTTTTTCGCACCACCCACCTGTTCCAAGGCCCTTGCCGTCGTTTGGGTGAATTCATCAATATTGGCACGGGTTCCCGGACCGGCACCCCTGCTGGATATTGTCGCTATTATCTCGGCATATTCGACCAGGGCCACTTGACTGATCGCATGAACGATGGGGATTGTCGCCTGACCGCCGCATGTAATCATGTTAACGACCGCCTCATTCAAATTTTCTTTTAAATTCACGGAAGGAACGATAAACGGTCCGATTGCGGCAGGCGTCAAATCTATCAGCTTTTTGTTCATCTTTTTCAAGGCTTTGCAGTGAAAGACATGTGCCTTCGCAGATGTGGCATCGAATAAAATGTCTGCAAGTTCCGGCCTTTCCAAAAAACCTTCCAGACCATTTTCAATGACATGATGCCCGTGCATCCTAGCCTTCTTCAAACCCTCTGATTCCGTGTCGATACCAATCATAACCGACATTTCCAGAACATCCGACCGATGAATTTTCATCATTAGGTCTGTGCCGATATTCCCTGATCCAATAATGCCTACTTTTAGTTTTTTCAAGGCCGCTGGGCTCCTTTCACTCAAAATTAACCGAAACCTTTCCAAGTTTTTCTCCAAAGTCAGCAGAAAAACGGTCACCTGGTCTCGCTTCGATTGCTGCGGATAACGCACCGGACAAAATCACTTCGCCCGCTTTCAATGAACCTTTAAACCCATGCAGTTTATTTGCAAGCCAGGCTACGCATGTTGCTGGATTTCCAAGTACTGCTTCACCTGTTCCTTGATTCATGAATTCGCCATTTTTATATAGGCTCATTTGAATGGAAGGGAGGTCGATATCACTCAAATGAATTTTGCGATTTCCCAGAATATATAGACCCGATGATGCATTATCCGCCACAGTGTCCGGAAGTTTAATCTTCCAGTCCATCACCCGGCTATCAACCACTTCGATTGAAGCAACCACATAATCAGTGGCTTCGATTACATCATCAACCGTAATATTGGGACCATGTAGATCTTTCTTTAAAATAAAAGCTACCTCTGCCTCCACTTTCGGTTGGATCAACCGCAGACTCGAAATACATCCATTATTTTCTATTTTCATCCCATCAAGTAAATGCCCATAATCTGGTTCATTCACTCCCAAAACTTCCTGCATAGCCTTTGAAGTCAAGCCTATTTTCTTACCTGATACTTCCAAACCGGACTGGGTTTTCCTTCGAATGCTTTCAAGCTGAATTTGGTAGGCATCCTCCACGTCCAAATCCGGAATTTCACTGGTTGGGGCCGGAATCCAAATTCCAGTTTTTTCCGCTTCCAAAAACCTCGCAGACCATTCTGTTAAACTAACGTTCATGTTGCTACCCACCTTCTTTATAATTTAATCGTGACGTTAGACAGTTCACTGTAAAATTCGAAACTATGAGACCCGCCTTCACGGCCGATGCCACTGTGCTTCATACCACCAAAAGGTGTGCGCAAATCACGCAAATACCAGGTATTCACCCAGATAATGCCCGCCTCTATTTTAGAAGCGACACGATGTGCTCTCCTTAAATCGTTGGTCCAGATCGTTGCCCCCAGTCCGTAATGAGTATCATTAGCGTGCTCCAGTACTTCTTCTTCCGTTTCAAAAGGCATGACCGTTACCACAGGACCAAAAATTTCTTCCCGTACACAACGGGATTCACGCGTAACTCCGGCAATAATTGTCGGCTCAATGAAAAAACCTTTGTCAAACTGTCCGGCTCTTCTTCCTCCAGTTAATATTTTCGCTCCTTCTTCTTTCGCCAGGTCAATGTAACTCATCACTTTTTTATAATGTTCTTTTCCTATTACAGCTCCTACTTCCGTTTCGGAATCAAACGGATTCCCGACTTTTAATTTTTTTGTTCGCGCGACCATCTTTTCAAGGAATTCGTCATACAATCCTTCCTGAACATAGATTCGTGATCCACATAAACAAACTTCTCCTTGGTTCATGAAACTTGATTTCAATGTCGTTTCGATTACTTCATCAAGATTCGAGTCTGCAAACACAATATTCGGATTTTTCCCGCCCAGTTCAAAAGAGATTTTTTTCAACGTGGGCGCGGCAGCTTTCATGATCGCCGTTCCCGTTTTCGTTTCCCCAGTGAATGTTATCGCATCGACGTCCGGATGCTCACTTAGAGCAGCTCCAGCTGAATTTACACCATATCCATGCACAAGGTTGATAACTCCATCGGGAACTCCCGCTTCCTTACATATTTCCATTAACTTTGTCGCTGTCATCGGTGTCAGTTCAGCTGGTTTCATAACCGCTGTATTGCCAGCTGCCAGGCATGGTGCCAATTTCCATGTCAACAATAGCAAAGGTAAATTCCAAGGATTGATCATCCCTACCACTCCGACGGGCCGCCTAATGGAATAATGAAGTGCAATATTGTTCTGGTTGAAGGATTCATTTCCAAGTGTAGTGATATAGTCCGCAAAAAAGTGGAAATTGTGAGCTGAACGCTTGATATCCATTTCCAGTGCAAGGCTAAATGGTTTCCCTGTATCAAGGGTTTCCAACATTGTCAGTTCTTCTTTCTTTTCCAAAATGAGATCGCCGATTCGCCTTAGAACCGCAGAGCGCTCATTATCGGTAAAAGATTTCCAAGGCCCTTTAAGCGCATGTCTTGCTGCAGAAACAGCCTGATTCACCTCCTCTTTTCCTCCTTCTGCAACCCATCCAAGTATTTCTTCCGTTGCGGGATTGATATTGTCAAAAGTCCTTGATTGATCTGGATCCAGGAATTCCCCGTTAATAAAGTGCCGGCAATCTATTGATTTAGTTGTATTTATCCTATCTCTTGCTGCTTGCATGAAACATCCCTCTCCCTTTATTGAGACACCCGCTTAGTTCAAGCGCCTCAATCTTGTATTTCCACAATCATTTCAATTTCAATTGCAGTGTTATTTGGAAGCTGGGCCATTCCCACTGCTGACCTGGCATGTCTACCCCTCTCTCCAAATACGGCCACAAGCAGGTCTGATGCCCCATTCAATACTTTGGGCTGTCCTGTGAAGTTTTCGGCTGAATTAACCATTCCGAGAATTTTGATTACCTTCTTCACTCTGGATAGTTCTCCAAGCTCATCCTTCAGCACCCTCAGAAGATTAACCATTGACTGCCTCGCTGCCTGATACCCTTCCTCTTCCGTCAGCTCTTTGCCAAGCTTGCCGTGATATTCATCAACACCTTGTCCGGATGTGAAAATCAAATTTCCCACCCGGACGTGGCTAACGTAGTTACCGACCGCTTCCCTTGGCGGCTCAAGCATGATTCCAAGTTCTTCAAGGACTTGTTCTGGTGCTTTTATCTGTTTTACCATGCTTCTCCCCTCGTGATTCCAAATTTAAAAATCTTAGTGCATTTATCCCTAGAAGATTCGCTTTCACTTCATCTGATAGATTTAGAGTGTCATCAATTACTTGACCTGGGGGCTTTTCTCTCAATAAAAATGGATAGTCGGAACCCATCAGCACTTTCTTATATCCAAAACGGTCAATCAGATACTGAATATTCCGGGTATCATAGTTCAGTGAATCGAAATAAAACTTTTGCGCATAGTAGCTTGGCGGCATTGATGTTTTCCTTAAATCAGGCCATACTTCCCATCCCTGATCGATCCGCGGTAAAATATATGGAAATGAGCCCCCGCCATGTGCAAAACAGATTTTCAGATCCGGGAACTTTTCCATGACGCCACTCCATAAAATGCTTGCTGCCGCCAATGCCGTTTCACTCGGCATCGCCACTGTATACATGAGGTTATGCCGTTCCGTGCGGTCTTTTGCCATTGTCTCCCATGGGTGGATAAACAGTGGGACATTCCACTTTTCAGCCATTTGGAAAAATTCCAATAAAACAGGGGAATCCAGATTTTCTCCATTTACGTTAGTACCGATTTCGATTCCAGCCATGCCTAGCTCAAATTTACAGCGTTCCATTTCCCCGATTGCCACTTTCAAATCCTGAAGCGGTACAGTTCCGAGACCGATGAACCTGTCTGGATGCCTGTTCACAGTCTCGGCGATGAAATCATTCTGGAACTGGGACATGTATAGCGCCTGGTCAATTGGCGCCCAGTATGAAAATGTCACTGGCACAGGTGAGAGCACCTGCATATCGACTCCTTCCGCATCCATATCCTGAATGCGTTTTTCAGGGTCCCACACCTGGTCGGTCACTTTCCTGAACAGCTTTCCGCTTACCATGATATCTGCCCCGCAAGAACATTTCCGCTCTAGCACTGGCCAGCGTCCCTGACCAAATTTACCGGTTAAGTCGGGCAGGTCCAACGGAAGAATATGGGTATGGAAATCTATTCGCATTTCCAAGCCTCAACGTTTTCTAACATGACATGACCGCATTCACTACAGGTGCGAAGTTCCTTACTTCCGTTGAAAGCCTCAATCGCCTCTTTCACCTGGACCTCAATATTTGTCAATTGGATCGTAGCTTTGAGCATCTCATGGTTACAATTCCCGCAGAACCAAACAAAATCTTCTAGCTCATCTTTAGCACGCTTGCGCTCTACGACAATGCCATAAGTATCCGGTACACGGTGAGGGGAATGTGGTACGTCAGCTGGCAGCATGAATATTTCCCCTTCTTTCACCTCCACTACTTCACGCTCGCCGCTTTGATTGATGCATTCTACATAGCAGGATCCTTTTATCTGATAAAATAGCTCGTCTGAAGGGTCGACATGAAAATCGCGCCGATAATTCGGACCACCCAGAAGCATGACGATGAATTCGGAATCTTCCCAAAGCACTTTGTTATTAACCGGCGGTTTCAATAAATCTTTATTGTCTTCAATAACTTTCATGAGATTTAATGATCTAGCCTGTAATTTTGAAGATTGAGCATGTCCTTTCATAAATAAACTACCTCCCATTTAAATTTTCATAATAGTCAAAAAATTTATATTAGTGACATATAACCAACTTGTTTTGAAATCATTTGTGCCGAACGAATCACCGACTGAATAATTCTCGTTTTTTCTTTCCCAAGCATATAATTCCGATCCCCGACAAGGTTAAGTGCAGCAATAACCTGGCCATTATAGGACTTAATGGGTGCTGCAACGCCATATAACCCAAAATCATTTTCATCATCACTAATCGCAAATCCTTGTTTGCGGACGTCCTTTAACTCTTCATTCAATTGGTTGATGCTAGTAATCGTGTTAGTTGAGTGCTTCAATAGCCCTTTTGCCAGCGTAGGCTGAATAAAGGATGGGTTAAAGGCAAGTAATATTTTCCCGGCGCTCGTACAATGAGCTGGTTTTCTTGCTCCTATATATGTGGTCATATGCTCAGCGTGAGGGGACGACATTTTCATCACAAACCTGACTTCGCCTTCGTGAAACATACCGATGTGAGAATTACCTCTAAATTGCAGGACAAGATTACTTATAATTGGACCTGCTTCATAATGAATATCCTGCTGATACATGACTCTACTGCTCCACTCAAGCAACTTCCATCCAAGCCGATACTTTCGATCTTTGCCTTGGATCAGCATCCCATCCTTGCACATCGTTTTCACTAGATGATGAGATGAGCTTGGACTCATATTCAATTTTTCAGCTATTTCCTTATTTCCAAGTGAGGGTTCTTCATTTGTGAATAAATCAAGTATCTTTATCAGCTTCTCAACAGACGAAATCATGACGGTCCCCCCTCCCCATTCAACTATTAAAGTTACTGGCTAACCGCATCGATGGCTACTTGCATCGGTTTGTTAAGCACTTCATCGACCATGGCAAAGTTTTTGTTTTTCTTATATTTATTATAAAAAATCGCTCTTTTCCGAACTGGATCACCCGTGTAATAGCGTTCGTATTGAAGGAGGCGCTGTCCAAATGCTTCCCCGCATAAATCCCAAGCCAGTTTAAACACCCGAACACGCTCTTCTGCCGAAACCCCGCTTCGCCCTCCATAATATTTATCGATATCACTGCGCAATTCCGGATTATCAAAGTCGGCCCCTGTCGGAGACATCAACAGCCCGCCGGCTCCAATGGTCTGGATAACTTCGATGGCACGAGGATACATCTCCGGAAGGAAGCCGCGAATCGTTTCCAATGCATCGGGATTTGGCCGGGCCTCACCGTAATCATTAATCGTGTACTCATATTCCGCTACCCGAAGCAGTGAACGGATGACTTCGACGGATTGAACAAGTTCACCCAAATCACGCTGTACATGCAGGAATCCATCAACTCCGATAGAGTCTGCCACTTTACAAGCTACTTCAACGGCAAATGCCAGTTTAATATATCCGCGTACGCCTGATTGGTGAGCAGGCTGTTCCGCGATCCCCGTCATTGGATACAAGCGGTTTGCCGCCTCCACATTGTTGTATAAGAAGACACGATTCCAAGGAACCAGGACATCATTGAATACAAGCAGGGCATCCATTTCCTCATAGCGGGAGGCCAGTGGATGGTCAAACATCGAGCGTGTTCCGTCCTGCATTGGTTCCCGGCAGATTATGCGCAGTCCAGGCGTATCGATCGGCAGTGCAAATGCTACCGCGTGACGTTCATCGCCTGGTGTGAATCCTGGGAAAGAATAGATAATCACCTCATCTGTAATCGGTGCCAGGGTTGCTAACATCTTTGCACCGCGTACAAGTATTCCTTCTTCTTTTTCCTCAACGGTCCCTAAGTGGGTATATGTTTCTTTTTGTTCATGAGATTGCTTGCTTCGATCATTTTGAGGATTAATGATTGCATGCGTCAAGAATAAATCATTGTGACGAATATAGGCATAATAGTCCTTGATGTTCTTTGACCAGTCTTTGTTGTATTTATCAAGAAACCAGGAGTTATGTGCCATGGAAGTGACCACGACATTTAAAAAGTCCGGCGTTCTCCCCATTAGTCCATATGTCATCCTTGCATACACTTCAAATAATTTACTTCTTTTTTGCAAATCCTCCGATGTCTTCGGGAATAAGAAAGCATTATTGACACGTTCCCCGGTTTCTTTGCAAATGTGAGTGATTTCATCTAGATATTCCGGGTCATGTTGAATGTCATACAACCTCGCAATTTCTTGTATCGGCTGCTTAAAAATTGGCTCATTATAAATATCCTCAACCACTCTTCCACCAAGCCAGACTTCTGGCTTTCTGGATTTAATTCTATTAATATATTCTTCACCGGTTTTAATGCCCATAAGAAACCCCCTTATTTTACAAGTTGTTTAGCAGACCCCATTTTCCCTTGATGAAAGTAAGCGCTTCCAAATCTTCGAAATGTAACTCCTGGATCTCACCGATGAACAATACATGATCACCTGCCTCAAACTCTTCCCTTGTTCTCCCAGTCACTTTAAAGTGTTTCCTGCTTATTGCCCGCAAATTGCCCTGCAATGGATTCTTGTTCATCCGATAATTTATTAATGGTAAAAGATTTATCTTTCATGCTAGTGCAGGCTTTTGCTTCATTATGAATTGATACTAAGCGAGCGGGGGAACCAAGAAACCTAGGTAAATGTATTCACAGTGATGCCCTTCCATCAAACCAGCTTACTATCGTGACTCCGGTTGGGAATTTGCCAAAGCAACTTCTCAACTCGCGCTCATCCATCTTATCACCTCCTACTCTTTCATTATGAATTCATTATAGTAAACTTAATAATTTTAAAAATCATATAATTTCATATTATGAAATTTAAGGAATTTTTTTTAATAGCTCGTTTCAATTGTGAATTATCGTAAAAAGACTTTCATTACCGCATTAACAAAAATCAGTGTTAAACTATCCATGATCATTCGTATTTCCAGCTTTGGTCATTTCGACTCGAATATATGAAAGTGGTGAGGGAAGTTTCAATTTTGCGTTCCTTAAGAAAGATCTACCAATTTTTTGTGGATATTCCTTTAAAACAAGGCGTGGTTTTGAATGACCGTTACGAGGTGAAAGCTGTAACCGGTAAAGGAAGCTACGGTATTGTTTACCTTTGCAATGATTTGAAGATGAATGAAAATATAGTGATCAAGCAGCTCCGGAAAAGTAAACGCCGCAGCAAAAAAGAGCTGAAACAGTTTAAAAATGAAATGATCATATTACGAATGTTAAACCACACGAACATCCCCAAATTTCACGGGCAATTTTCACATGACGGTAATGTTTATTTTGTGATGGATTTTATAGAAGGGGATAATTTAGAAGACCATATTTTCTTGAATCAATTAACATACAATGAGAAAGAGTCTCTAATTTTTCTGGTTGAACTGGTCAGTTTAGTAGCTTATCTACATGACCATGACATTTGCCATCAAGATTTACGTATACCAAATATTTTACTTAAGAACCATCAGCCCATTTTGATAGACTTTGGTTTGTCTAAAACGATCAATACGGCCGATCTCGCAAAAGACTCCATTTTAGAGCTGAAAAGGCAGGATTTTTACGACTTGGGGGAAATACTTCTTTATGTACTTTATACGACGTATGATTCCAAAAGTAAAAAGGCCCTTCCTTGGACAGAAGAGCTTTCGTTAGAAAAAGAAACCGTGCATATACTGAAAAGATTATTAAGCATCCAAGAACCTTATTCAGATATTAAAGAAATCTCAATGGACCTGCAGGCTGCATTGAAGTCACAGAAATTGAATTAACTGCTGCTGCCACGCCCCTTTCTCTTGTAGCGGTCACTTCCACTCATGGGATACCTTTTATACCCTCTGCTGCTGCTGCTGCCTCGGCGATAATGACCATGTCTTCTCTCACTGCTTCCTTGGGAAAGTTGTTTGATTTTTTTCATTATTTTCTTTAGCATATCTTTCACCTCTTTTATTATGGTTTAAAGCTTGTTATTCATTTAGCCTAACATAGTCAAAGTATAAACCTTATTAATAAGTACTATAATTTTTGTGCTATATAAACAATTTCATGCTTACCAGTTGATAAAACGTTTTTTAATCTTTCCATTAAAGATGTAAGTTGAAATGACTGTAAACATAAAAAACCTGGCGAGCATTGCTTCGCCAGGTTTTTTCGTCGTTCATCATTTATTTTACAGCGTCTTTTAATTCCTTACCTGCTTTAAATGCCGGTACTTTACTAGCTGCAATTTGTATTTCTTCGCCAGTTTGCGGGTTTCTTCCTGTACGGGCAGCACGGTCGCGCACTTCAAATGTACCAAAACCAACTAATTGGATTTTTTCTTCTTTAGCAAGTGTAGCCGTGATTGTTTCAAACAACGCATCCACTACTTTTTTTGCTTCGTCTTTTGTCAGTTCAGCTTGTGCTGCAACACTGCTCACTAATTCTGTTTTATTCATATGAACACCTCATCCTTTTATTTTGTATAAAGTATGTAGAGAAGACAACATAACATATCTTGTATGCCCCTGTCACTTATTATGGCTAAATAAAAGGAATTGCAGCTCTAAATCGAGCTTTTTTGAAGATAAATGGGCTTTGATTAACATTAACTTCCTGCAGTTTCCAGCTGCAGCCATTGATAGATGGTATCCATATCAATGTTTTCCTCCAAATGGGAAGCCAAGAGATTGTAGGCTTCCTCCCTACGCTCCGAGTCGCTTTGGACGTTCTCCTTCACTTCTTCCAACCCCTTGTTCCGTCGAATTTGGTTAACTAGCAATCTAGTGAACAGGCGATTATGGAATATCCCATGAAGATATGTTCCCATTACCTTGTTGTCATTGGAAATGGCTCCATCCTCTCTTCCATCCTTCAATAAAAGAAAGGGCCTTACTTGCGACTTCAATGTCGTTCTGCCTAAATGTATTTCGAAACCGTTAAGATTCATTTGACCTTCCATTATCCCGGCAGAAAGGACACCTTCCATTTGTACCGTTTTCTTTTCTGCCTGAAAAACGGTTTCCACCGGAAGAAGCGAGAGCCCGTACGCGTTCTCACCGTCACCTTCGACCGCATCAGGATCGAAAAGTTTAGTCCCTAGCATTTGAAAACCGCCGCATATGCCAAAAATCATCGTACCTTGTTTCCGCAATTCATTGATGGCCCGATCCAACCCCATACGATTCAACCATTCTAAATCTTCCATCGTGTTTTTTGTACCAGGCAAAATTACCAGATCGGGATTACCTAACTCATGGACACTGTTTACTAGGCGGACACCTACTCCGGGTTCATCAAAAAAAGGATCCACATCAGTAAAATTGGAGATCCGAGGAAATCTCAAGACGGCTACATCGATCGGGAACTCTGCCTTTTTAGGTTTTTTAAAACGTAAGGAAGAGAGGGCAAGTGAATCTTCCGCTTCAATATTCACGTCTAGATAGGGCAGTACCCCGAGAACCGGAATCCCGGTTTCCTTTTCCACCCATTCAATGCCATCGTCCAACAATTCACGCATGCCACGAAATTTATTGATGATGATCCCCTTTACACTATCTCGTTCATCTTGATCCAATAAAGCAAGTGTGCCGATGATGGAGGCAAATACTCCACCACGATCAATATCGGCCACCAAAATGACTGCCGCATCCGTGAGTTTAGCCATTCGCATATTCGCGATATCCCGGTCCTTAAGGTTAATTTCAGCCGGACTTCCTGCCCCTTCGAGTACGATGATGTCATAGTCTTCTTGAAGTTTTTTGACCGATTTACGGATGATCGGCATGGCTTCCTGGACAAATTGGGACCGATAGCTTTTTGCATTCATATCAAGAAAATGCTTTCCGTGCACGATGACTTCCGAAACCATATCCTGCTTTGGTTTCAGTAATATCGGATTCATATCGGTCGTTGCCGTGATCCTTGCTGCTTCCGCCTGTACTCCCTGAGCCCGTCCGATTTCACCGCCATCCAAGGTTACATAAGAATTCAAAGCCATGTTTTGTGATTTGAATGGGACGACACGTAATCCTTTATTGGAAAATACCCGGCAAAATGCCGTACAAATCAAACTTTTCCCTACATCAGACGACGTTCCTTGTATCATGATGGATCGTGCCTTCATTACATTCACCCCCTTAAAACTCCAATCCTTTGACAGCGCCGATGCCCTCGTCATAATAATGCTTGGTCGCCTCAATCGCTGAAACCAAATCGGCCATTTCCATAAGCTCTGTCTTGGCATCCCTGCCGGTAATGACTATGTGCATATGAGCGGGACGACTTCGAATCGCATCGATGACTTCAGTCAATGGCAAGACATCTTCGATCGGGAATTTGGAAATCGCCAATGCATTGTTCAACTCATCCAAAACAAGTAAATCAATGCCGGGATCACTAAGGGCCAGTCTCGCCTTTTCCCATGCTAACGATAATGCGTTGCGATGCTCTTCTGGAGTTTTGGTCCATGTAAAACCAATTCCTAGCTGTTCCATTTCAACTCCTAATTTTTTCAAAGCCAATGCTTCCCCATATGTACGCTCTGGAGATTTTATGAACTGAAGGTATTTGACATTCATTCCTCTGCCGATTGCCCTTAAAGTCACCCCTAATGAGGCAGTCGTCTTCCCTTTCCCGTTACCTGTATAAATAAGCATTAATCCTCTGCGTGCCACTCACTCACCTACTTTCATAGCCAAACTGTTTTTTCTATGTATGAAGTCCTTTTAGTAGCAGGAACCGGTTGATCGCCTTTAGGGTATCCGACAAAAATGGTGCCGATCACTTTTTTGTTTTCCGGTGAACCGATAAATTCGTGCAGGCGTTCATCCCTGACAAGACCCACTCCTCTAGTGCGCCATACGAATCCGAGACCAAGTTCTTTTGCGGCAAGCCACATCGAATGGACGGCACAACAAGAAGCGAATACATTGTCTTCGGATGAATCCGGATCATCAGGCAAAATATCGGAAGTCACGACCACGATAAGCGGTGTCGTCTTTACAACTTCCAGTGAACTTTCAATCAATTTCGGTTTGGTCGGGAAGCGTTCATGTAAATACCTTTCTGCCAATCTTTCATAACGCTGCTTCGCCTCTCCCTTGATTACATAAAAACTCCAAGGTTCACGCAATCTATCGTTAGGGGCATAGGTAGCCGCTTCCAATAGCTGCCTGATTTTTTGGTCTTCCACTTCTTTTTCTTCGTAATTCCTTATTGCCCGGCGTTCCTTCAGTTCTTGAATGATGGACATTCCGACTCATTCCCTTCAATAATGGACTCTGATTCAATCACTCTTTCAAACCATTGGATTTTTTCTCTTAATTGGACGACATCCCCTACTAGAAAGATTGATGGATTTTGAATTTCTTCTTTTATAGCCTTCACAGAAATCGAACTCAAGGTACCGGTAATCGTCCTTTGATTTTCTGTCGTGCCCCATTCAATGACAGCCACTGGCGTATTGCCATCCCTTCCATGCTCCATCAATTTTTCACAGATAAACGGCATATTACCAATTCCCATATAAAAGGCGATGGTATCGATGCCCTGAGCCAATGCCTGCCAATTCAAGTTATCCTGCCCCTTGTAATCACGGCCATGGCCTGTCACAATCGCATAACTTGAGGCATGATCACGGTGGGTCACCGGGATGCCCGCATAAGCCGGTGCTGCGATTCCCGCTGTGATTCCTGGAACGATATCATATTCAATCCCGTTAGCAGCCAGTATCTCCGCTTCCTCACCGCCCCGCCCAAAGACAAACGGATCTCCACCCTTCAGACGGGTGACGTTTTTCCCCTGTAAGGCTTTTTCTACTAAAAGTTCATGTATTTCATTTTGAATGAGATGATGTTTCCCTGGTGATTTCCCGCAATACACCAGTTCTGCATCTTCTTTTGCATACGTTAATAATTCTGGATTGACAAGCCTGTCATATGCAATGACATCCGCCTTTTGGATACATTCCAGTCCATATACCGTAATCAGTTTCGGATCTCCGGGACCCGCACCGACCAGATGAACTTTTCCCGGTTTCATGCTCGCGCCTCCTCTTAATCTTCAAAAAATATCTTTTACTTGTCGATAGTTTCATGGGCAGATTTGTTTTTTTGTTTTAAGCAAGTATCAATCCAGTTCTTTGCAAGTGTTGGATTGGAAGCAAAATGAAAGTGCGTATACCCAGCAACAAGGTTACCCAATACACACCCCTCTTGTTTCGAACCGAATCTGCCTTTAGCTTCATAAGCATGTGTAAGTTCATCATCGGCTTCAAATGTCGAGTAGTGGAATTCATGTCCTTTGGCCTGCTCCATTTCATTGATCAAAAAATTGCCTGGAGTTCCTGTAATTTCTCTATACCCTAGTGCTGCAAGTTTTTTCTGCATTTTAATCCTGCCCGGAATAATGCCTGCCATCTGATGCGTTTCTCCGGAAGTCGTTTCAATCGATTTGCTCAAAAACATGAAACCGCCACATTCCGCTAGAGTCGGCATCCCTTTTTCAATGGAGCTTCTGATGGATTTGATAGCACCCACATTACCGGAAAGTTCAGCTGCAAACTCCTCAGGAAAACCGCCTCCTAGGTATAAACCATCAGCATCCAATGGAACTTCATCCCCTTTCAATGGAGAAAAATACTTGATGGTCGCCCCAAATGCTTCAAGCAACTCAAGGTTTTCCTGATAATAAAAATTGAAGGCTGCATCTTTTGCGACGGCAATGCACACTTCCTTTTCATTTTGGGGTTGAAATATATTTGAGTTTCCACTGGAAACGGGGCTTGTCTTGGATAAATGGTACAACTGATCGATATCGATCGTTTCCATGACTAATTGTGCAAGCTTAGCGAAAAACGGATTTAGTTCCCCGCGTTCAATAGCTGGAATTAAACCCAAATGACGGCTTGGAATATCTATATCCATTTCCCGCTTCATATAACCAAGCACCGGTACATCGCATTCTTGCTCAATGGCTGATTTGACAATTTTGTAATGCCCCGCACTTCCCACTTGATTGGCAATGACACCAATGATATTCGGACCGGTCGAAAAGGCCTGAAATCCTTTTACGATGGCAGCTGCACTCCGTGCCATGCTGGCACAGTTGACTACCAACAGGACAGGGCTTTGCGTGATGATGCTGATTTCAGCCGTCGATCCTGTATTGGATAAAGGACTTTTGCCATCGAAGAAGCCCATGACTCCTTCGATGATCGATATATCAGATCCGGTACCTGCTTTGGTAAGAATTTCCCGGACAGTGTCATGTTCGAACATCCAACTGTCAAGATTGCGTGAAATCCGTCCTGTAACCGCTGTATGATAAGTAGGGTCAATATAGTCAGGACCACATTTGAACCCTTGGACAGTATAGCCTTTCTTCTGGAGGGCTGCCATGATTCCGATGGTCAATGTCGTTTTACCGACACCGCTTCCGGTACCCGCAATTACCAATCTTCTATCGTTCATATTTGCTTCTCCTCCTTAAAAAGGTATGATGCCAACTGAAATGGTTACGTTACCCGATTTTTTCTTAACCAGCTCCAATTGTTCAGCTTTAGCATAAATCCTCACAGCCGGTTCACTCACACCATATGCACCCGTGTATTTAAATACTGTTTCCGATGGCGCTTCGATTTTGGCTTGATTAAGCTCTTCCGGTTCATAATGCACGAATTCCCAGCCGTATTTTTCAACTACTTCAATCAAGCCGATTTCGTCTTTCTTTAAGGAAATTGTACAGATCGCTTTAACGCTTTTTAATGAAAACGATAATTCCGCTAGTGTTTCTGCAATCACCTGCTCAATTTCAGCTGCCTCTGTTCCCCTATTGCACCCGATACCGAGAGCAATGACTTTTGGCCGATATACAATACCATTTTCAAGGATCCCATTTTCCGACTGGCTAAGAATACGGTGAGTTACGACCAGCGCTGCTTGCGGTTTTGCTTGAAGCGCTTCTTCAATGGATGGGTATACGATTATGCGTTCGGGTAATGCCGTTTCATAAGTCCACCAATTCCGTTCACCTGATTCCTGTACAACGGCAACATGCTCTTCATTGACAACGGACGCACTCACTGGCGTCAATTTTTCTGCAGAATCCCAAATCCAGCCGAAGCGCTGTCCGAATAAGTCGACAGGAATCGTTTTTTGAACATCCGAAGCCGTGGTGATTATAGCTCTTGCGTCAAGCGATGCAGCAACTTCCTTAGTCAGTTCATTCGCTCCTCCCAGATGCCCTGACAGTACACTGATGACATTTTCCCCTTTATCATCAATGACAACGACACCCGGATCCGTTTTCTTATCCTTCAAAATCGGTGCAATCATCCTGACTACCGCACCGAGTGAAATAATTAATATGATTCCTTTATATTCCTTGAATAAAGCGGGTAATAGCATACGGACACTGCCCGAAAAAAGCTGGATCTGTTTTTGCTCTTCGTCCCCTTTTTCAAACTTGCTCATGTAATATAAATCGGAATTCGAAAAAACGGTATGTAATTTTCGTGCCAGCTCGACACCATGCTTTGTAATCGCCACGATCGCATAAGTATGAGACCGTTTAATGGGAGCAAGTTCCGCTTCTTTCAGTTCAATGATCATGGCTTAACACCTTTTCTGAAACCGTGGGTAAAACTCGCATCATATAATTTGGATCGGTATTCATCTTTATCATGGATGGTTGGGTCCAACGCCCATCCAGCCAGAATCATCGCATGCTTGCGGATACCATTTCGACGCATATCATCATCTAAGTTCACTAACGTGGTACGGACGATTTTTTGGTCCGGCCATGTTGCCCGTTGAATGACTGCTATCGGAGTATCATCCTTCCAACCGGCTTCTTGGAGTTCTTTAACGATTTTTTTAGTCAAGGTCGCACTCAAGAAAAGGGCAATCGTACAATGGTGACTTGCCAAATCACGTAACTTCTCAAATTCCGGAACAGGCGTACGTCCTTCAGCCCTCGTCAATATGAGTGTCTGAGTTAAATCAGGGATAGTCAGCTCTGCTCCTATTGCAGCTGCCGAGGCGAATACCGAACTTACGCCCGGGATCACCTCATAACCAATACCCTCTTTCTTCAAAAGGACAATTTGTTCCATGATTGCACCGTACATGGCAGGATCCCCTGTATGGATTCTAGCAACCATCTTTCCTTCTCTAACACGCTCAACCATGATGCCAACAATTTCCTCCAAATGCATACCTGCCGTTTTTAGCACCTCGGCATCGGGTTTTGCCTTAGCAATCAATTCTTCATTCACTAATGAATCCGTATATAAAATCACATCAGCCGTTTGGAGAATGTTCAATCCTTTTACAGTTATCAAATCCGGGTCACCCGGGCCAGCGCCTACAATATATATTTTCATTTTCTCACCACCATCAATGTTAAGTATTCTAGTTCAAGTCCTTCCAATTCACTCACTTTCCAAATCACTTCTTCATCGGAAGTGACTTTGGTTACGACCGAGGCCTTTTCAAGCAAGTCCAAATCTTTTAAAACGGCAATCATTAAATCGATGACCTTTGCCACTTTGATGAACACCACGGCATCATGATCTTCGATCGCCTTCTTCATCGCTTCATAGTCATCCCTTGCAGGAACTATCGCAACATGATCATCACCATCAGCCAAAGCGATGCCCAGCCTTGACGCTGACCCATTAAAAGAAGAAATGCCCGGGACTGTCTTGATTTCGACTTCGGGATGCAACTCCTGCATCAATTTCATCATATGTATGAACGTACTATATAAAAGCGGATCACCTTCCGTAACGAAAGCAACATCTTTACCTTCATTTAATTTTTGCCAAACTTTTTCGACCGTTCCGTTCCATTCCCGATCCAAAATCGCTTGATCTTTCGTCATCGGAAACACCAGCCCCAGCATATCCTTCTCTTCAGGACGAATGTAAACTTCAACAATGCGATGGGCGTAGCTTTTACTCCCTTTTCTTTTTTTTGGATACGCAATGACCGGAGATTCCTGAATCACGCGAAATGCCTTTACTGTAATAAGCTCTGGATCGCCCGGGCCCACGCCAAGGCCAAATAATGTACCAAGATTACTCATTCATGTCTTCCTTTCGTTGTGCAGTAATGATATACACAGGATTAAGCGGAACAAATCTGTTCATTCCCAATATTGGCTTACTTCTGGAGATTTGGGCATGCATGATGGAAGTGTGAAAACCAGCTTCAGCAAATGCCTCATTAGCCCTGTAAAGATTCTCAATCGTCGCAGCATTCAGAACGATTCTGCCGCCTTCTTTCAGTCGTTTGCAGCATGTATGGATGAGATCTGCCATTTCGCCGCCAGTCCCGCCAATGAAGATCGCATCAGGATCCGGAAAAGTTTCCAGTCCTTGCGGAGCTTTTCCATGAATGGCCGTTATATCTGTACGGAATTTATGCTGGTTTTGATAACAGTTTTCTAAATCAGGCTCATTTTTTTCAATTGCGAAAATTTGGCCTTCGGATGCAAGCTTGGCCGCTTCAATTGCCATTGAGCCAGTACACGTCCCAACATCCCAAACGGTGCTGTTTTTCCTGAGTTTCAACGCTTGCAGGCTTAATACCCGAATTTCCTTTTTGGTTATGAGGCCTTTGTCGGGCTTACGCTGCGAAAATTCTTCATCTTCTATCCCCAAGGCCCAGCTTGGACCTTCTGATTTTCTTTTCAAAATGACGACATTCAACGGCGAGAATTCCCGCTCCACCATTTCTTCAAGTTCATACCAGCCAGAGTCTTCGGTTTCTCCTTGAAGATTTTCAGCCACAAATGCCCGGTATTCAGTCATTCCGAATGAAATGAGATATTTAGCAAGTTGATTTGGACTATTTTCGATGTCAGTAAGCAAAGCTACTTTCGCTTTCCCATCTATCCTTTGGGCCAGACCTTTCATACTGCGGCCATGAACACTGACTAGGAAGGCATCTTGCCAGCTTTCACCCATTTTTGCAAAAGCAAGCTGAATTGAACTGAAATATGGGTAAACCTCTATGTTGATTTTGCTTGAAAGATAACCTCCCATTCCATAAAATAATGGGTCACCGGAAGCTAAGACAACTGTTGGACGAGTTTCATCCCGCAGTTGTTCCACCACCTTTTTCAAACCGCCCTTTATGACAATCTTCTTGCCAGAATAGTTCGGAAAAAACGATAAGACCCGTTCACCTCCGACCAGCACTTCACTTTCTTCTATCCATTGGATATATTGGGGCAGCAAGCTTTCCTGACCGTTATCCCCTATCCCGATTAATTTAATCGATTGACTCAATTCCAACAGCCCTTCCCAGTAATTGTCCCTTCAACGAATAAATCGCCGTTTCCATTTCAATTCCGCCCTTCACTTGCTTTATGGCAGAGTGACAGCAGGATTCACATAGTTTATTAAAAAAATCAAAATTATTTATCGCTGACATCATGTCCCCGACTTGGGACGCCGTGTTTGCATTCTTGATTTCAAGAACAAGATCATCTTCAGCTCCGACGCTTTGGGCTATTTCCGATAGAAAACCGAAGTCGACCGGGGCACTTTTTGAATGCACCATCATCACACCTTGGGCCACTTTGGAGAATTTCCCCATCATGCCGACCAATGATACCTTTTTAATTCCCTGTCTCTTACATTGCTTAAGTGAGAAGCCCACAAAGTCACCCATTTCAATAAAGGCTTCCTCAGGCAAATCCTGGAGAAGGCCCATCGCATACTTTTCACTGCGCCCGCCAGTAGTTAAGACAAGATGCTCGCAACCACTCGCTTTGGCGACACTGATAGCCTGGACGATGCTTGCCATATAGGCTGAACTGGAAAAAGGGACGACAGTGCCCCTTGTTCCTAAAATGGAAATGCCTCCCACAATCCCCAAGCGGCCATTTAATGTCTTTTTCGCTATTTCTTCACCTGCTGGCACGGAGATGACGACTTTCACTCCTCTATTGATCTTAAATTCTTCCAATGTTTGTTCCACAGTGGTTAAAATCATTTTGCGCGGTACAGGATTAATGGCCGCTTCTCCTACAGGGACAGGAAGCCCGGGTTTGGTCACACGCCCCACACCTATCCCTCCATCCAGGATAATCCCAGGTGCCTCCGACCAGCTGACCGTAGAGATAATATGTGCCAGATGGGTAGCATCGGGATCATCTCCGGCATCTTTGATCGTTTCAGCACTAACCGCATTTTCCGATATATCATATTTCTCAATAGTGAAAGTGGCATCTCGCCCGATGGGCAAGGAAATCGTCGCTTCCTCAAGTGCATCCCCCGTGATCAATGCAGTCAATGCCGCTTTAGTCACGGCAGTCGAACATGCCCCTGTCGTATACCCATGACGCATTTGTGATGGATCTTTTTTTACTTTCTTTTCCATGATTTTTAACTATCAGCTAAAAGGGAAATCGCGTTCAATGCAGCAACAGTGACAGTACTTCCGCCTTTTCGGCCAATATTCGTAATGAATGGAACCTCGGTGATCTTAGCGAGTTCCTCTTTAGATTCCGCTGCAGAAACAAACCCAACAGGCATTCCAATGATTAAGTCCGGTTTTGCAATCCCTTCTTTAATAAGGCGAATGAGCTCAAGTAAAGCTGTAGGTGCATTGCCTATGGCATAAATGCCCCCTTCATTTTCCTTAACGGCTTTTTGCATCGAAATGATCGCCCTTGTCGTATTCAACCGTTTTGCTTCGACCATCACATCCGGATCTGAAATATAGCAATGAACGTCCCCGCCGTGTTTTTGAAATCTTTTTTTGCCTGTACCGCTCTCGATCATTTGCACATCCGCAATGACATGTCTACCTTTACGAATGGCTTCCACACCAGCTTGAATGGCATTTGGATGGATGATGACACTTCTTCCCAATTCAAAATCCGCTGAAGCATGAATGACCCGGCGGACGATCTTCCATTCATCTTCAGAAAAATCATGATTGCCCATTTCTTCAGCAATGATTGAGAAGCTATAATCATATATTTTGTCTGGATCTACCGTTAGTGGTTTAAAATCCGTTTTAAAATCCATCTTGCATTCCTCCTATTTTTCATTTAGTTGTTTATTCAACTCGGCGATGACATGATCAAAACTGGAATGAACATTTTGATAGTCAACATCCGGTCGCGATATCATGATCGTCTCTATTCCACATTCCAACGCTGCTTCCAATTTCTCGTCAACCGCACCGACCTTGCCACTTTCTTTCGTAATCATCAATGTGACCCCATACTGTTCATATAGAGCTTTATTTAATTCTTTGGAAAATGGCCCTTGAATCGCAACGATATTTTTTTGTTCAATGCCCAGCTGCACACATTTTTCCATATTGTCCATGCGTGGCAGCATTCTCGCTATGACTCTTGTATTCTCTAGCCCTACCAATTCTTTTGCGAACACGGCCAGGGTTTTACTTCCTGTCGTAAGCATGATGACTCCCCGTTTCACAGCAGCGAGCTTGGCAGCTTCCTCATAATCACGGACAACTATCAATTTATCATTCTGAAACCGTTGACTTTCACGCTCATAACGAATATAAGGGACATTTGCTGCCTTTGCTCCGTTAAGGGCGTTCTTGGATGCTTCTTCGGCAAATGGGTGACTTGCATCAACTACTGCCTGAAAACCTTTTTCAGAGATTAAAGATGTCATATCCTCTGCAGTTAATCGGCCAATCCGGGTGGATATGCCTGCATCTTGCAAACTTTTAGCTGCCGACCCGGTTACAACAGTTGCCAAAACCTTGAATCCCACCTGCTGCATCTCAATCGCTAATTCCCTTGCATCACTTGTACCCGCCAAAAACAAAATCATTTTGACGTCCCCACCACTTGCCCATCGTGATTGTGATGATGGTCGTGATCATGGTCGTGATCGTGGTCATGATGGTGATGATGGTGGGCATGTCCATGTTCCTCGACATGTTTACGATAGTTTTCCAAATCACGTGCCCCGCTTGATCTGCCCTCACTAGCTTCAATTACACGTTCTTGCAGAATGTTCTGTAATGTTGGATGATATCCAAAATACTTCGCCAAAATGAATTCTTGATCTTGATATTGCTCTTGATAGCCTTTCAGCATATCCTCCATTCTTTCCATCAACACACCTGTGAAGAGGAAATATGGCAGCATCACTACTTTTTTTGCCCCTAAGCGGATGCATCGTTCAATACCTTCGTCAACGTGCGGGTCCGTTACACCCATGAACGCTGCTTCGACCCATTTTACGTTCAATTTTTCCCATAATAATCGTGAAATTTTATATATATCACTATTTGCATCAGGATCACTGCCACCTCGGCCAATCAGCAATATTGCTGTCTCAGCCTGTTCAGAAGATGTATCGAATCCCGCTTCCTCAAGACGGTCTGTCAGGATTGTCAATATATCAGGGTGGACCCCGATCGTTTGGCCATATGTGAATTTCACTTCTGGATACTTTGTTTTCCCATCCTCTATTTCAGCTGGGATATGTAATTTCGAATGTCCTGCATGCAACAAAATGATCGGTATGACGATAACTTCAGAAGCCCCTCGTTTTACACAATTATCAATGCCTTTGGATATATTCGGTGCCGCAAATTCCAAGAAGCACGTTTCTACAAGGAAGCGCCCATCCAATGCTGGAATCATATTTTCAATAAAATGAAGGACTTCTTCGTTTCCCGAAGCCAAACGGCTTCCGTGTCCTACGAACAAAACTGCTTTCATTTACTTTCCCCCTCTTGATTAGTCTTCACAAGGCGCAGGCTCTATGTTTATTTTGGGAGCGATGTCCTGATAAGAGAAATTCTGTATCTTTTTCGAACGTTTGAAGTATTTAAAAAGCCGCTCATTTGGATGGGCATTTTGCTTATACTCTGCGACAATATCGGTAATCAGTTCAACAAGCTGTTCCGGTTCAATGCCTTCCGCAACAGGCTGACCTGGATGGGCTGTTCTTCCAACCGGTTTAGCTCCAAGAAATAAGTCAAACTTCCCTTTTCGGAAGACAATTCCGATATCATCCATCACAGCACTATAACAAGCCATCCCACACCCATTAAAACCGATGTTAAGTTCCTTTGGCATTTTCATTCCGCCAAGCACCCGATGTATTTCATCCGCATAAGGAATGGATTCGGTTTTTTCACCATCACAGAAATCACATGCTTTTAATGTCAGTACATCTCCAATCGGTGACAATAGAAAGTTTGCTGACTGCAATTTCCCCGTAATGACTTCCGGATCCATTGTCGGAATCTTTAATATGATTTTATGATTTGGCGTGTATTCCATCGTGCCTTTTTCCCCGACAACTTCCGCAAGTGTCATCATTTGTTTGGGAGTGAATTGTTTATTCGCCACACCTGGACTAACGGCAAGTTCGAATACCGACTCCATTTTTTGCTGAACAATCGGCTCAATGGATTGCTGAACGGTTTGACCCTTGACTCTTGACAGTGCTTCCATTGCCATTTCAAAGGAAGCTGGCTTCTTTTCAGGTGCTTTTGTAAGTAATCCAACTCCTCCAGAGGATTCGGTGAAGGCTTCTTGATCTAATGCCCACGGTTCCGCTTCTTTTTGCAGACGCTGATGCGGCCTCAATGGTTGCTTTTCCGAATTCAATGTATATTTCCTCTGATAGCCTCTTGGTGTAATGATTTTGTCATCATATAAAAAGGTGGATGAATTACCAATAATGACGGTGGTCAACATTCCAATATCGTGGTTCAACATCTCTTTTAAATTGGTTATGACAATATCCTGCCTATCGCGATAGGCACTTTTCACCAACCCGACAGGTGTATCGGGCGAACGGTAGCGAAGGAGAATGTTCTGTGTTTCAACAATTTGCCTCGTCCGCCTGCCACTGCGCGGATTATACAGGGCAATGACAAAGTCCGCCATTGCAGCTGCTTCAACCCTTTTAGCGATCAGTTCCCAAGGAGTTAAATGATCACTGAGGCTGATTGTACACGAATCGTGCATGACTGGTGCCCCAAGTAAAGATGCACAAGAGTTGATTGCAGAAATGCCAGGAATGACTTCAATGCCCACTCCAGTTTCTTCTTTCCAGCCTTTTTCAATCAATACTTCATAAACCAACCCAGCCATCCCGTAAACCCCAGCATCCCCGCTGGAGATTACCGCAACTTTCTTACCCAGCTCCGCTTGTTTCACTGCTTCCTGAGCACGTGATACCTCTTCAGTCATCCCCGTACTAATAATCGTTTGATCAGTAAGCAGTCCCTGAATGAGTTCAACATAAGTTTTATAACCAATGATGTAGTCACTTTCTTGAAGGGCTTCGACAGCACGTTTGGTAATGTGCTCAAAATTCCCAGGTCCAAAGCCCACGACGAATAATTTACCGTTTGTACTCATTAAGACATCTCCTTTTACGCTTTGTTCTTTGAAATACCCGTATGAGCAGGAAAATTGGGATTGGATATCATTTCCCCATCATTGAATTGGTAGATCATTTGTGGAACAAACTCCCCATCATCGATATGGCTGACAATTTGGCGGCCGAAATCAGGCGTCTCCACTCGATACCAGTTTCCTTGAGGATAGGCAATCACAACGCAGGCATCTTTACATCTTCCGTTACACCGTGTCCTCGTTGTATGGATTTTCATGTCCAGTCCTTTGGAAGTAATTTCATCGCGAATCGCCTGGGTTACTTCTTCCCCGCCCTTTTTCATACAGCTGCTTCCATTACAAATCAACAGATGTGTATTTGTACCCATTAAGTTCCAAGTAGTCATCTTCTTCCTCCTGCGTTCAGGGAAAAGGCAAAATAAAAAACCTTAACATAAGAGTCAAGGTTTAAAAAAACTATATGGATGAGGAGCCCCAGGCAAGAATGCCCAATCTCCTAAAATCGTCATAGTCCTTCTACCTTTCCCTCCGAAAAGTATCATGCAATTTTAAAAGCAGGTTTCCTGGCTTACGCTTCATTTTACCTTGTCCCTTCCCGGCAACAATGCCAGTGGCTATCGACAATTTCATCAGCGTTTACAGTAGCGGGGGCTGCATCGGTCTTTCACCGATTTCCCTATTATCCCTTGTATATTCACACAAGGGCACTTTTAAAATGAAATATTTGGTTTTATTATACATTTCTAACTAACTTTATCTATCATATAACAACTTTATCAAAATTCAATAGTTTATTCCGACTGTTTAGAAAAGTTTAATAGTGCATATCCTGTCAACAAGCCTTTCCTTGCAACAAACTTAGTCAAAAAAAAAAGATAGTGTAGCTGGAATTATTTCTTTATGGTACACTATACGAGAATTTTCTAAATAATTACATAAGTTTTATGGTGTTGAATTTTTTTGAATTCAGCTTAAAAGGGAAGCCGGTGAAAATCCGGAGCGGTCCCGCCACTGTAAAGGGGAGTCCTATTACTTTAACTAATCCACTGTCAAATGAGATGGGAAGGATGTAATGGGATATTGAACCAAAGCCAGGAGACCTGCCATGAAGCGTGAAACTGTTTCAACCTACGAGGATGGGTGTGCGGATCAGGCAGAAAGGCCCATTGTTGGTTTATGCTGCAAAATTCCTGTTCATTACGCACTTCTTTCCTTTGAAAGAAGTGCTTTTTATGTTGGGCGCGCCTTTCTTCTCAAGTTTGATCAGAAAAATTAAAAGTTTTGAAAGGAGAAAGAATGAAAAAAACCAATTGGAAGACCATTTATTTTGTCATTTTACTGCTTTTCGTCCCAAAACGGGCAATGGCCATGCATATCATGGAGGGCTTTTTACCCATTGAATGGGCTATATTCTGGTGGGCCGTGACGCTTCCATTTTTACTCCTGGGTTACCGGTCCATTAGAACCAAAGTAAGGGAAAACCCAGAAACAAAAATGATGCTTGGACTATCGGGTGCATTTGTATTCATTTTATCCGCCCTAAAGATTCCTTCCGTTACGGGAAGTTCTTCACACCCTACCGGAGTTGGTCTGGGCTCCATTTTATTCGGTCCATTGGCCATGAGTGTCGTTGGCTCCATCGTTCTATTATTTCAAGCCGTTTTACTGGCTCACGGAGGATTGACGACATTAGGGGCCAATGCATTTTCCATGGCCGTTTGCGGACCGCTCATTGCTTACTTCGTCTTCAAGGGCGCAACTAAATTGGGTTGGTCCTTTTCACTTGCCGTGTTCTTGGCTGCTGCTTTTGGAGATTTGGGAACCTATGTGGTAACTTCCATTCAACTTGCTCTTGCTTTTCCATCCGAGGTAGGAGGATTCATGGCCTCTTTCAGTAAATTTGCAGGGATTTTTGCCCTGACCCAAATTCCCTTGGCAATCAGTGAGGGGTTATTGACAGTCGTCGTGATGAATTTCTTAAAAAAATACAATCTAGGCGAATTGAAGTTGCTGCGAGTTTTATCTAAGGAGGCCCGTTAACATGAAAAAAAGTTTACTGCTGCTTTTCCTGGTCGTCGTTCTTGCTACCATACCGTTAATCACGCAACAAGGAACGGAATTTGGCGGTGCCGATGGAGAAGCTGAAGAAGCCATCACTAAAATCCAGCCGGAATACAAGCCATGGTTCAACAGTATTTGGGAGCCGCCAGGTGCGGAAACCGAAAGTTTATTATTTGCGCTGCAAGCTGCAATCGGAGCCGGTTTCATTGGTTATTTCATAGGTGTAACGAAACAAAGGAATAAGCAAACCAAACAGGAAATTCCCGGAAAATCGAAGCATGTTACTCATTGATAAATATGCCTATTTCAATGGGCTAAAGGATGTACATCCGTTGGAAAAGATGGTTTTTGCACTCTCCCTTTTGCTATTTTCGTTAACGGTAAGGGATATGACCGTTTCGCTCATCACTTTTACGGTGATGAGCGCTTTAATCATTTTTGCGGCAAAAATCCCGTTTTCTTATTATCTTAAATTACTTCTATTACCGGGATTTTTTATACTATCAGGAACCATTACCATCCTTTTTTCTTTTACAAGCAAATTTACTTCGCTTTCGAATATATGGTGGTCCTGGAAGGTCGGGAACTGGCAGATATTCATCAGCGATGACAGCATAGGAACAGTGATCGATTTGATCATTGTCGTATTAGGCAGCATCAGCTGTTTATATTTCCTCACCTTAACTACACCCATTACCGTCATTCTATCGGTGATGCGAAAACTTAAAGTGCCTTCCTTATTGGTCGATTTAATAGAATTGACCTATCGCTTCATCTTTATTTTTTTAGAGACAGCTTTGGCCATTCACCAATCACAAGCTTCACGGCTGGGGTATGGTTCGTTAAGGAAAGGCATTCGATCTCTCGGATTACTAACCTCATCATTATTTTTAGGAGTATTGCAGCGCTCTGGACATTTGACGATGGCCATGAACGCAAGAGGCTATCAGGAGAACCTTTCCTATATCGAGGATACTTACACCTATTCCTCACGTAATTGGCTGATCGCGATTGTAATACTAGGAAGCTTAATCTTTATTAATGGATATTTGTAAATTGGAGGCAACCCAAGAATGGACGAGCATATTTTTCATATAGAAGGCCTCACCCATCAATTCGCGGATGGAACGTTTGCTTTAAACGATCTTTCGCTAACGATCCAACACGGTAAAAAGATAGCATTACTAGGCAATAATGGTGCCGGCAAATCAACTTTATTCCTCCATTTAAATGGTCTTTTACAACCTACGGCAGGAAAGATCAGATTTAAGGGCAAGAAAATGAAATATGACCGTAAAGCCTTATTATCATTACGAAAACAAGTCGGGATTGTTTTTCAAGATCCCGACTCGCAGCTCTTTTCCGCTAATGTACAACAGGATATATCGTTTGGACCGATGAATTTAGGATGGGATAGAAATACAGTCCAGGAGAAAGTAAATTGGGCGATGTCTGAAACGGAAATAACGGAACTGAAAGACAGACCCACCCATTTTTTGAGCCTCGGGCAAAAAAAACGAGTCGCCATTGCAGGGGTACTCGCCATGGAACCTGATGTCTGGCTCTTGGATGAGCCTACAGCTGGATTGGATCCTTATTTCTCAAGACAGATCATGGCTCTGCTTGACAGTATCCACCACCATCACAAAACGATAATCCTATCAACTCATGATGTTAATTTAGCATATCAATGGGCTGATGAAGTCGTTGTCATGAACGATGGTAAGGTCATATACCAAGGGGATCCCGTATCCGCTTTCCATGATGAAGACGTTTTGCAGCAGGCACATCTGGAGAAGCCGTGGGTTTTTGAAATGTTTCAAGCCCTTCTTCAATCAAGGGAACCTTTAGTACGGGACCTTTTCCCAAGAACGAAGGAAGAATTGCTTCAAATGTTGGAGACTGAAAGGATTTATTAATTAAGCATCCCCTAGCTATTGTTTCCTCTTTCCAAAAGCTAGGGAATCTTTAAAATAGCAGGAGATCATTCTTGTTCCTAAAAAACCAAAAATCTTATTATTTATTACTTTTCTTCCTCAGTTCTTTCTTTTGCAAGCTCAATATCTCTTCCGTTCACATCATCAACGACTGCTTTTACCTCCCCTTCCGCATAAGTATCTGAAACTTGTTCGTGTGTTGTAGCCAGTCCAGAAGATAAATTATCTTCCCGTTTATAATCACTAACATCATATATTCTTCCGGCAATTTCTGAAGATTCATTTTTTGATTGCTTGCTATCCATTTTTTTCACTCCTAGTTTTTAAATTGTCGAATCATCCATTGACAGCAGTATTAAGACATAGGTATTTTGTGTAAAAACTGAAGCAATATTCAATAATGATAAAAAAAGGGGGGAAAAGGCAAAAAAAGCTTACAAGTAAAATCCCCTTTCAAGGACTTTACATGTAAGCTTATTGAGAGCTTAGGCTTCCTTCTTCACATCCACATTATCGGATGGGTCACCCCAACATTCCACATTCTTCAAGCCTTTAATATTGTTCACATGGAAGACAGGGTTTTTCCCACTTTTCTTTTGCTTTTGATAATCCGCCAATGCAGCAAATGCAATCTTCCCTAGTAATGCTATGGCGATCAGGTTGATAATGGCCATAAGGGCCATCAGCAAGTCAGCCAATCCCCAAACAAAATCCAGTGAGGCAAGAGAACCGAATATCACCATCCCTACGACTGCGATACGATAGATGTTTAACCAAAACTTATTCTCATTGATGAAGCCAATGTTCGACTCTCCATAATAATAGTTGCCCACAATGGAGCTAAAAGCGAATAACAGTACAATGATGGCAAGGAAAATACCCGCCCAAGATCCCAATGCCGTTCCAAGGGCATTTTGGGTAAGGACGATTCCATCCGTTTCCTTCGATGTATAAAGACCTGAAAACAAAATGATGAAGGCAGTCGAACTGCAAATGATGAGCGTATCGACAAAAACACCTAGTGACTGAATGAGCCCTTGCTTGACGGGATGACTGACGTCTGCCGTCGCGCCAGCATTAGGTGCACTACCCATCCCGGCTTCATTTGAAAATAGGCCGCGCTTGATTCCCTGCATCATGGCTGCTCCCAGTACTCCACCAGCCACTTCTTTTATGCCATTAAATGCACTTTCAAAGATCAGAACAAAAATACCCGGTAACTCGGTAATATTCATGATGATGATAATCAACGCCACTATCACATAGGCTCCTGCCATGATCGGAACGATGACCTCAGAGACCTTTGCAACCATTTTGATCCCGCCAAAAATGATGACAGCCGTGACGATTGCCAGGATGACAGCCGTAACCCACTTTTCAATCCCAAACGATTCGTTGAATGCGCTTGTAATCGTATTGGCTTGTACCGAATTGAAAGCTAGTCCGAATGTCAGCGAAATCAACACAGCGAAAGTGATGCCCATCCAGCGGGCATTCAATGCTTTTTCCATATAATACGCAGGACCGCCGCGGAATGCATCCCCATCCTTGACCTTATAGATTTGAGCAAGTGTACTTTCAATGAAAGCCGAAGCAGATCCGATCAGTGCTATTAACCACATCCAGAAAACGGCTCCAGGGCCGCCCGTCGTGATCGCTATGGCAACACCTGCAAGGTTACCCGTTCCTACCCGGGAAGCCGTACTAATACAAAATGCCTGAAAGGATGTCACACCTTTTTTTTCCGCAGTGGCCCCTTCGCCCAATAGCCGGAACATTTCCCTTATCATTCTGAATTGAACAAACTTCGTGCGGACGGAAAAATAAAGACCCAATCCAATCAACATGATGATCAATATGGAAGACCATAACACATCATTTGTCTCACTAATAAAATTTTCTAAGATCTCCATTAAAACAAACCCCTCTACTTCACGCTAATTATTATTACAAAACATATACAGCTATAATTTATTTCCCTATTCATTGGGGAGATAAACAAATGAAGCCATAAAAAAAGGAAATTCCGTAATGAATCTCCAATACAATTATATATTATATCCTAACACACTATTTTTTTCATTCATGAATTAGTGTAATCTATCGAAATATATACTATTTCGATATTATTTCCTTTGGATAAAAATCTTTCATCCTCACTTCATTTAACATTCGCTGTAACAACGTTAATAAAATTCCTAATCAAAACAACCTGGATATAGAAAAGCCTCACACGACCTGTTTCCAGATTAACGTGCGAGGCTTATTTTGCATTCCTTTCTCTCTTACATTCTGGTTAGCTGTTGGTCTCAATGTTGAAATTAAATCTTTTATGATATCCTTTTTTCTGCCTCTCCTAGATGGTTAGGATACCTTGTGCAAACATCTTTCTTAATTCTTTCTTATCAATTTTTCCAATCGGCGTTAATGGAAACTTATCTAGAAAATAGACTACTTTAGGAACCATATACTTTGAGGTTTTTTGTTTGCAGAAATCAATTAATTCCTCACTAGTACAGTTCACCCCTTCTTGCAGTGATGCAACGACACACACTACTTCCCCCCAATCTGGATGGGGAACACCTATGCAAGCACTTAATGCAACAGAAGGGTGGAGGTTCACCACCCGCTCAACTTCTGAAGAATATACGTTCATCCCGCCTGAAATGATCATATCTTTCTTTCGATCTACAATAAAAAGGTAACCGCTTTCATCCCATTTGCCAATATCACCAGTGTAGAACCAGCCATCACGGATGGATTCCTGGGTAAGATCAGGTCTTTGATAATAGCCTGCCATCATCGCTGGCGATTTTACGATAATTTCGCCAAGCTCGGAAGGTTTTACATCATTTCCTTCTTCATCAATCAATCGAACTTCAGTAAGCATGCACGGTTTTCCACAACTTTTCAAAATTTCCGAATTATTATGATAAGCCCATACATGAGCGCTTTTCGATAGTCTTGTAATGACAATATTACATTCTGTCATGCCGTATTGCTGGCGCATAATGGGCCCGAATACTTCAAAGGCTTCTTTAAGGCGCTTTTGTGAAATTGGTGATGCGCCGTAGAAAATATTGCGCATGGAGCTCATATCATATTCCATCTTCTTTGTCTGATCAAGTAGTCTGTATAACATGGTCGGTACCATGAATGTAGTCGTAATTTCATGTTCCTTTATCGCCCGTATGAATTCTGCAGCGTCGAATGATCTCATCACATAGACATGGACGCCCGAAACAAGGGATCTCCAAAGTAATGAACCGGCTGAATGCACAATAGGCGTACTTAGCAATACTCGGTCTCGGTCGTCAAGTGGGTCTTCGATAGCGGCAGAAAGCATGGCGGCGCCGAGTCCCTTCTGGGAATGCATGACGCCTTTCGGTGTACCCGTTGTTCCGCCTGTATATGACAGTAGTGCAATGTCTTCCGCTTCAGCTAAAGGCAAGTCTAAATTATTTATTTCATCGGGCCATTGAAACCGTTCAAACTCCTCTGGATAATTAATAGTAAAGCCAGGAAGCCCAATGACATGGACATCTTCCTTCTTCATTTCTTCCAAATACTCATAGAAGGTGTCAAAGTGCGTCTTTGTAGCTATTATGACCACTTCTGGTTTTGCTTCCTTAAGGATGAATTGTATTTCTCGTTTCCCCAGTTTTTCACTTAATGGCACTAAGGTAGCTCCACATTGCTGGATGGCCAAACCAAACATCACACTTTCCAAACTGTTTGGAATGATGGTCGCTATGCGGACACCCCTTCCCGCACCTAAGCGAAGTAAATAAGAAGAGATAAGGTTTGTTTTCTTCCATAACTCGTCGTAGGTTATCGTTTCACCGGTTGGCAACAAGGTAATTGCGGGCAGTTCGCCGAATCGTTTCATTCCTTTATTCAACAGTGACTGAAATGTCAACTTATGCAGCATGTATTTTTTCCTCCTTCGAAAAAGGTTTTACCCTTTTAATAATGCTTTGGCAATTGTATTTTTTTGAATTTCCGAGGTTCCGCTCAAAATCCGATACATCCGTGCGCTCCTGTACATTTTTTCTACAGGATGACCTTTTACCAAGCCTTTGGAGCCAAAAATTTGGATGGCCTTGTCAGCCACACGGCTATTTACTTCTGAAGCAAACAGCTTTGCCATGGACGTACCGGCGCGATCCTCTTTTCCTTGATCAATTTTTTCAACCACATCATAGACCATGCACCTTGCTGCATAGATTTCCGTCGCCATTTCTGCGAGCATATGCTGAATTGCCTGAAAATCACCAATGGGCCGGCCGTGTTGGATTCGCGTTTTAGCATGCTCAATAGATAAAGTCAGAAGGTGTTGAGCCATTCCGATAAAGCCGGCCGCATGGGAAGCGCGATTTGTGTTTATTCTCTTTAATCCGAGCAGCAACCCTTTTCCTGGTTCTCCAATTATATTGGCGGCAGGCACTCGACATTGATTGAAATTCAATTCAGCATGTATGCGCTCTCCTGATAGGGGAACTTGAATGTCTCCTAGTTCGAACCCCGAATGTTGGGGTGTTTTTTTATCTACTAGGAAAGCAGTGATTCTTTCTTTTTCTCCTTCCTGAGATTCTTTCGCTATGACAATGGCGAAATCAGCATAGGGTGCAGCACTGATAAAATGTTTTTTTCCATTCAATATATAAACATTTCCGTCTTTAACGGCTGTTGTTTCGATAGCAAAGGCGTCCGATCCGGCATTTGGTTCTGTAAGGGCAAAGCAGCAGCTCGCTTCCCCCTTCACGACGGGCATCACATATTTTTCTATTTGCTCCGGTGTAAAGCTTTCCAACATCTGACCAATTCTTAGCGGCCCGCCAATCTCGCCGATAACCTGCCCCCATAACACTGCTCCGGAACGGGCCAATTCTTCCTTGAACATGCATAATCCTTTTAAGCTAACATCTTGTCCACCATACTTTTCAGGGAGGTTAATTCCGTAAAAACCCAATTCCCTGGATCGTTTTCTTGCCCATTTAATGGCTTCCATCGGGATATCCTCTTCAGCGTTCAATCCATGCTCCTGTTCATATGGAAGCAATTCATCTTGAATGAAATCCTGCAACTTTGCTTGAAGTACCTCTAATTTCTCTTCCTGCGTTATTACCATAAGTTTCCCCTTTCATCTTTCGATTCTTGTCATACTGTTCGAATATTTATAATCTTATAAAATTAATTTTAAATGTAAATAATATTTAAGTAAAATAATGATATGTGATATTAATATAAGGAAAATTGATGTAAATAAAAAAATATTAGTTCCCCTTCATCATGGGAAACTAATATTTAAGAGCAGTATAGAATTCGAGACATTTAATAAATTCCCTGGCAGCTTTTGAAAAATACTGCTTCTTAGAGCGAACATAACCGAATTCCATTGTATTATTTTCTAACTCCACCAAAGGAATGGCCACAAGTTCCCCGCTTAGGAAATAGGGGTCGCTGTTCACTCCAATATCATAGGAAAAGGCAATGGCTAATCCCTCAGCGACGGTTTTTTTGATGATTTCCGTATTATTTGTGAAAAACAAAATATTCATCTCACCGTAATGATCAAAAAAAACTTTGATGAACGCCTTCATTCTTGGTCCATTGTAAACGACCAGATTTTGGTCCATTAGCTCTTGTGGGGTTATGCTTTTACGGTTGGCTAAAGGGGAATTCTTACTGACCGACACAATCACTTTTGCTTCCATTAAAGGTTGAAATTCCAACTCATGTTCTTTTGGCTTAACCTTTGGAATGTTCAAGAGCCCGATGTCTATCTTATCATTCAGTACTTCTTCGGTTATCTCTTGTCCCCCTTTTTCTTCAATCACGATTTTCACCTCGGGATACTTCTTCTTAAATAATGCCAAGGATTTAGGCAAAACCGTAAGAAATAAACCCTGTGTAGAGGATAGGCGTAACTCTTTTTCCATCGTATCTGAATGTATTTGCGCACTGTCTCTTATTTCTTCCAATTTGCTTAATACTTCAAGAGCCTTCTGGATGATTTCCTTTCCGTCCTCAGTAGGTATGGTTCCTAACCGTGACCGCTTGAAGATTTTTAAACCTAATTCCTTCTCCAAACTGGTAATGGCCATGCTGATTCCAGATTGAGAGATATGGAGGCTCTCTGAAGCAGTGGAAATCGAGTTTACCTCGGCCACCTTTATGATATATTCCAATTGTTCTATATTCATTGTTCATTCTCCTTCTAGCCTATTACCCATATCATACCTCGAACAGAAAGCCCTTTCAATTTTAGAGAAGAAGAATCAGGACATCTCGAACTGTCTCCTCAAAAGCAGAGTGCCGGTTTCATACTATGGTAGTCGTTTTCTCGTATTCTTTAGCGGGCTGTGCCCGATTATTTTTAATAGAAACGGCAACAACGGTTCCCAATAGCGCCATTATCACCAAAAACAGGAAAGCTGCATTATAAGAGTCATTAAACAAACTGATAATCAAACCGAGGGCTAAAGGAGAAACCGCACCTGCAATTTGACCGGCAAAAGTTACAAGTCCGGAGGCAGAGCCCGTAAGTTCCTTTGGTGAGTATTTTATGATAATCGTATATAGAACGGTTCCAAAGAAAGACAGCGCTATGGAGTTAAGAGTGAGATAAGTGATGAAAAGTGCTATGGATGTGGCGTTAGACATTAGAAAGAGAAAAATTGCCGATAATAAAGCTCCTGCAGCAGCAAGATACTTCTCCCGGTTAGCCATATGCTTATCCAGAAGCCAACCGCTAACATTAAACATCAAGAAACCAAAAACATAAGGGATTGCCAATAAACCCCCTGCGGCTATTAAATCAACCCCTTTTTCCTTAACCAAATATATAGGCATCCAAGTGATCAGCCCATAGTTGATAATATTTGAGATAAACTTGAAAGTTATGAGTTTCCAAATGTTTTCGATTTTAAATAATAGTTTCAGGGCTACCTTTTTTTGTTTCGGGTTGTCTTTTTTAACCTCTTGAGTTCCTTGAGGCTTTAGAATGAACCAAATACCAAAAGAAATTAATATCCCCAGAACTCCGGCAATGGTAAACATGCCCCGCCAACCGAAAGCTACAACCATCGATGCGGCAAGAGCAGTACCTAATATCCCGCCAATATTCTGGGCAGACAGGAAAAACGAATTTGCCCGGCCCCGTTCTTCTTCCGGGAAGTTATTTCTTATAGTGGACATACTGGCAGGATAGAAAGGCCCTTCACCTAACCCGAACAGAAAACGAATGAATAATAAAGACATGAATGACCATGCAAACCCAGACATAACAGTGAACAGTGACCAACTAAACAAAGAAACAGTTACCATGACCCTTGCTCCATATTTATCGGTCATCCATCCGCCAAGCGGTTGCATGAGTGAGTAACTAACAAAAAATATACTAATTAAAAAACCTGTCTGGGACGTATTGAGATGAAACTCATCCGCAATGGGAATAATTCCGACATTTATGGCAACGCGATCAAAAAAGCTTAAAATCATTCCAACAAATAAAAGGCCGCTTATCACTAATTTTCGTTTCTTACTTGCATACAGCTGCATTCCTCATCACTCCATCTTTTATATTTTCACAAAACTTTTCAATTATAGGGGAAGCGCTTACAATTCTTTTCAAAATGGCAAAGCTTGAAAATTCACTATTCACTTATTGATTTTTGTTCTGTGACTAGTAGGAGCGTTTTCATTAAAAGACAATAATGATTTAAAAAAACGAAACTGGAATGCCTACAAGATTATTAGATACATTCAACCCACGAGACTAATAAGTAGACTCGCGGGTTGAAACATTGGTCACTTGATCCATCATGCTATAAAGTAATTGATTATTATGGAGTAACGATATTGACCTTTGGTTGAAATTGATCAAGCAAAGACAGGAAATCTTCGAACTGTTTTTTATCACCGGAAATGGAAACTTTACCGGCTGCTTCCATCTTAGATAAATCTTCGCGTCCTAGAGCAATTTGATAAAAGGTCATTCTATCTAATGTTAATGTTGCATCAGGGTTGGACGCCATTTTCCCTTTCTTGAAATTCAATACTGAATTATCCAGATTGATCATGTAATTGGTTTTCGAATCTGTCAATGTCAAATTGAATGTCATAATTTTATTTTCAGCTTTTGTTCCGTTTAATTTAATGGACAAGAATTTCAGGAAATCATCCATTGGCATATTGAGCAGCGTATCAAGACTCATCATTCCGCCAGTTCCCTTGGAGTCTGCCACACCATTCCTTAACTCATCTGCGCCGGTTAGATAGAAATTACGCCACACAGAAGATTCAGCAGTGTATCCTAATTGTTCATAAGCATTAGCCAGTAAATTTTTTGCTTCTGTATTTTTGGGGTTAGCCATGACTACATGCTTTAAGACTTGAGCCACCCAACGATATTCCCCTTTTTTATAATCAAGTTTTGCCTGTTTAATGACCTTCTTTTCCCCACCCATATACTCCACATATTTAGCGCCCGATTCTTCTTGTGGTAAAGTATCCAAGTCGGATGGATTTCCGTTGAAATATCCTAAATAAAAGTTGTACACCGCTTTTACGTTGTGTTTCAATGTTCCGTAATACCCCCGATTGGCCCAAACTTTATCCAACTTTTCAGGAAGCTTTAACTTTTCCGCGATTTCATCAGGTGTAAGTCCTAAATTAGCTAATCGTATCGTTTGGTCATGAATATATTTATACAAATCACGCTGACTTTCCAACTGCTCCAGAACATGGCCTTTTCCCCATATGGGCCATGTATGGGCGGTAACCATAGCATCTATATCTTCATTTCCAAACAGATCGACCGTTTCATCAAGTGCTTTCACCCATTTCAAGGTATCTCTGGTTTTAGCTCCCCTTAATGTATAAATGTTATGTAACGTGTGTCCGGTGTTTTCGGCTACAACTAAAGTTTTATAATCTTTGATATAATAATGCATCTCAGATGGAGCTTCTGAATCCAGCGTCAATAAAAACTTAAATTCTATTCCGTCTATTTCCACCGTTTGAATATCATCCTTTACTTCCATTGTTGGAGGTAAATAGCTAAAAGTTCCGTTACTTAATCCCGGGCCAATACCAGAAGTAACAAACCCTCTTTCATTTGCGGGTAAAAGATTTCCGAACATATAACCTGCACGGCGAGACATTATATTACCTAAAAGAATGTTTTCACTTAGCGCTTCATCGTTAAAACCTTCGGGAACAATAATGGGTACCTTAGCTGGATTTTCAGCGTACTGAGCAATGCCCTTTATACCACCAAAGTGATCCGCATGACTATGACTAATAACAATGGCACTTACCGGTTTTTTGGGTCGATGTTCAAAATAAAGCTCCATCGCTGCTTTGGCCGTTTCAATTGTAGAAAGTGTATCCAAAACTATTAATCCTGTTTTTCCTTCCACAATGGTAAGCACTGATAAATCCTGACCCCGAACTTGATAAACGCCATCTACCACTTTAAATAAGCCTGTTATATTTTGTAATTGTGCCTGTCTCCACAAGCTAGGGTTTACAGTATTACTTGCCTGCTGATCTTCTTTGATGAATGAATATCGATTACTATCCCATACTACGTCACCTTTTGAATTTTTTATTGGATTCATATTCAAGGGGGCAATGAATCCTTTATGTGCATGCTTGAAATCTTCCTTGTCTTTAAAATTCAACTGTTCATAAAATGCTTTATTTGCTGAAATAGTTGCATATGTTGCGGGCATTGGCTCATCAGATGAAGCATTTGTAACAGAAGATCCTGTGAGTATAGCAAAAACAATGGGAACGGAAACAATGCCTTTAATAAAAGTTACTTTGGACATATCATACCCCTTTCTCGTTTGAATAGCAGATATCATGTCTATATTCCGTGTGTTGAAGAAGTAAACTTTCTCTTATTATAAAAATTTTTAGAATAATATGAATTTATTTTATAATTAATTAACCATTAAGTATATTTCCTATTTCTAATAGTAACTTCAATTTTATTTATATAAAAAAACTGCTTGTTTCCATAATAAAATTCCTTTGTTCGGCTATTTAAGCAATGTAGTTTGCATATAAGTAGAACTATATGCGATAGTTTTTCTTGTTAAAGAAATATCAATAATTTTTATAGTGTATTCCTAATGCCCATTTAGTTATACATTACTAAAAAAGGTGCGTTAGCTGGATATCCAGATACAAAAATGCCCCTCCCGATTGAGAAGAGCTTTTATAAACTGCATAACCTTTAACTATTTACCTTGTAGAAGTTTTTGCTTTTGTATCTATTAATTCATTTGAATAACATAACCCTGTATCTGGTTTAACGAAGATTGAGAACACGATTCCGAAAATTAGAAGTAAGCCCGCGGCAAATAAGATGGAATATGCAAAACCAAGCGATACGTTTTCTCCTGCTGACTGGACAAGCACACCAGTGATAACAGGTCCAATCATCCCTGCTATATTCATAAACGATGTGCTAAGGCTCGTCATTAATCCTGAACGGTCAGGCAGTAACTGCATTAATACCTGAGGACTAATCGCTAAAATTGTATAAGCACAGCCTTTAGCCATGCTAAGAGCGATTGTTATCCAGATAGGGGAATGAAAAATCGTGATGGAAGCAAGAAACATGCCTGCTACTATTAATGAAATTCCTGCTAAGTATATACGTGATGTCCGAAAATTGTGATTCTTTTTATATAAACGATCCGAAAGAGTTGAAATAAAAACTGATACGATAATAGAGCCAATCCCAATAATCAATGCGGTATATCCCATTTGCATCGGTTTCATCTCTACGACTTTAGTAAGGTAACTAGGCATCCATAGTCCCAGCCACATCGTTAACCAAACACCTGAAAACGCTGCCATTAATGTGAATAGGCATGTGGGCGACCTTAAAATGACAAAGAACTCTGACCATGCAAATTTGGGTGGAGCTAATTTTACATGATTTACATCCACTTTTAAAGAATGAGTTTCAGGTAATAACATCCAAATAACCAGAAAAGTCAAACTGAGTAATCCAAGAGAAGCAAATCCAATACGCCATCCAAATTTTTCGATAAGCATAACTAAAATAGGGGCTGATGCTAAGGTTCCTAACATACTTCCAGCGTTTACGATTGAAATAGCCATACCTCTTGATTCAGGCTTAAACCATTTACTTACGTGACTTATAGCTGTTGGAGCAAAGGGACCTTCCCCTATACCAAGCAAAACGCGATAGGCAACCAACATAGGGAGGCCAGCAATGGCAAACGCTCCAAATTGTAAAATAGACCAGCTTGCTAACATTACTGCAATAATTTTTTTTGTTCCAATTCTATCTGACCATGCTGCGCCTAAGATGCCAGATATTGAAAAGAGCCAGAAAAAACTACTTCCTATTAACCCCCACTGTGTATATGTGAGATTAAATTCACTCATAATAGATTCTGCAGCATATCCTATGATTGATTTATCTGCAAAGTTAATGGCCATGGTAAAAAATAAAAATACTAATACACACCAACGCATCTCCTTTTCACCCTCCCATAAAATACAAAATTCATTAACAAGATTTTTATCTTTCTATATGAAATTCTGTCGGCACACCGTTAAAGCGCTTACAAAACAAATGAACCTTTTTTATTTTCGGAAGAGCAAATAGATGTGTACGAAAAATTCACTGAATTAAAAGGGATGGGATGATATTTATAATCAACACCTAAGTTCAGGGCTGCTACAAATAAATACTCTTTTTATTCAGTCAATTTTCTGTCGGATGAATTTATAAAACTCCTGAAAGCTGGGTTTCACCCAACTTTTTGGTAGTCATTAAAACTTGATTACGTCTAAATCATTCGGGACAAAAATATCACCACTGAATACATTCTCAGCTTCAGCTAGTACTTTCTTAGGGTTCATCTTAGGCAGGAAATGAGTTAATACCAATGAATTGACCTTAGCTTTTTCTGCCGTTGAAGCAGCCTGTGCAGGTGTACAGTGTTCTTTTTGCAGGTTCGCCCATATTTTTTCTGCATTTTCCATTTGATCATCCTCAATTAATGTGAGAGCTGAGTCATGAATAATCATATCAGCTCCCTCTGCCAACTTGGCAAGACCGTCTGTCGGTGGTGCCGTATCACCAGAAAAAACAATTGATTTTCCATCTTTTTCGAACCGGTAAGCAAATGTCGGGACATTGTGATTCATACGGGCGCAGGTAATTTCAATCGGTAAATCTAAAGCGACAGTAGATGGAACTTCAATTTCAATGATTGTCACATCGTATATCCCTGCTCTAGGTCTTCCGAGAGACATGCGATAAGCAATATCTTCTTTCAGCATATCTAATAACAATTCATGCATCTTTTTTGTGCCTAAAGGACCAACAATGGTCAGTTCACGTCTCCCTTCAACCCAACCACTAATTAAAAAGTTGGCATATCCCAAAATATGGTCAGCATGTAGATGTGTAAAAAACAGATACTTCACCTCCTGCGGAGGAATTCCAGCTTTAACCAATTGCATCGTTGCTCCTTCACCGCAATCAACCAAAATTGACAAATTGCCCATGTTTAACAGTTGGGCCGATGATATCCTTTCTGAATTTAATCTAGGACTTCCTGTACCAAGCATAATTACTGAGTTATTCATATTCCTCTCCCTTTCTTTTATTTTTGACCAAAATGGATTAAAGTGGCCATATATATATAATGGACTAACGTTTACCATAAACTTTAGTCCATTTTGGTTTTAAATAATCTGTATTGCTACTTTATCTTGAATTTTTCAAAAAATCAATCTTTTTTTCGAGCTGTTATATTTTAATCCCGGAAATATGAATCAAAGATCAAAATGGCTGAGCCTACAGCGGCCGCGTTTTCTTTGAGTTTCCCCTGTGTGAATTTCACCTCTTTTTCTTTCTGAATATTTTTTTTCGTATACTCAATCACTTTTATAAAATAATCCTTATAGTCATAAATAAACGGCCCATTTAAGATAACCAAATCAGGATTGAAAAGATTAATTAAATTAGAAAGACCAATCCCTAAATATTGGGAAGAGCGTATTATTACGTCCTCAGTTATTTTGTCCCCTTGCAGAAAGTATTCCATCATATCATTAAGCGATGCTTTCTGAAAAAGCTCGTCATTCATGTTTCCTACTAATCCTTTTACTTTATTCAATTCATTCAATATACCTTTAAATGATGTGTATGCAACAATGCAGCCCCGCTTACCACAGGAACACAGATTGCCATCCACATCAATAATCATATGGCCATAGCCGTTTGTACTCACATAATTTTCCTGCAGAATTTCCCCATTCATAATGATCCCGCAATCCATGCCCCAGCCGCCACTTATGCAATAAAGAATGTTTTTATGTACAGAATTTGCCGCATGATACTCAGCTGTTGCAGCCGCATTTGAACTTTTTTCCAGTATTACTCTTACTGGGAATTTTTCCTGAATCATTTTCACAATGTTAACATTACCCCAGTTTGCTTCGAGAAGCGATTCGGGTTTCAAGATAATCCCATCATCCCGATTCAGAGGGCCGGTTGTGACAATGCCGATTCCCAAAAGTTTTTCCTCATCAATATCGAACATTTCCATAAATCTTTGAATGATATTTTCCACTTTCCTTATAACAAATTCTGGTGTGTGGATTGAGGTCATGGCAAACGACTCTTGGTCTATCTGATTGTATCGTAAATCCACCAGTACAACATTAGTCTTCATTCTAGAAATGTGTATACCAATGATAAAATTACTTTCTTGTTCCACATCGTACAATATAGGTGGGCGGCCAATTGACGTCTCTTCAAATCCGCTTTCCTTGATTAAATTGTTTCTTAAAAGCTCATCTATCATACGAACTAACGTTGTTTTTTTGATGTTTGTCATCTCGATTAACTCATTTTTATTAATTGGTCCATATTTATGTATTAGTAAATATAATTTTTTTAACTCCTGTTTTTTCGAAGTTGTTTTTTCAAAAAATAGTTTTAACACTTTGTCACCTGCTTAAAAGAATTACTTTCACCTTAAATTTACCACAAAACGATCCAAAATAGTCTAACCTAAAACGATTGAAAATCTCTTTTATATGAAAGAAAGGTTAGTGTATAAAAAAAGATAATGCTTTCCTTCCCTATTGAAGAAAATGAACAAATTTAGACACCCCTATTTTATTAAAACGATTGTTTTTCCTGACTAGCCATAAATTTCTTGTTATATCTATTCTGGAAATTGACACTTCCCGCAAAAAGCCTTGTTCCAATTCCCTGGCCACTGTCAACCTGGGCAGAATGCTGATTCCAAGTCCAGCTTCAACCGCACTTTTTATCGCTTGTGTGCTGCCAATCTCCATGTAGCTTTCTATTTTTTCTAAAACCCCATGCTCCCTTAACATGTTTTCTACTATAAGCCGTGTTCCTGATATGGATTCACGCCATATCATCCTTTCATTCCCCAATTCCTCAAGCTGAATTTCTTTTCTGTCTTTCCAGGGGTGGTCGGATGGACATACCAATATCAATTCGTCCTCGGCGAACTTGTCTACAATAAAATCGCTGTTTTCCACAAGCCCTTCCACCAAGGCCAAATCAATGACATCGTTTGTAAGATCCTGCAGAACCCGGGGGGTATTTTTTATCGTTAATGTCACTTTTATTTCAGGCTGTTGTTTTTTGAATCTTCCAAGCAAGCTCGGCAACAAATACTCACCGATAGTCAAGGATGCCCCTACTATGAGGTTTGCATTGTACTTGCCAGTTGATTGCTGAATCACTTCTTTTGAATGGTTGAAGTCATTTACAATAGCTTTTGCAAAAGGGTATAACAACTTTCCTGCCTCTGTAACTCTCAGCCTTCCTTCCTCACGGTCGAATAACAAAGTGTTATAGTAATTTTCCAGTTGATGGATTTGTCTTGTTACAGCGGGTTGAGATAGGAAACTTAACCTCGCTGCCTGGCTTATGCTTCCTTCATCCACCACTAAACAAAACATTTTTAGATTTTCTAATTTCAAGAAAACGACCTCCATGTTTTTAGATAGTTCATTAAAATGATAGCATCATAAAGGTAAATGGTGAAATGAAAAAAGAGTGCTGCATCCCTGAATAAGTGAGGCTATTAAATTATTGGCGGCATTCTTTATAAAACGGATAAATCTTCTGGGTATAACGTTTTGTTATACCCGATGATTTTGTTGCAATTTACCCATTTCTTTTTCTTTGATATGTTAGTAATAAGATTTAAACTTAGCGGCAAAGGAAGTGACTGATATCAATGAAAGGACAATGGAAAACTCTTTTTCTTTTATTTTGGACCTTTTTTAAAATAGCACCTGTCACATTCGGAGGCGGGTTTGCGATGATCCCATTAATCGAAAAAGAAGTGGTCGAAAAGAGGAAATGGATGAAAAGCGAAGAAGTTACGGATGTTTTTGCATTATCTCAGTCCGTACCGGGAGCTGTCGCCATTAACTCCGCCACCTTTATCGGCCATCGAATTGCCGGAATGAAGGGGGCAATGGCAGCCATGATCGGTGTTTCATTACCTACCTTTTTAATTGTTCTGCTCCTAGGCATTTTGTATTTTTTCATTCAGGATAATCCGAAGATAGAATCCGCATTCATTTCGATCAGAGCTTCCATAGTAGCGATCATCGCCTATGCGGCTATCAAGATAGGAAAAACGGCTGTTGTAGACAAATCAACTTTCTGTATTTTATTAGCAGGAATTCCGGTCCTCTTCTTTCTTCACCCTGTGATCGTTATATTGGCAGGAGCTGTAGTGGGTATTGTAACAATCTCCATCAAGAGAAAATTAGGATACGATGTCAAATTGGACAGAAAAGATATGACAAAAGAAGAAAATGATTTCGAACCTTTCATGGGTGCTGGCATATAGGTAAATCAAAAAGGGTCTAACTAATTTTCAAGAAAGCATGTGATAGAATGATGGAATTGTGGGAGTTGTTTAGCACCTTCTTTATTATCGGCTTTGTATCGTTCGGAGGCGGATACGCCATGATTCCCGTAATAGAATCGGAAGTCTCACAGCATGGATGGCTGACGTCGCAGCAATTTACCGATATAATCGCCATTTCCGGGATGTCCCCAGGACCTGTTACAGCCAATAGTGCCATTCTCGTTGGCTATTCGACTGCTGGATTAGCAGGAGCCATATCATCCGCTCTCGGAATCTTGCTGCCTGCTATTATATTCGTGACCGTTATAGCCACCTTCTTCAGCAAATTGAATCATTATCCAGTTATTCAATCCATGTTTTATGGATTAAGACCCATTGTCACCAGTCTAATCCTCTTTGCAGCAATCAGTTTATCACTTTCCAATCATATGATAGCCCCTAACTTTTCATGGCATACGATAAGCTTATTACTCGTTTTTGGATTATCGTTATTTGCCCTGATGAAATTACGCTGGCACCCAGCTTATGTAATTATACTTTCTGGTTTAGTTGGTGTTGTCCTCTATTCATGACAAATGCCGCATGCAAAACCATTAATAATATGGACCGGAATGAAGCAGTTATTTTGGTTATGAATAAAATGGAATACCATAAATAAAAGAAATACCAAACAGATGAATTGAAAACTGCCTTGATTACTTTTTGAACACTGATACTGACATAAATGCGAAGATTTCACCCATACAGAAAACACCCTGTATCCAATGATTCAGGGTGTTTTTTTCATTATTATCCTCTTTTTAAGAAGTCCGTTTCTTCGATTCATCATTTCCCGACTGAAACCGTGGATAACCAATCAAGATGGCCACGACTCCACAAAGTCCAATTAGTATTGGGTAATATGAATACGGCAAGATGCTTATCGGAGAGATTTTTGCTACCCCTGCTGCAACAAGCAGTTGTGCCCCATATGGTATCAACCCTTGGATACAACAGGCAAAAACGTCAAGTATGCTCGCCGATTTACGCGGATCAATCCCATACTTTTCAGCGATGTTTTTGGCAAGTGGCCCGGCAATGATAATCGAAATCGTGTTATTTGCCGTGGAAAGGTTCGTCAAGCCAACAAGCCCGGCAATACTGAATTCCGCCCCTTTTTTTGATTTGCTATTTCGGGTCACGAGTTGGAGTAGATAATCAATGCCACCATTATGTTTGATTACAGCAACCATACCTGCAATTAAAATGGCAAGGAAGGATATTTCATACATTCCCGCCATTCCTTCACCAGCTTTTTGAATGACACCCAACGGTTGATAACTTCCATCAGCCAAGCCGATGATTCCGGCAAAGACGATTCCGATGGAAAGGACCAGGAACACATTGACTCCTGCCAATGCAGTGATCAATACGCAAAGGTATGGAAGAATCTTCACCCAATTATAAGAATTTTGGGTGATTTCGGCTTGTTCACCCATCGTTAATATTCCTAGGATAGCACATGTGATGATGGCCGCAGGTAAAACGATGAAAAAATTCACTTTAAACTTATCCTTCATTTTCGTTCCCTGTGTTCGAACTGCAGCGATTGTCGTATCTGAAATGAAGGATAGGTTATCCCCAAACATCGCACCACCAATAACGGCCGCCATTGAAAGGGCAAGCGAAATATCGGTTTGCTCGCTAATTCCGACCCCGATAGGTGCTAGGGCTACAATCGTTCCCATGCTTGTCCCCATGGATAGAGAAATAAAACAAGCGATAATGAATATCCCTACCATCAAAAGATTTTGCGGAAAAACGGCTAAGGCAAGATTCACCGTTGATTCAACCGCCCCCATGCCATTCGCAACTTCTGAAAAAGCGCCGGCTAAAAGGAAAATGATAACCATTAACATAATATTGGCGTCCCCTGCACCTTTACAGAAAATATCAACTTTTTGATTGAAACTTTCTTTCCGATTCATTGCCAATGCAGCTGCTGATGCAATAGAAATGGCTACAATCACCGGAAAAGAATAAAAATCTTTAGTGATGATTCCGGACCCTATAAATAAAATTAAAAATACGACAAATGGAATCAATGCCCATGGATTCCCTTTATTGTTTGCACTCATGATGTACACCTCTTTTTATTTTTCCCATGACATGTGTCATAGCCTTTATCCTTTTAACAGTTTTCGCAAATAACACCAACTTGAACTTAATTCTCCAGTCATGGAGCTATAGCTAAAAAACTGCCGGCATAAAAAGACCCCTTCTATTTAACAACAAGAAGAGGTCTTTTAATTTATAAAAAACACCCTCCTTATCTTTCAGGCGAAAATCAGCCTGCTGGATTTGGCACAGCACTCCCATTAAGTCCGCTGCCGAGACATCTTCGGGCCAGTCCCTCCGTCTCTCTTGATAAGAAGATCAAATTTATATAATTTATCAAATATAACGATGCCTGTCAGAAAAGTACCAAACTTGCTGTAACCATCTGAGTTTGTGAAAGTGACATCGAAGTCGTTTTGAAAAGCAAATATAAGAGTACAGCATTTTGTCTATTTTCGCAAGGTTTAGTTTTAAAGTATTTCACATGCACTTCTTAATGATTAATTAGGAATCTTGACATATGCAGTTAATCGGGACGGAATTAACATAAAAAGAGGTCTAATGACCTCTCAGCAAATTTGTTGTATTAGATTAGGTGAATTTTTTTTAGTCGAGTTCACATCAGTCGATACCTCAAAAGCTTCCATTTGTTCCGAATCGAATGACTTTAAATACTGCTGCAGATATGCAGGATCATTAATGGATGGATTCAACCAGTCTTTTTCATCTTCTTGTTTAAGGATGACAGGCATACGATCATGAATGCTGGTCATCAGCTCATTAGGAACGGTTGTTATAACGGAGCACGTGTAAATGCTGAGGCCTTCGGGAGATTTCCAGGATTCCCATATACCGGCCATTCCAAATGGAGCATGATTCTTCATTTTTATTCGCATCGGTATTTTTCTTTCTGGTGTCTTTTTCCATTCGTAAAATGAGTCAGCGATTATCAAGCATCTCTTCTTCTTATACGCATTCTTGAAGCTTGCTTTCTCTGCAATGGTTTCCGCTCTGGCATTGATCATTTTATAGCCAACTTTTTCGTCTTTTGCCCAGAAAGGAATGAGTCCCCACCGAAGATATCCAAGTCGGTTCATTGCCCCGTCATTAATGACGGATAACACGGATTGGGAGGGAGCAATATTGTAGCTGAATTGGTATTCCTCATCAAATGATCCTTGTATATCAAACCGATCTTTTATTTCTTCAATGTCAGTGAAAAGGGTGAAACGTCCACACATAATATCGCCTACCGTATTAAGATTTATTACAGTGTAACAAATGGAGCAAGCAGGCACAAATCAGCGTTCTAAAATCCTGATATCGGTAAATGGCTGATTAAATAATTCGCTGGAAATCAAAAGGGTGCCAAGGACTTCTCTTTCATCCTCAGCTTTAATGATTTCCGACAAAATCAAGGTACTGCCATTCCTTACCGTTACTTTATATTCATTCATGGAATCCCCCCTCAATAGGCTAGATGGTTGTTATTATAAACTAAAAATCCACAAGTATCAGTATTGAACTCTGGCAGAGGCATGGTTAATCTACTAATGAAGAGGCCGCATGGAGGTTCCTTTACACCTTAAAGGGTTAGTCGAACAAAGCCCGGGAGCATAAATCCTTGAATTGGCGGCGTAAAAAAGACTGCCCATGAATGATTCATGGACAGTCAGGCGCTGTAAAAGGTTTTTCGCTTCATACAGATAGATGATTATGAAGATGGCATTTTGGAAAGCCATTCATTATTTAAAATGAAGTAAAACCTCATTTATTAAATGTGCTGCCAATGTAACGGTTTTATTATTTTCATCCAACGAAGGATTCACTTCCGAGATATCAAAGGAGAGGATCTTTTCATTCGATACGATATGCCTGATAATGGCACGGACCAATTTCGGATTCAGTCCAAAAGGCGATGGAGCACTTACCCCAGGTGCGTAGGCTGAATCAATAACGTCTGTACATAATGTAAGAATAATGTAGTCATATTCCTTAGCGAATTCATTTATCCGCCGCTTAGTTTCATCCATTTCATTCAATGACAAATCTTCTTCCAATATGTAATCGACCTTACTTCTCTCGGCAGTTTCAAACAGTGCCTTCGTATTCCCCTGCTTCTGAATTCCGACACATAAATAGCCGCAATTTTCATCCTTGTCCAAAATTTGCTTAAACATCGTTCCTGATGAACTCTCTTTTTCATAAGGCCTCATATCAAAGTGAGCGTCAATATTAATGATTCCCAAGCTAGCTTTTGGTCCAATGGATTTCCTAATCCCAAGATAATGGCCATACAGGGTTTCGTGCCCTCCGCCAAGTATGATAGGAATCGCTTTACTCTCCAATATCCGGGTAACAGCCGAACCCAATTGGGATTGAGCGGCCTCCATCTCTGTACCTTCACATATTACATCACCAGCATCCACCAGCTCGGTTTGGGAATGTAAATGACAGGGTAATTTCGCCAATGACTGCCTAATATGATCAGGCCCTTCTGCGGCACCAATCCTGCCTTTATTCCTTTTGACGCCTTCATCACATTTGAAGCCAATCAATCCAAAGGTCCTGGATGAATTGGAAGAGATGGCTAATTCCGAAATCGGTGCCAAACGTACTCTTTGGTGGTATCTGAAGCTGTCCATGTCAGATTGGGAATCAATTCTTCCATTCCAATAATTTAAAGTCGGATTTGTATACATAATTTCTCCTTTATTTAAAAAATTCCGAAATATCTTTTTTCAAAATTATAAATGAGATAATATATAATTACCAATACAAAATTTCAATATATCTATAGTTTAAAGCTATAGAAAGGAGAATATATGGATCTTCGTCAACTTCGATATTTCACTACAATTGTTCGGGAAAAGAATTTCTCAAAAGCAGCAAAAACGCTGCATATATCACAACCTTCCCTAAGTAATGCCATAATGAAATTAGAAAATGAAGTTGATTTTCAGCTTTTGGAACGCAATACAAGGGGGCTTGAGCTCACGGAAGCAGGGGGGATTTTCTATACGAGAGCTGTTGATCTGTTAAGGAGATTCGATAATATGCAGGTGGAGCTTAAAGAAATGAAGGATGTCGGAAGCGGAACCGTATCAATAGGTTCCATAGAATCATTCAAATTTTGGTTTCCGAAGATCATCAGGAATTTTAAAATCAATTATCCTAAAATTCATATAAAAGTCAGGGAAATATTAGGGGAAGAGAAGGTTTTCGATTCGTTAAATCGGTATAATGTTCATTTCACCATCACGAACCAGCCCATCAACAACGCTGAAATTCTGTCCACTCCCCTTTATAATGAAAGATTCATGCTTTTGATCCATAAAGATGACGATTTAAACGGAAAAGAGTCCATCACTTTCCAAGACATAGCAAAGAAAGAATTGATTATCAGTACAACTGGATTTCAAACAAGAGATGATATCTTAAGAGCATTTAAGGATGAAAATGCAATTCCCAATATCCTATACGAAATAGAAAGGCTTGAAACGGCTTGCAGTTTGGTGGAAGCAGGGCTTGGGGTTACAATTTTACCTGAAAACTATATAAGATCCGCTGCCCCCCCCAATACTGCAATTCGCGCGATCGATTCAAATTATTTGGAAAGGACTGTTTACCTGGCTTATTTGAAAGATCGATATCTGTCTCCTGCGGTATGTAGGCTAATCGAGGACATACATAGCTTTTTTAAGAGAGATGTCAGGAACGGTGACTAAAAAATCAACGGTAATGACAAAAAAACATTCCCCATATGCACATTGCACAGGGGGAATGTTTGATATTATTGCTTTGGCCATTTCCCTCGATTTCCTTATAAACTGCTTGCTAGAGCAGTTTCAGTCTAAATTCGTCAGGGTAAATTAATTCGTTACACTGCCATCATCGTCTGGATCTCCAATATCCGCCGGATCTTTTTCCAATAGTGCCTCTTTGTCTTTTTCGTTCCATTTTGTTTTATATCCTAATGATTGCGCAACCCTTAACACCGGTAGATACGATTTTTTATCTGGTTTGAATGTTTCCAAGTCCCCAGTTCCAATTGCACCCAAACCAAGTAACAATTTGTCTGATTGGATATAGGGTTTTTCATCTATCAGTTTCATTTGTTCAGCTGAATAAGGATAAACGGCTCCATTCACTTTTAAGGTAAACGGTCCCTTTTTTTCCTCTTTTATTTCTTTTGGCTTTTTCGATTTATAGGAAACATTATACACTCCTTGAACAGTTCCTTCTCTCGTATTATCGGCTCCCCCATACATTTTCCCTTTTTCATAATCATAAATAACAGCTTGCACATTTCCGATATGCTGGGGTTTTTCTTCATAAACATGGCCTTTTGCCATTAACTCCAACCTTGTATTTTGTTCAATTCCCGGTTCCCATCTAACTGTCGGATATCCAGCGGAATAAATACGCGGCGCTAATATGGCATCTTGGATTGGCATTTTATGATCAAGCACGTTCATAATCGTTTCAGATACAGATGCTATTATCGTCGCTCCCCCTGGTGAACCGATGGCCATGAAGGGATTGCCATCTTTTAATACGAAGGTCGGTGACATACTGCTTCTTGGTCTTTTTCCTGGTTCCACCTGGTTAACTCCACCCGGTGTTGCATCAAAATCCGTCATTTCATTATTTAGCATGAATCCATAATCAGGTACCATGATACCCGACCCGAATACTTGCTCGATTGTAGTCGTATATGCAACCATATTTCCCCATTTATCCATTACAGAGAAATGGGTTGTTTGACCGATCGGTGTTTTCTCCTCTTTTACCTTCTTCATTGAAGGAGGTTCCTTGCCCTCATACTTCCATGGATCGCCTGCCTTGACATCAGCTGTTGATCTATTTGGATTGATGAGTTTTCGTCTTTCTTTAATATAATCTTCATCCAATAGTCCTTTTGTAGGTACATCATAAAAATCTTCATCTGCCATATAGGCAGCTCGATCGGCAAAAGCAAGATGCATGGCTTCCGTGAGATAATGAAGATACTCAGGTGTGTTCGCCCCCATCTTTTGTACATCGTATCCTTCCATAAGCTCCAGGATTTGTAGAACGGTCAAACTGCCTGAGCTTGGTGAAGCCGCCCCCACCACTTCAAATCCCCTATATTCCGATTTAATCGGCTCTCTTTCTTTCACTTCATAGTTTTGCAAATCCTCAGTTGTCATCGTTCCTTCACGCTTTTGAACTTCTTTGGTTAGAGCTTCCCCGATTTCACCTTTATAAAAAGCCTTGGAACCTTGTTTTTTTAGTAACTTAAAAGTCTTTGCCAGATCTGGCTGAACAAGGGTGTCTCCCTCTTTCAATGGCTTTCCGTCTGGTACAAAAACTTTTGCAGCCGCTTGGTTATTTTTAAGCTTTGTTACATTTTCATCGATATATTGTGCTGTTGCCCAATTGACTTTTACCCCTTGTTCAGCTTGTTTAATGGCCGGGCCTATGACTTGTGATAATTTCAATGTTCCATATTTCTCAAGAGAAGTCTCTAAACCCATCAGAGTTCCAGGAACTGCAACCGCTTTACCAGATGTGTGCCGCTTACTAAAAGGAACAGGTTTGCCCTTTCCATCTAAAAAAAGTTCAGGCGTAACATTTTTCGGTGCCATTTCACGATTTTCAATCATCGTTATTTTATTTTCCTTTTTATTATAAATCATGATAAAACCACCGCCACCGATTCCAGACATCATTGGTTCAACTACATTTAACGATAATTGAATGGCTGCTGCTGCATCGACTGCGTTTCCACCTTGTTTTAATATCTTTATGCCCGCCTCAGCTGCTAATGGGTGGGAAACTGATACGATTCCTTTTGTTGCTCCCTTTCCCATTGACCCATCCACTCCAGGGACACTTGCAAAAGCTGGTGTGATCATACAAAAGAAGCTGAAAGTAACTAAAATAAAACTTTTTAAAAATTTCATGAATTAGTCTCCTTTCAAAATAAAACAAATTGGGTTTTACCGTGCGCCAACTGGATATACGAGCAAATGACTCTGCTTTTCAAGCAGGAATATGCTGGCCGAAATAATTGCAATCAGCACATTCCCTGCTCTCTTTGATGTTTCACTTCAAAAAATCACCCCCCAAAATGGTACAATACTACCCGTTACTTCAGGATTGATATTCGAAGACTTAATTTTTCCCTATGCTTTGCTTATGTTCCAAGATATTGGGACTGTCGTGATTGCCGCTCTTCCAAAGATATTGCAAAGCCAGCAATACGATAAAAGCAGATACCCCAATGATGTCCGACATCGTTTCAGGATAGATTAATAGTAAACCAACGATTATGGCGAGGACTCTTTCCAACCAGTGCATCCCCCTCATCCAGTAACCTATAACACCCGCACCAATGGCGATCATGCCGGCCATTGCAGTAAGGACGACCCAGGCGACCTCCATCCAAGTTGTATCGATCATAAGTAATTGTGGTGAGAGAACAAAAATATACGGAATGATAAATGCAGCAATAGCAAGTTTTGATGACTGTATCCCCGTTTTTATCGGTTCACTGCCCGCTACCCCCGCCGCAGCAAATGCCGCTAATGCAACTGGAGGAGTAATATCTGCTATAATGCCAAAATAGAAGACGAATAAATGTGCAGATAAGTCAGGAACGCCAAGCAAAACGATCGCAGGTGCTGCAATCGTCGAGGTGATCACATAGTTGGCGGTTGTAGGTGATCCCATTCCCAAAATAATTGCCGCTACCATTGTTAGCATCAGTGTTGGAATCAAATATCCACCAGAGAAATCGATTAATCCATTTGCCAATTTCAGCCCAAGCCCCGTTTTCGTAACGATTCCTACAATAATGCCGGCTGCTGCGGTTGCAGCTGCAACCGCAAGTGCCGTTCGGGCTCCATCCACCAATGCATAAATGATATCGATGAATTTCATGCGGACATCCTTGTTTATGAATCCTACAAGAACCGAGATAAGAATGGAATACAAGGCTGCATGTGTAACCGTTATATTCAGCATGAGCAAGAAGATAATGGCGATGATCGGAATTAATAAATAAAGTTTGCTGATCACTTCCTTCTTATTTGGCATTTCTTCTTTCGTTAATCCACGTAATCCAAGTCGTTTCGCTTCAAAATGGGTCATGATCCAAATTCCTGAAAAGTAAAGGATCGCTGGAATCGCAGCCGCCTTTGCTATATCCCAATACGTAATCCCATTCCCAATGAATTCAACCATTAAAAATGCCGCCGCCCCCATTATCGGAGGCATTAATTGACCGCCAGTAGACGCGGCAGCTTCCACTGCCCCAGCGAATTCCTTCTTGTATCCAAGATTTTTCATCATCGGTATCGTAAAGGATCCCGAAGTGACAACATTAGCCACAGAGCTTCCGCTGATCGTTCCTTGCAGAGCGCTGGAAAAAATCGCAACCTTCGCAGGTCCCCCTATCCTTCTACCGGCAATAGACGTTGCAAGATCATTGAAGTATTGACCGACACCCGTACGGACAAGAAAGGAACCAAATAATAAAAACAGGAAGATGAATGTCGATGAAACCGCTAACGGTGTACCTAAAATGCCCTCTGTCGAGAAGAACATCGTTTGCACCAAACGTTCAAGTGTTAGACCTCGATGAGAGAGGAAGCCTGGCATATACTGACCAAAAATTCCATAGAAAACGAATAATAAAGCAATGACCATAATAGGAAGCCCTACTGCACGCCTAGTTGCCTCTAAAACTAGCAGAATAGCCATTAAACCAACCGCAAAATCCACAGCGCCTAAACGTCCTACATTCATGACGATATCCTCGAAAAATAAGGGCCAATATGCACCTACGCCTATACTAAGGATTGCTAAAATGATATCGTACCAGGCAACTTGAAATTTTCCTTTCTGACGCTTCTTCCGGTTTGCTGGAAAAAGTAAAAAAATCAAGGAGAGTGCAAACCCTAAATGTATCGTCCGTTGGATTTGTGCTGTAAAAACACCAAAAATAGCAGTATATAATTGGAATAACGAAAAAGCTAAGAGTCCAAAAAATACAATGTGTCCCAAGACGCCGGTTAATTTCCTTGTCCCAGCTTCAGGATCGTATTTTTCCAATAACTCCTGTTGTTCTGCTTCGGTTAAATACTTCGTTTTTTCTTGATCAGCCACTAATCTTCACTCCCTTCAACTGTTCCCATAATGAAATTCTTTCTGATGAAATTCTGACCCATGTTCCTGGCTTAATAAAGTCTGCCAATGTGTATGTTTTTTCATCATATATTAACCGATGGTTAGCTTTGACTTGTCCTAACCGTAAATCTATATAGGCGAAATTGCGATTCATATTTTTTAAGAAGTAGGTGCCGTCTTTCTCTTCGAATACTTCCTCCCCCTCTGCATTGGAAGGCATACCGACTGCAAAATCATGATAAGCAAGTTCGGTTTGTTCGATTTGCTTATCCGATAACCGATATGATTCCAGCACCTCCGAAAGGTGGATGGAGTGTGTATACTTAATCTGGAAGTTTTGTTCTCTTTTCAATGGAAAGTATGCGACTAATTCCCCTTGGTCCTCGAAGGAAAAGGCAATTACATGCTTATAAGGAAAAAAGAATAAAAAAGCGATGAGCAGTGGTATACCAAAAGCCATGAATCTCTTGAGTTTCATAGGCACCCCTTTCAAAACCAGTATCCCATTAAGAAAAAACGAAGCCGATAGGCCACATAAAGCGAGCTACCGACCCAATTTCATTACTTGGAAACACCTTTTTCTTTAAAGTATTTTGCCGCTCCAGGATGAACTTCCATTTCCCCTAATCCTTCAAGTGCAGTTTCTGCTGTAATGAACTTGCCTTTTGCATGTGTGATTTGATCTGTATTGTCATAAACAGCTTTAGTCATTTCATAAACTAAATCTTCATCAAGATCCTTTGTAACTACTAACATAGCTTTAACAGCAACTGTTTTCACCTCGGATTTGATTTTGTAAGTACCACTTGGAATTGTATCTTCAGCATAGTATGGATACTTTTTAACCAATGCTTGAATTTTGTCCTCTGCAATAGGCAGGATAATGATATCATTTTGTACGGACAACGCTTCAACTGCACCAGTTGGCGTGCCGGCCGTAATGAAAGCTGCGTCAATATTTCCTGCTTGGATTCCTTCCGTCGACTCATCGAAAGAAAGATTTTGCCCTTTAATATCTTTCTCAGTCAATCCATGGATCTCCAGGATTTGCATGGCATTGATGTAAGCACCAGAACCCGGTGCACCTACTGATACCTTTTTACCTTTCAAATCTTCGACTGATTTAATTCCACTCTTTGCCGTCGTTACAATTTGAACCGTTTCAGGATATAAAGAGCTGATTGCTTGTATATTGTCTATAGGTTTCCCGTCGAACATTTCTTTTCCTTCAAGTGCATATGCGGCGATATCCGTTTGCGAAAAAGCGATTTCAGCTTCTCCGGCCCTTAATGTTTCCATGTTTTCGGCCGAGGCACCAGATGTCTGAGGTGTTATATTCGCTTTTGTTTTATCGGAAATGATTTTTCCAATTTGTCCTCCGAGTGGATAGTATGTACCTCCCGTTCCACCAGTCAACAAGCTCAGGTTTTGGTTTCCGCTTCCGGATACCTCTTCCTTACTGTCTCCGCAGGCCGTGATAATACCGGTCACTGTCAGAATCATAACCAATAAAAAATACTTATTAAACTTTTTCATAAAACTCCCCCCTCATGTGTTTTCTTCATCCGCAAGAGATGATAGTGTTATTATTCTACCGGACACCTCACTTTCCCTTTTTTTACAAAATAATACATATAAATCCAAAGCACTAGAAATCGATTATAAAATTTTTATAGAAATCGAAATAAAAGCATAAATGTGTAAAAACACCTATTAAAAACAAAGGAAATCCGCTATCATATAGTACTATTTTACCTTTTATTACCTATTTTCCCTTTCTTTAAGGATAATATTGACTCTTCCATTTTAGAAATATATTATTGTTATAAACTTATAAGTCTTTATTATAAAATGATTTTCCTAGCATCTTTCTAGCTTTTAATCGTTATTTCCCGCTTTTGTTTGAGAGGGAATATTAGAAGTCAACCCTTTCTTTTACCGGCCATTTTAGCCTTTTACTTTCAAATCCAACTGAAGTGGGTGTTTGTTTGAACTTCCTATCCCTCCGCTATTTCATAGAGGTTTCTAACCATCTGAGTTTCAGTGAGGCTTCGAAAACCTTGCATATATCCCAGCCCGGACTTAGCCAACAGATTTTATCCCTCGAAAAACAATTAGGATTTAAATTATTGAATCGAACGACAAGAAAAATTACATTGACGGAAGAAGGAGAATACATCTATAAAAAACTTGCCCCTTCCTTTGAAGATATTGAGAAAACAGTGAATTACATAGTTGAAAATAAAACCATTCCCAAACCTAAACTGAAGATTGCCACCGTCCCCTCTGCAGCTAGCATATTTATCCCTAAGCTATTGAAAAAGATTGTTGGGGAATACCCGGAAACGGAATTTTATGTGCATGAAACAACATCTTCAAGGGCAGTAAAACTCGTAAACCAACAAAACTATCACATCGGTTTCATCCGAACGCCCATCCACAGTAACATCATCGCCAATGAAGGATTAAGCATGATTGAATTCATGAGGTTCCCTTTACAATTAGTCGTTTCCATTGATCATCCCCTAGCCCAAAAAGATGCTATACAATTATACGAAGCTAAAGACGAACCTTTTATCCATTATGATGCCGTTCAAGCACACTCCCTTCAATTCCTTTTGGAAAAGGCTTGTCTAACTGCTGGATTTTCACCTAAGGAATTATGTAAAGGCTCAGAATTACTGACGATCGCCAATCTCATTTCCAATAACTTAGGCGTAGCCCTTATGCCGGAAGATATGGTGAGTTTGTTGGGAAAAAGCCAAGTCAAAGCCTTGAACATCGATAATTCGGAATTATCCAGTTCCATATCGGCAGTTTGGAAAAACACGGATGCATCAAATCTGACTAAGCATATTTTGAAAACGTTAGAGAATGATCATGATTTTAAAGATATATGAGGTAGTAAAAATGCTGCGAAAAAACTAGGAGTGAAAAAGGGGCAATTATAATTAAGAACTATACTAATCGGTATTAAAAAAGCCCCATTTCTCTTGTGACACTGAGAAATGGGGCTATAAAAATTGAATAATTTCAACTCTTAAACTTCTTATTGGCGTTAGGGCGGGACCCCTTCCATCACTTATTAAAACCTTGAAATTGCAAACTCTTCTTATAGGTAGTGACTAATTATATTCATGCATAGCATGCTTTGACTTAAGAAAATATAAATACTCCATCCCCTCAGCGGTGATCTTGGTGCCGGCCCTCCCTCTGCCTTTGACGACAAATCCTTCAATTTCCAAAATATCCAAGCGGCGACGGATTTGCTGAGGGGACAAGACAAAGTCCGATTCTTGACTCTGACTAGCAATAAGTTCCCGACTTGCCGCTTTTCCTTTTTCGTTGTATTGCTTGATTACTTCCAAGATGAAAATTCGCTCCTGAATTTCCAGTATACTTTCACAGACGGGATAATCTGCCGTAACACTTTCTTCCGCATGCCCGTGCATGAACGGAAGGTCACTCTTCGTCAAGACATTCCCCTCACAAACCGTCAGCATGTAATCGATCGTGCTTTTAAGTTCCCTTATGTTGCCGGGCCATTCATATTGCATGAAAAACTCCATAACGTCTTGCTCTACTTTTACCCACTTCCCGCTTTTTGTGATGAGATGCTTTATCAAAAGTGGAATATCCGCTCTTCTCTCTTTTAGTGACGGTATGTAAAGATTGAGTACATTCAGACGGTAAAACAAGTCTGTTCTGAATGAACCGTCCCGCATCTTATCATGAAGATTTTTATTCGTCGCGGTGATTACCCTAACATTTATGGGAATGATTCTCTTGCCGCCAATTCTGCGTATTTCACCCTCCTGAAGAACCCGTAGCAGATGGGATTGAACTGTGAGACTTATATCACCAATTTCATCCAAAAAGATCGTCCCGTTATCCGCCATTTCAAACAGTCCTTTCCTGCCTCCCCTTTGTGCTCCTGTAAATGCCCCTTCTTCGTAACCAAACAATTCACTTTCAAGTAAAGTTTCTGTTAAAGCGCTGCAGTTGACCGCTAGAAACGGCCCGTTCTTTCGCAATGAATGCTCATGAATCGCATGAGCAAACAGCTCTTTCCCTGTTCCAGTCTCTCCCTGAACCAAAATCGGATGCTCCGACAGGGCAAGCTTCTTGGCAATCTGCTTACGCTCTTTCATTACTTCATTTTCGCCAATAATATCTTCAAAGCGGTATTTTGAATAAAAGCCTTGATTTCGCATTTCTCTTTGTGCAGTCTTTTCTATTTCGAAAGCTTGGTGTACGCTTTTGAAGGTTACGACGATTGTATTTTCTTTCATCATTTGCAATCGAAAAATCACGACATCCACTCCGTCTATGTTGAAGAACTTGCTTTCATCATTGCTTCCCATGATGAAATCGATAATATCCCGGCGATTCAATACATGCTCCAGATACTGATTAACCACATCTTTTGCATCAACATGGAACAATGCCGCAAGCTGGTTATTGAATACCGTTATCAGCCCTTCCTCGTTAACGACCAATATGCCGTCATCGACAGTCCCCAACACATTTTGGATATGATCGCTCATTTGCTGGGCATCACGCTCTGCATATAACAGCTTACGTTGTAATTCAATGATATTGCTAATATACCTTTCTGAAATCTTCGAGGATATATCCTTGTGTAAACCACAGCATTCTACAACTTCCAAAATTGTTGTTATATCAAAAAGACGCACACCTATATCGATTACTTCTTTTATGTAAGAGGGACATAGATGAGTTTCTCCTGGTGAAACGGCTATTTGGACATTCTCATAAAATAATATCCCCTTCCTGAAAGGAATAAATTGAACATGATCGACACCAAGCTGATATAAGGATTCAATAAGGTTTATAGTTGCATCATCATCATCATTCACCAAAAGAACGGCCGAACCCTCTGGTATTCTTAATAGCTTGTCAATGTATTCATGATTAACGGTTCTCTTTCCGACGATTATTTTCTCGGGATTTACGCTATATATTCCCTCTTTCTTATCATAAGCGGCATCTGATGAAAACAAGATCAATCCATCTCCCAGAGAACGAGGTATTCCCTCATCGGTAGAATGGCTTTTGACATGCACGTAGTCTCCAAGCAGTTGTTCCAGTTGCTCCTGCAAGGCTTCCTTTGTTTTTGAGCTTCCCGCTATAAGTGTAAGTGAGGATTTTGACATAAAACACCTACCTGTCTTTAATTGGTACTATTATATCACCAAAAAGAACCAATAAAGACCTAAAACTCCAATTCAACCATTAAGTTTTCATAAAAATCAATTACCCCGTATTGGCACAGATTTTGCATATCTATTGACATTGATGACATGGACATCCGTTGACATGCCTATGGTTTTGAAAAGGAGGAAAAAGCAGAATACTAGAAAAACAGATGAAAGGTGATAGGCCGGCAATATTTTGTAAGCGGATTAGTTTCATGCACTCATTTTATTACAAAGGAGAGACACTTATGAGCCGATTAGAAGAGAAAGCTGTTTTGCTGGAAACAGCGGGGGAAAAAGAGAGAAAAATCAATGTTTTTGTATTGCTGCTCTGCATTCTCGCCATAGCAACTCTATTTACTTACATTTTGCCGGCCGGGGAATATACACGGATCGAAGCAGATGGACGGACAACTGTTGACGCCACTTCTTTTAAATGGATAGAATCTACACCGGTGGAATTGTTCGATATGATAAAAGCTATTCACACAGGAATGGTTGAAGCCGGCAATATCATCTTTTTCTTATTGATTATCGGAGGGTTTTTCGGTGTTTTAAGAGCAACAGGGACGGTTGATGTGCTGATCGCCACAATGGCTCGGAAGTTGGCGACACGTGAAAAGCTATTAATTCCTGTCGTGATGCTGTTTTTTGCTGTAGGCGGCTCCTTAATGGGAATGGCGGAAGAAACACTGGCATATCTCCCTCTTATCATTCCGCTGGCGTTGGCTCTCGGATTCGATACAATTACAGGAACCGCCATCGTCATTGTTGGGGCATTGTCGGGATTCACGACTGCCATCATGAATCCATTCACAGTAGGACTTGCGCAAGGAATTGCTGAATTGCCGATGTTCTCAGGAATAGGGTTGCGCCTTATTTTATTTATTATCGTCTACCTTGTTTCCGTTCTTTATATCCATCGTTACGCAATGAAGGTAAAGAATAATCCTTCCATCGGAATCTATGGAAAATATACAAAAGAAGAATCGAAAAAACTGCTGCAATCAAGTGTGAAGTTAACAGCGAGACATAAGTTCATCTTAGGCAGTTTCTTAATTAACTACATCATTTTGGCATTTGGAGTCATTAAGTTCCAATGGTACATGACGGAAATCGCTGCCCTATTCATTGTATTGACAATTGTCATTGGAATCATCGGAAAATTGTCTGCGGATCACATCGTCAGCTCTTTTACCAATGGATCTGCAGCCTTGCTGGGCGGTGCTTTGATTATTGGCGTATCACGCGCCATTCTTGTTGTATTGAATGAGGGACATATCGTCGACCCTATGCTCCATCAACTATCTGAAGCTATTCAGCATATTCCGGCCTATTTAAGCGTTGCCGGCATGTACAGCTTCCAAACTCTCATTCATTTTATTCTAGCTTCCGGCACCGGTCATGCGATGTTGACCATGCCAATTATGGTTCCGCTCGCAGACTTATTGGGTATTACACGCCAAACAGCAGTGTTGTCTTTCTCTTTTGCGGACGGAATTGGAAATATGATTTTCCCGACCGCTACCACCTTGATGGCAGGCTTGGCAATTGCAGGAATACCTTGGACAAAATGGGCGAAGTGGATTCTGCCCCTGGTACTCATTCAATATCTCATCGGATTAATAGCCGTCATCATGGCTCACTTCATCGGATATGGTCCATTCTGATAAAAATCATGAATTAATCACAGGAGGAAAAACACATTGCTTACTTTAATCAAAAATGGCGAGATATACTCACCCAATTACTTAGGACGGAAAGACGTTTTGATCACAAATGATAAAATTGCATTCATCGATGACAGGATCGAGATTCCTGACAACTTCGCTCCTATTCATATCATTGATGCGACCAATCTTTTAGTTGTTCCAGGTTTCATAGATTCACATGTTCATATTATTGGCGGAGGCGGTGAGGGCGGATTCAAAACCCGCACCCCTGAGCTGATGCTTACGGATATTACGACTTCCGGCATTACAACGCTGGTTGGCTTGCTCGGTACAGACGGAACTACGCGTAGAATGGAAAGCCTGCTTGCAAAGGCCCGGGCGCTTGAAGAAGAGGGTATTTCCTGTTTCATTCATACAGGTTCCTACCAAGTGCCAGTAAAAACATTGACAGAGAAAATCGAAGATGACCTTATTCTCATCGACAAAATCATCGGTGTAGGGGAGATTGCCATCTCCGACCATAGATCATCAGAACCCACTTTTGAAGAATTGACCAAAATCGCCGCAGCGGCACGCAACGGCGGTATTCTGTCAGGAAAAGCAGGTATTTTAGAAGTTCATGTAGGAGACGGAGATGGTGAGCTCTCGTTGTTACATGCAATTGCTGATAAAACCAACATTCCGATTCGGCAGCTCCATCCGACACATATCAACCGAAATGAAGAATTATTCAAGGTAGGAATTGATTACGCCAAACGCGGCGGGTACGTAGACTTTACAACAAGCACCATTCCACAGTTTCTGGATGATGGCGAAGTGAAGTGCAGCATTGCCTTGCGGATAATGCTTGAAGAAGGGATACCAGTCGGACACATAACCTTCTCTTCAGACGGACAGGCCAGCCTTCCGTTTTTCAACACCCATGGGGAGTATGCAGGCCTTCAAGTGGGAAAAGTATCTTCGCTATATCAGGAAGTGCGTGATTCTGTTTTAGAAGAAGGAATCCCCCTTGAAACGGCACTGAAGGTCATCACCGCGAATCCCGCACAAGTGCTGAAACTATCAAACAAGGGCAGTATCCAAACAGGGAAGGATGCAGATATCGTACTATTGCAAAAGGAAACTTTGGCAATCAGCACGGTAATGGCAAGAGGACAAGTTATGGTAGAAAAGGGCATTCCTTTGATAAAAGGAACATTTGAATGAGTTTGGACAAGATACCCGTTATCGAAAAATTTTCACGACTCGCATTGTTTAAGATTTCGTAATAAGTATCACCTATCCTTTGATCCGTATTTCGCAGAAGTCCATCCTAGTTTAACCATATCCATGCAATGGTTAAAAAGCATGATCACTGGCCATTATGAATATTTTGTTGTTCCGATTGATTCAGCTCTTAAATTATTTGTTTCAGCCATCGCAGGGGCAATGGAATCTTATTTCACAAGGTATAACCGAACCGCCCGATGTCGTGGCAGAATTACCGTGGATGTCGTTAGAGGTCAACCCACTATTCGCCATTAACAAGCATGATCATTTCTATCTTTTACTTACAAAGTTTAATATTGTGAAGAATCGCTATAGGGGCGTTACTTAAACAAACTAAAAAGTCGAATTCCTAACCGTGAAGGAATTCGACTTTTATTTTTCAGTCATCTTGGCCTGTCTCCTTTGCTGAACTATCAATCTGTTAGTTCATAAGGCAACAAAACCTGTAAAGCCCCGTTTTCTGCTTTAAGTTTCATCTCCATCCAAAATCAGGACTATCGAGACCCCTATCCATCACTTTTTATTCTGGATTCTCGCTACGTACTTTCATTTCTTCAGAAGAGTCTTGATGCCAAATATATCAACCAAATAAGGAAGTACTATGCAATGGCTGAACTTTCGCCATGGGGTCAATATAGGCTTTGGCATTATTAACTGCCGTAGGACCTTCACCAAATCCGGAAGCAATTAATTTAACCTTTCCATCATACGTACAAATATCCCCGGCCGCGTAAATGCCTGAAATGTTTGTTTCTTGTTTGGAATTTACGATAATTGCATTTTTATTGATGTTTAGACCCCATTCTTTAATCGCTCCAAGAGAAGAGACAAAGCCGTAATTAATAATTAAATCATCTACGTCAACCACTTCTTTTTGTTGAGTCTTTGTATGCTCTAAAACAATTTGAGTAATTTGATCTGCGCCAACCAGTTCGGAGGGAATATAAGGTGTTTTGACCTCAACGGAGGAATTCACTAATTTTTCTACACTATGTTCATGGGCACGGAATTTATCTCTTCTGTGAATCAATGTTACCTTTTCAGCAATCGGCTCTAACATAAGGGCCCAATCAACAGCAGAATCCCCACCGCCTAGAATCGCCACTTTTCTTCCTTTAAATCGGTTCATATCATTCACGAAATAATGCAAATTCTTATTTTCGAACTGTGTTGAATCTTCCAATTCCAGTTTACGGGGTTGAAAGGCTCCATTTCCAGCAGTAATGATTACTGATTTAGAAAAATGAGTATCGAGGTTTGTGGTGATCTTAAATGTTCCGTCTGCTTGCTTTTCCATCTGTTCAACTGCTTCTTCAAGACAAATGGTTGGTTCGAATACTTTCATTTGTTCTTTTAAATTCTCTATCAATTCCTGCGCCCTTACTTTTGGAAATCCAGCTATATCATAAATGAATTTTTCCGGATAAAGAGCCGAAAGCTGTCCTCCCAATTGAGGAAGACTTTCAAGGATTTTCACCCTTGCTTGCCTCATTCCGCCATAGAACGCCGTAAACAAACCAACTGGGCCGCCACCAATAATTGTTATGTCATAGACCTTCTTATCTTCTGTCAATGTAATCACTCCTTGTTTTTCTAAGTTGGTAGTTCATACTGAACATGATCTACTGGTTGTAAGGGATTGACTTGTAATGTTTCCACAAGTATTTCTTCCTTTTTCCCTTCTAATAATGATGGATAAGATCGGTTAAATATCCATCCTTTCAACAAACTAGTGACTTCAATTTCCTTAGTTTTAAAATCTTTAAATCTATAATCAGTAGAAACGCCCTCATTTATTATTCAAATTTATTAGGGTTACCATCAAAGGATACTTGAGCCACTTTTATAGAATCGGTTGGACATCCTTCTGAAGCATCTATCATATCTTCCTCGAGTTCTTCAGGTATAATCGCTGCCCCGACATTATTATCCAATATAACATACGCAATACCTTCTTCATCGTAATCATAAATATCCGGAGCTGAAGCACCACAAGCTCCGCAAGCAATACAAGTTTCTTTATCCACGATTGTAAAATTAGCCATTTTCACTTTCCATTCCTCTCTATAATCTAAACCCTTTTTTTCCTAAGGCATTTAGAGAAGCCTTAAGCAATCGAATTCGTTTTTTCCTTACTCAATATCGTTCAAAAATTCCAAAATGCTTGAATTAAACTTTTCAGGATTTTCCTGGTAGCACAGGTGACCGCCTTCTGGAATTATCACTAGCCGGGAGTTTATTAACTCTTCATGAATTGCTTCCGACTCCTTAATAGGAGTCACAGTATCCAACTCACCGCAAATTACAAGAACAGGAACATCTATATGAGATAACGATTTCATTTGATTTAGATGATAAAGTGAATATGCTACCGAACGATATCCTGCTGATCTTATCTGTGTCATAATCTCTTTTACTCGTGTATGGACTTTTTCTGAAGCATGGGGGGATAGCAGTGCATGTATCCTCTTTTCCGCTATCTCCTCAGTAGATTGGTTTTCAATTGAAAATAATCGATTTTTCAATTTCGTCTCATTCTCTTCCGGGGTTAGAGCAGCAGCCCCTCTTGTCGAATCGGCTAATATTAGTTTTTTAATCTTATCTGGGTACAGGCTACAGTACTCTATCGCAATTGCCGCTCCCATTGAATGGCCGAGCAGATGGATTTTTTCCAACTTTAGCTGATCCATCATGCCGTTAAGAATACGCGCGAACTCTTTAAAACTTCTAAATTCTTCTGCTGGATCTGAACTTTTCCCATAACCCGGGGCATCCCATGCAATTACTGTATAATGCTCCCTTAATTCCTGGATCTGTTCCTTCCAAGACTGTGAATTATTGCTCATACCATGTAATAAAACTAAAGGTTCTCCAGTGCCCTCTATTTCATAATGAATGCTTAAATCTTCTACTTTTACGTATGGCATGCTATCAGTCCCCCTTATTTGTTTTTGGCATAACTTTTAACAATACAGTTTTGAAAGCTGTAATAACTTGAAATATATTTACTTAAACTAGCAAATGATTTACTAAATTAATATTTCGCCTGGAAAAAGCTTTCGTTTTGATTTGATTAAGAAAGTGCTTCCTTTTTCTTGAAGATAAACAGGAAAATCGACTTCCGTTCCCACCTTACAACTTAACTTAAACAATATTCAAAAACTGTGCCAGCTTAGCCAAGTCCTCGCACTGACAATCCGCCGTCGCTGGAAATGATTTCACCGGTGATCGCGCGTGATTCGTCAGAAGCTAACAATACATACGCCGCAACGTGATCTTCCGGCATCTGGGCAAGTTGAAGAATATTCCGTTTTTTAATGCTGCTTGCTTTCGTATCATTATCGACGATTTTCACAAATGGGCGCAGCGGTGGAATCACCGTGAGTGCTGTCAATGTCCCCCCTGGGGCTACCGCATTTACTCGAATGGAAGGAGATAGTTCGAACGCAAGCTGGCGCATCAATCCAATTTGGGCGTGTTTGCTCGCTGTGTACCAAACGCCGCCGCCATCTGGATAAAAACTTGCACCGGATACGGTAAAAATAATATTGCCATTTGTTTTTTTCAGTTCTTCAAGAGCGGCTTTAGCCCCGAAAAAAGAGCCTTTTACGTTAATATTGAGAAGGAAATCATATGCTTCGGAAAGCGCCTCAGGAGTCACATCGGCAAATTTGGCAAATCCATCGAACACGCCGGCATTCGCAACGAAAACATCTAACTTTCCGAATTGCTCAACAGTAGCTTGGACCGCTTGCTCATTGTCTTCGTATTTGCTTACATCTCCCTGATAAGTAAGGATATTTTCGCCAAATTCTTCTTTCATTTTCGCTAACGTGTCTATAGAACGGCCGATAATGCTTACTTTTGCTCCTTCTTGTATAAAACGGCGTGTGACAGCTTCCCCTATTCCAGAAGCTCCCCCTGTAATCAATACGACTTTATCTTTTAAGGCCATACCCATTGTCTCCACCCCTTCTGTTATTTTTCAGCCGTGATGAACGGTTATCCAAAGATCCATTCAAGTAAACGGTCTTGTACGCTAGTATAATTTGTTTTATATACAAAACTATGTTTTTATATATAAACAATTCTAAAATGTAATCGCTTTATTGTCAATGTAAGCTGCAAAAAAAGCTGAAGCCATCGTTCGGGAAAAAACGTTACTTGTTCTCTATCAATCTATGGTTATCCTTACTCCTATGTACCCTTCAATGAGCATTCAAGATTTTATTATGATTTCTCAGTAAGAATCCAACGCCCTTCTTACTGAGAAACCCTACTAAAAAAAGTATTATATTAACTTTTTGCTCTCTATAAAGTTAATTTGTTTCCTGTCGTATTACTTAGGTGATATTCGGCAACTTCTTGTTTAATCATAAACAAGTACGCCACAAACCCGAGAATGGCTGCTACGATCAGCATGGCAATGGATGGACCAAAATCACCTCCGGACATATCGCGGCTCCACCCCATAATATAGCTTGAAAATCCACCCATAATATTTGTGAACCCCATTAAACCGGCTGCGCGACCCGCTGTTTCAGGCGTTGAAAACTTGATGATGAAGAAATTGGTTAGATGGAACATTCCACCCTGAGTTCCCATTGCGAGCCCCATGGAAACGCCGGCAAAAATGGGATTTGGTGCAATGACAGCGATTGTCAAAAATATAGCTGTCAGTATGAACAGAATCGTCGCAAGCAAACTCGGGCGCTTCGTTTTGTCCGCCAGAAATCCGCCAGCCAGGACAAATCCGAGCGCGAATAGCCACGATAATGAAGTAATGCCAGTCATTGCTTCCCTTTCAAAGCCTTTGGCCTCAACGAGATATGTAGGCAGCCAAATACTGATTCCAAAGAATAGAAAGGACGACATCAAATTGCCGAACCAAACAATCCAATAACGATAATCCTTTGCAAAGAATTGTTTCGGCTGAACAACATCCGCTTCGTCTTTTTGGCGAATATAGGAGACTTCTTCTTTACTCATGCGTGGATGTTCTTCTGGCGTATTACGAGTCAAGAACAGGAACATTGGAATATTTATTAACAAGTTAAAGGCGGCGAGAGCAAAGAACGCTGCCTGCCAATGAAGCGTTGAAATAATTAGAATGAGCATAACAGTACCCACTGCCGGGCCAAGGTAGTTACCTGTAATCCAGAATGACTGTGCCCTTCCTAGCTCTCGTTTATTAAACCAATTCGAAATGAATTTACCCGATATCGGGATCATCATACCTTCCCCAATTCCGAGGATGACCCTACTAATCAAAAACATTTCGTATGAAGTGGACAGTCCTCCCATGACCATTGTCGCTGTCCATACCAGTAAACCCAAAACGGCTGTTTTCCTTGCCCCTAACTTGTCGATAATAACTCCCCAAAAAATGTTGGAACAGGAGTATGAAATCATGAATATAAAGGAGATCAAGCCAATTTTTGCATTTTTATCCAGGCCAGTTAAACCAAGATCACTTAAGAATCCCGGATCGGTTTGGATAACAGAGATACCTACTTTATCAATCTGCCCGAAAAACCAGAAGAAAAAAATAGGAATCGCAATGTACAGCCATCTTTTTTGACCTTGTAACATGTTATTTCCCCCCTTTTAACAGGATCTTTTGAATGCGTTTTCATGATTTCAATATAGAAAATGTCGATTAAACTTCATCAACTCCCCCTTTCAAAAGTCAGCACAACTATTGTTTTATATAAAAAACAATGTTACCGATATTTAATGTTATATTGAATTTTCATAATAGTCAATAATATTCAGATTTATATTTTTCCAACAGAAAAAGTAGTTTTATATACAGAACTAAATAAGGTGTTGTTTCGATGAAAACACCCCGAAACAACACCTTAACCGAGCCTTAATTAATGCAACTCAATAATTTTTTTTGAAACTTCATTAACCGAAGCAGAAAATGTCCATCATGTCAAAAAATCCAGGGATGCTACGGACTGAAGATCTACTTAGTCTAGATCCTTTCAAGTAAAAGGTTTTAAATGGGAACAGTATGGCGGTATCTCCAAAGGAAATAACCTTGGATTCCTGTCTAACACCCCAATATATGCTGCTTGAGGTGATAAAGCATATGATTCGTCAACTGCAATTCCACAACCCCTTCGATGGGTAGCACCGTTGAATTATGGTTCTCCATTATATCCCCTCATTCATTGCCTTATTTCCTTTTATAACGATTCTTTATAAATATATAAAAATTAACTATTTTTATTATTTATCACTCAATGTTAGCATTTTGTTATAAGTTATTTGAAAGGATGAGAGATGAATGACAATGCAATTTTCTGAATTCGCAGTATTCGGGCTGGGTCCCATCGGTATTGAAATTCTACGCAGTGCTTATCAAACGAATCCTCAATCGATTATCGGTGTTGTCGATATTGATCCTGAAAAGGCAGGAAAGGATATTGGCTTACTAATCAATGAAAAGGAAACGAACAAGTTTGTAGTCTCCCATATACAAGAAGTAAATACTGAAGCTGACCACCCTATCGCATTACATGCAACCGGTTCCAACGCACAACAAGTTTGGCCCCAGATCAAAGAGCTTCTAGATCACGGCTTTTCAGTGGTTTCCACCTGTGAACAGCTTTCTTTCCCTTGGCATCGCTACCCTCAACTTTCAAAGGAAATAGATGATTATGCTAAAGCAAAAGGGCTTAGTGTCATTGGGACCGGAATCAATCCAGGTTACATCATGGATACTATGGCCATTTCTTTTACAACAGTATTGACCTCGGTTAACCAAATCAAGGTCAATCGTAAAGTTGATGTTTCGAAAAGGCGCCTCCCCTTACAAAAAAAGGTCGGAATCGGGATGACCAGAGAAGAGTTTGAATTTTTAGCTGAGCGGGATAAAATTGGGCATGTAGGTCTTGAGGAGTCTGTTAGGTTAATCGCTTATGGGCTGAATTGGGAACTATCAAGTGTTGTCAATACCATTGAACCAACGATTGCAAGCGAAAATATGACCGTTCCGCTAACTACTATAAAACCTGGGGATGTTAATGGGCTTCATCAAATCTCCACGGGCAAGACCCTGGACGGAAAGGAAATTTCCTTGGATTTAACGATGTCTGCAGGTATTAAACAAGAAGATGAAATCGTTATTGATGGGAACGAAACCCAAAGGCTGATTGTTCCCAATGGAATTTTTGGAGATACCGCAACCGCTGCGATGATTATCAATACCGCTAAACAAATGGATGCCCTCCGTAAACCAGGTTTACTTACAATGGCTGACATCGGGGTGCCGAGAAATATAAATCAATCTGACTTTGTGCATATTTAATGGCTAACCAACACTCTTTCGTATAAGTCTTACTATATTAAAAAAGGTGAACCGCGAATGGTTCACCTTTTCGTCCTGGCTCAGATAGTATTGCATGCAAAAAAACCACCAAATGCGGTGGCTCTGCTTCCTGCATATAGAATCCATTATCTTATGTACATTATCTTATTCTAGGAAAATATATTCCGAAAATGACATGATTTTTCCATTTTCATTAATGTGTTTGAGAACCCAGTTTCACGGAAATGGCCTTGGCTGCTTTCGTTACTTTATCAATCAATTCAGGCAAGCGATCTTCCTGAAATCTTGCTTCAATCCCAGCCACACTAATACCGGCTACTATTTGACCTTTACCATTGAGTATCGGTGCACTCACCGCTTTTGTATAATCCTCAAGTTCAGATGAAGTTATCGTGTAACCATCCACTCTCGCTTCATCCAAAGCATGACGGAGTTTAGTTTTATCCGTTATCGTTCCAATGGCGATTGTTTTTAATTGAACGCTTCCCAAATAATTTTCCCGCTCTTCTTCCGGCAAATACGCTAAGATGATTCGAGAATCGCCAGCGTACAATGGTGAACGTCTTCCAATGGATGTATAAAGGCGAACAGGATGCAGGGTGTCCACCTTTTCAATATACATCGCTTCATCCTTATCCCTCACAATTAAATTCACTGCTTCTTCAACATCATCCCGAAGGTCTTTCATGATGGGATAGGCGATAGACCTGATATCCAAACGCTCCCCTACCAGTTGGCCAAACTGCAGGAATATCAGTCCAAGTGAATAATGGCCATCATCGTCCTTTGTTAAAAACCCCATTTCCTCCAATGATCCCACCATACGATGTAACGACGTTTTCGGCAAATTGGAAAGTTCCATCATTTCATTAAAAGTCAGTTTCGGATGATTTATGAAAAGGGTTAGGATTTGCATGGATTTCACGACGGTTTTGTTATGTGCCTGCATATATTGTCTCCTTTCATGATACATGTTTTCCTTAACTATCATTCTATTATAAAACATGGAGGAAAGGATGTAATACCTTCAGTAAAATATATATTTAAGCGGGAACAAAAAAGGAAAGCCTCTTAAAGAGTACTTTCTCATCGTTTGCGACCGGAATTATCTATCCAGCCACTTGTTCAGGGCTAAGGAAATCGAAGCTTGCAATTCCTTCAATTGCCGTTCTTTTTGCAGCAAAAGCTTTTCAGCCTCCTTTAAGTTCACCCGTGAGAACTGAATGGATTCACCTGGTTTGACCTGTGCGATAATTGGTAAATCTGCAGTGATCACCTGTGCTATCTTAGGATATCCACCCGTTGTTTGGCTATCCGCAAGGAGAATGATCGGGTTTCCATCAGGAGGAACCTGAACGGACCCATTTGTGACCGCTTCAGATAATAATTCCCCATTACCCTTTAATTCCAGTGTCGGTCCTGATAATCTATATCCCATGCGGTCGGATTGATTGGAAACTTTAAATGCCCCCGCTACAAAACTATCTTTACTTGAATCTGTGAAACTTTCATATTGGCTTCCATCGATGAAACGGATGAGAGGTTTTCCTCCTGGCATGAACTCCTTCTCATTGACAAACCACATTGGGAAGGAAAATGAACCTTTGAACGCCCGATCACCAATAATTTTCGAAGGTTCATTAAACTCCAAGACATCGTCAGCCTTTAATGCCCTCCCCATATAGCCGCCAATCCCAGCCCTTAGATAGGTGCTTTTACTCTCCATAACTTCAGGAATGGCGAAGCCACCCGACACTGATAAGTGCGCCCTGCAACCTGATTTACATCCTTCAAAGCGAAGAATCGATCCTTTTTTCACTAGAATAGGTTTCCACATCGGTACAGACTGATTATCAATTGTAGGTGATAAATTTCCACCCGTTATCGAAATCAGGCAATTCTTCTCGATTTTAATGGTCGGACCCATTAAAGTAATTTCCAATGCCGCTTCTCCTTCTTCATTGCCAACCAACATATTGGCAATTCGTAAAGAATGTCCATCCATTGCCCCGCTTACAATCACCCCATGTTGCTGAAATCCTTTTCTTCCAAGATCCTGTATACTAGTCAATAATCCCGGTTTGATTATACGCAGGCTCACTGTAATCCCTCCTTAAGGATCATTTCTTTATATTCTTGATCCGAAATCGGATGGAACTTCACAATGTCTCCTGCTCGTAATAGACTTGGAGGATTTACATTTGGTAAAAATAGTTTGGATGGCGTCTGTCCGATCAATTGCCATCCACCAGGTGTTGATATAGGATATACACCCGTTTGCATACCGGCGATTCCTACTGCCCCTGCCGGAATGGTCATTCGGGGAGAGGAACGCCTAGGTGTCGCGATTTCTTCCGACATTCCGCCAAGAAACGGGAAACCAGGTGCGAACCCGATCATATAGGCCAAATACTCCCTGGTTGAATGAATGTGAATGACTTCATCAGTAGTCAAATCATTATAACGGGCAACATATTCCAAATCCGGTCCATATTCCTTCCCATAGCACACGGGAATGGAAACTGTTCGATGTGAGAGTTTCTTAGTTTCTTTTAAACTCTTTAATTTCCTTTCCAGGATGGAACGGACCACTTCATAAGGAGATATTTCCGTATTCTTGCTTTGTTTATGATCCTTATAAACAACAAGTGGGTCATAAAACACCGTCAAATTGGTAAAAGCAGGTACACATTCTATAAATCCTGCAAAAGGTTCATCTTCAAGTAAATCCATTAACAATTTTATTTTTTTGTGTATGCTGTATTCCATTCCATTCCCGAATGTAATCACGATCGCGGAATCGCCCAATGGAGAAAGTGTACATGCAGTTATATTCAATAGCTTTTCCGGCATAGGGAATCATCTCTTTCTGTCAGTTATAAAACTCCTAATTTTTCATCACGAATGTCCGTAATGAACATATGTCCAGGTGCATGCGTGATCATGATCTCCGGTTTGGTCTCCATAGCAATGGATTGCGGCGTTACACCACATGCCCAAAAAACCGGGACTTCCCCATCACGAATCGTGACCGGATCTCCAAAATCGGGATGCTGAATGCTGGAAACACCGATCGCTTCAGGGTCACCAATATGGATTGGAGCCCCATGAACTGCTGGAAACCGCGATGTCACTTGAGCTGCCCTCACTACATCCTTTTGTGGAATCGGCCTCATGCTAGCTACCATTTTCCCATGAAAGATCCCTGCTTCAATGCATGGAATATTGGTTTTATACATAGGTACATTGCATCCCTCTTCAATATGGCGTATCGATATATCATTATTCAAAAGGGCGTGTTCGAATGTAAAGCTGCACCCGATCAAAAATCCAACCATATCGTCTTCCCAGTAGTTTGAGATATCCGTTACTTCTTCCACTAATTCTCCATATTTATATACCCTATATTTAGGTATATCGGTGCGTATATCCCCAGACTTTGCTGCAAATGCGGGAATAGGTGAACCAATTTCCGTAACGTCCAGCAATGGACAGGATTTAGGGTTGCGCTGACAGAATAATAAAAAATCAAAAGCATGTTCTTTTTTTAAGATGGCTAAGTTCGCTTGTGCATAACCGTTAGCCATGCCGGCAGTCGGTTTAATCAATTCATTGTTTCGAATCATGGAACGCAACTCAGCCGGGGTAGCTTGGGAAAGATCGATCATTAGTATTCATCTCCTATTTTGAACTAGCAAACACTTCAACCTATATTTAATGGATATTCGTTCATTAATCATTAAAAAAGTGCGGGCAGTTGTTTCATTAATGTATATACGCCCATTAACGCCATGATGACTACCACGAACACACCGGAAATCGTTAGCCATAAAGGATGCTTATAATCACCCACGATGTTTTTCTTATATGCAGCAATTAGCAATGTTCCAAGAGCAATTGGTAAAATGAGTCCATTAATGGCCCCGACTACTAGCAGCACTTTAACCGGTTTACCAATTAATAGAAAGCAAATGGTCGAAACGACAATAAAACAAATGATTATCCAGTTCGCCTTCTTATTAATTTTTTCGCTGAATGTTCTGATAAAAGAAACGGAAGTATAGGCCGCTCCGACTACTGATGTTATTGCGGCTGCCCACATGACGATACCGAAGATTTTATATCCTACATTACCAGCTGCGAGTTGAAAAACGGATGCTGCAGGGTTATCGGGATTAATTTGTAAACCTTTCGATACAACGCCCAATACGGCTAGAAATAAGGCAACACGCATGACCGTCGTTATGAGTATCCCCATTACCGAGCTCTTCGTGACCTGTGGTAATGAGTCAACGCCCTTCACGCCTGCATCCAAGAGACGGTGTCCCCCTGCAAAGGTAATATAGCCACCTACAGAACCACCTACTAACGTTACAATTGCTATAATATCGATTTTATCAGGTGCAAAAGTCCTCACTACCGCTTCCCCGACTGGAGGAGAGGTTGTCCAAGCAACGTAAACCATCAAACAAATCATGAAAAATCCGGCAATTTGCGTAAAACGGTCCATCGCTTTTCCTGCTTCTTTCACTACAAAAATCAGTACGGCGATGACTGCACTTATTGCAGCCCCGGTCGTGGGGGATATTCCCGTCATCGCATTCAGACCTAATCCAGCTCCTGCGATATTTCCAATATTAAATGCCAGCCCGCCCAAAACGATCAGGGCTGCCAGTACATAGCCCAACCCAGGTAGGACCATGTTTGCAATTTCTTGCCCCCGTTTTTCAGAAACAGCAATAATGCGCCATACATTTGTTTGGGCAAATATATCAAGAATGACCGATATAAGAATGACGAATCCGAAACTTGCCACAAGACTTTGGGTATAAACGGTTGTTTGCATTAAAAAACCGGGTCCTATTGCCGACGTTGCCATTAGGAATGCTGCACCTAACAATAAAGTGCGGTTTGTTTTTGGCTTATTTGGATTCTTTTCCTGTGCTGTTGTATTTTTAATTGGCTCCAATGGAAACTACCTCCTGATGGTTTTGAATTTTCAAGAAAAGGACTTGACTGTTATTTCAGATAATTGTAAAGACTCTTTAACATGCCGAGCAAAGGATAAAGCATGTGCCCCGTCCCCATGAATACAAATGGTATCTGCTTTTAAAGCCACATCCGAGCCTTGTTGAGACAGAACCTTTCCCTCCTTCACCATGCGAATGACTTGCGCAACGGCATCATCATCGTTTTCGATCAATGCGCCCTTTTCCAATCGGGAAGTCAATGAACCATCATGCTGGTAGGTACGATCGGCAAATACTTCACTCCCGGTTTGCAATCCGATAGCCTGTCCGGCACGTATTAATTCACTGCCTGACAAACCAAATAAGATAAGCTCGGGATTCACTTTATATACCGCTTCGGCAATGGCCATGGATAACTCTTTATTCTTTGCGGCCATATTGTACAAAGCCCCATGCGGTTTCACATGCTGCATACTTCCGCCTTCGGATTGCAGAAAGCCATTTAATGCACCAATTTGATAGACAACAATATCATAAGCTTCCTGTGGTGAAATATTCATATTGCGCCTTCCAAATCCTATTAAATCCTGTAAACCTGGGTGGGCTCCGATTTTTATATTTTTCCCCAAAGCAAGCTGAACCGTTTTTCTCATGACGGTCGGATCACCAGCGTGGAATCCACAAGCTACATTGACAGATGTTACATAATCCAAAATCTCTTGATCATTACCAATACGGTAAGCGCCAAAACTTTCTCCTAAATCACAATTCAAATCAACCGTGTTCATACGACCTTCTCCTTTATTAACGAAAATTTCAGTAAATAATCCATATGAATATGTAGGTACTCATTCATTCACTCAATACTACTAGTTCCGAAATTCGGAATTCGAGTTTCACATTTCGGAATATTCTTATTCTATCATATTCTAATTATTTCGACAATACTTTGTTAGATAACCTAACATTAAAGTTAGATTCAAGAAGAGCTCTTCATAAATATTAAGCAATAAAAAAAGCCGTTGTTTCCTTTGGAAGAAAGCAACGGCCATGATTAGGGCATTAAGGTGTGAAGCATATTATGACATTCAATTATTGAATCGATTAATAGAAAACAATGAAATATCTTCCTTGCTAGTACCGGAGATAATCAAGTCACTCAAAATTTCACCCATGACACTGCTGAATTTAAAACCGTGTCCAGAGAAACCTGCTGCTATAGCAATGTGTGGATAATAAGGATGTTTATCCACTATAAAATGCTCATCAGGGGTCATGGTGTAGATGCAAGTTTTCCCATATTTCATTTTTTGATCATCAGGCATATATTTCCGTAAAAACTTCAACAAATCACCCACATCATCATCCAATTCACCAAACCCTTCAATACAGCCATCAGGATTTATACGGTTTCCTCCATCATGTCTCCCTATCTTCAAACCAGAACCATTTATACTAGGAAAGCCATAGTATGTACCAACCGAAGTATCAAAAGAAAAAGCCGGAAAATCATTATGATTATATAATTTTTCATTTGCATGAAACCAAGCAAATGTTTTTCTAATGGGTTCTAGCGGTAGGTCTAAATTTAACATCCCCAGTATTTTCGGCGCCCATGCCCCAACTGCAACCACTAAAGATTCTGAGTGGAATGTCTGTTCATCCGTTTTAACCGTGACCCCATCACCATGAACAACTATCTTCCTTACTTCACTGTTTACAATGATGTCGGCACCATTAGATTTCGCAAGTTGTTGATACGCACTTATGCACCCTTCACTTTTCAACACGCCAGAAGTCGATTCATAGCACCCAATGTAATCTTCTGGCAGTGTTATACCAGGCCATCTATCATGAATTTCATGTGAATCCAATATTTCCATAGGTAAACCATATTCCATTGCCCCCGCTTTCACTTGTTTAATGAAAGTGGAATTTTCGCTTCCAGCATTCAGGACCCCCGTTGGAAGAAATAATTGTTCCCCCGAATTTCTTTCCAATTCACCCCATAGCTTTTGGGCTTTAAGTGCCAACGAAACATACTCCCTTCCTTCACCATAAGCATGTCTAATAATTCTTGTTTCCCCGTGATGGCTGCCCTTGTTATGAGGAGGAGCAAAGGAATCCATTAATAATACTTTTTGTCCTTTTTTTGAAAGGTAATATCCTGAAGACATTCCCATAGATCCAGCTCCAATTACAATTACATCATAGTGCATCTTGCATCCCTCCTCTTTTAAATATGAACCTTCTTTTTTAAAAAAGGAAGCCACTTTACCTTATAAAATAAAGTAAAACGGCTTCCACATGGTTTTTTTAGAACTCTATTTCCCCGATTTTCATTTCAACGAGCTTCACTATTTCTCCTTCATGAATTTGCCGATAAACCGCTTCAATGTCAGGATGGAAAAAGCGGTCTTCTTCAACCATCGGGACTTCGCTCCGAACTAAATGATATACCCCCTCCGTGACCGGTGACGGTTTCAATGGCAGATGAAAATCCATTGCTTGAGTTGCCGTCATCAGTTCAATGGCTAAAATATATTCAAGTTTCTTCGAAATCCGATAGGCTTTCTTCGAAGCGAAATAGGCAAAACTTATCACGTCTTCTTGATTTGCGCATGTAGGGATATTATCGATAGTGGCTGGATGCGATAACACCCTGATTTCATTCAGTAGCCCGGCAGCTGTATATTGTGGAATCATGTAGCCACTATTCAATCCTGGATTAACCACTAAGAAATTAGGTAATTCACTAAGGTGATGGTTTACAAGCCGATCTATTCTGCGTTCTGTTATTTTTGCTAAGTTTGCTAGCGCTATGGAAATCGCATCCGCGTATATCCCAACAAATGAACCATCAAAATTTCCAGCCATTAGTGCAATTCCATCTTCCTCTTCCGGAAAAATCAGAGGATTGTCACTTACGGAATTCATTTCATTCTCAATCGAAACAGCAGCGTCTTTCAATACTCTTTTTATCGCTCCATGGACTTGCGGGATGCATCGTAAGCTTAGTGCATCTTGTAATCTATGATCCTGGTATGTATCAATGATTTGGCTGCCTTCAAGAATCCTTGTTACATTTCTGGCTGTCATTGCCTGTTCCTCATGTTTTTTCAATGCATGGGGACGGGGATCAAATGCTTTTATTGTACCTTTTAGCACTTCTAAGGACATAGCTCCCGTAATGTCCGCGATTTTCGCTGCTTGCATGCTATTGTATAAAGCCAGAACGGCCATCGCAGTGACGGAAGGAGTTCCGCTTATAAGAGCCAGTCCTTCTTTACACCCAAGCGTAACTGGCTTCAATCCAGCTTGCGCTAACGCATCCTTTCCCGGGAGAAGCTCATCATTGTACCACGCCCGCCCCTCTCCGATCACCAATAAGGACATGTGTGCTTCAGGAGACAGATACCCCACAGACCCCTCACCTGGAACATAGGGAAGTATATCGTGATTCAGCAGTGAAGCGATCAGATTTAAAACCTGTAAACGGACTCCTGAATAGCCCTGGCCTAAATTCACAAGGATCATCAATTGAATGGCTCTTACGACTTCTTTTTCAAGAGTTTCCCCTACTGAAACAGCATGTGAACGAACAATATTACGTTGAAGGGTTTCTGCGTCCTGTGGGGAAATCACCTCTGTCATATTACTGCCAAAACCAGTCGTTACACCGTAAATCAATCTATTATCATCTAAAAACTTTTCTATTAAGCTTCGTGATTTATTTACTCTTTCACAATATGACTCAGTGAAAGTAACTTTTGCACCATATCTTGCAACCGCAATTACCTCTTGGATCGAAATCGCACCATCCCCTAGTGCCACCTCTTTAATATCCATAGGATGTGAACAATTAGTAGTTGTCATCCTTACACATCTCCTCTCATATGACTCATCAAGAAGGAGAAAAAAGTTTTGGTCCTTCTCATTTATTTGCTTGAAAATTAATCTTATGTTATTTTTTCATTTTTAGTAAAGGGAATATCGGTTTCCATCGGAGGTTGCCCCGCTTCAAGTAAAGGATTACTGGCATCATTAAGTGAAAGCGATTTTGTCTCAGGTGCCCAAGCAATCGATACGATCAAGCCGACCAGCAGAATGGCTGCCATTCCTGCCATTGAGGCACTTAATCCAAATGAACTTAAAGAAACAGGCAGCAGGAATGTTCCAATCGCAGAACCAATTCGACTAATTGCCGTAACCATGCCTATTCCCGATCCACGAATCTCAGTTGGAAAAAGCTCTGCTGGGTATACTAATGTAAGGTTCGATGCTGCTGACATGAAAAAAGTAAAGATTAAAAAGGCTATCAGCATTAAGAATTGAGAACTATTGTGTAATAAGCTGAGTGAAAACAATGACACTGTAAGGATTGTAAATGCCCCGATTGTGAACCCTCTACGAGAAAATTTTGCAAGCAACCAAAGACCAACAATTGCCCCAACAAGCAAGAATAAATTCAGCATCGTATCGGCAAAAAAGCTTTGTTCAAAACCCATTGTACTTAGTATGGACGGCAGGAAAGTGTAAATGGCAAAGTACGGAATAACAAGAGTTAATTTGAATATTCCGCCAAAAGCCATTCGCTTACGAAGCTTTTTACTGAAAAGTCCACGAAATCCTAAAGTCTTTTGGTTTTCAGTGCCAGTCGCCATTTCTCCCATTTCAACGTTCGGTCCAAGGTGTTTTTTTACAATTTGGCGAGCTTCTTCGACACGCCCCATGCTGACAAGCCATCTTGGTGATTCAGGCGTTCCTATTCTTAAAATTAAAACCACAATAGCTGGAATGGCAGCGCTGACAAGCATCCAACGCCATGAGTCTGAACCACCCTGCCCCAGATAATGACCAACAAAGTTCGATGCTACGTATCCAATCGTCCATACTACGTTTATGGACGCGAGGAGCGAGGAGCGGTACTTTTTTGGCGAAAACTCGGCGAGTAAAGTAGTACCGACAGCGTAATCTCCTCCAAGTCCAAAACCGATTAGCAACCGTAAAATAAACAGCTCTTCTGGACTGCTGACAAAAAATTGTAAAATAGTAGCTACCGTAATAAGTAAAAAGTTTACGAGAAAGATTTTCTGTCTGCCTACACGATCGGAAAGTCTTCCAAGAATTAAAGATCCAGCAAACAGACCGATTAAAGCAGAACTGCCGATCAGCCCTGTCCACATCGCATTCATATTCATTTGAGGCCCGAATACTGTCAGGGCCATCGCGATAATCCCAAGGGAATAGCCATCACAGAAGCTTGATCCAAAGGTAAGACCAGCAATTCGAAAATGAAACTTTTTAAATGGGGCATCGTCTATCGTGTATTTTTGTTCGTTCAAAGAATCCCCTCCATTTTTTGATTTATCAGATTTATGGATCAAAAAAAATTTTACTGTAATACTCCGGTATTGAACTTGAAATGAAATGAATGGATTTCAGTTCACACTAAATAATGACATTTTACTGACCTTCCAAACATGGAATGTACACCTGCATGTTTGTTAAACATCCAGCGCTTACAGGTAGTTTTCATTTTATGGTTAAGACTCATACTAAAATTCAGCATAGAGTATTATGAAATAGTAATCTTTTTATGATTTATATCAACCC